>NZ_PTRG01000003.1:0-411780 GCF_002965765.1 Escherichia sp. MOD1-EC6819 | reverse complement strand
TGCCTGGCGGCCGTAGCGCGGTGGTCCCACCTGACCCCATGCCGAACTCAGAAGTGAAACGCCGTAGCGCCGATGGTAGTGTGGGGTCTCCCCATGCGAGAGTAGGGAACTGCCAGGCATCAAATTTAGCGTGCTGATATGGCTCAGTTGGTAGAGCGCACCCTTGGTAAGGGTGAGGTCCCCAGTTCGACTCTGGGTATCAGCACCACTTTTTAGGTTAAAGTTCGGCAGATTAGAAAAGAATTTGTCTGGCGGCAGTAGCGCGGTGGTCCCACCTGACCCCATGCCGAACTCAGAAGTGAAACGCCGTAGCGCCGATGGTAGTGTGGGGTCTCCCCATGCGAGAGTAGGGAACTGCCAGACATCAAATAAAACAAAAGGCTCAGTCGGAAGACTGGGCCTTTTGTTTTATCTGTTGTTTGTCGGTGAACACTCTCCCGAGTAGGACAAATCCGCCGGGAGCGGATTTGAACGTTGCGAAGCAACGGCCCGGAGGGTGGCGGGCAGGACGCCCGCCATAAACTGCCAGACATCAAATCAAGCAAAAAGGCCATCCTTTCGGATGGCCTTTTTGCTTTTCGAACTAACATTCAATTAATGGATTACCTGCGATAAAAATGCCCTAGTACGCTCTGATTTAGGATGCGCAAAAAACTCATCTGGTGCAGCTTGTTCCACTATCTCTCCGCGATCCATAAAAATCACCCGGTCAGCGACGGTTCGCGCAAATCCCATCTCATGCGTTACGCACAACATCGTCATACCCGATTGCGCCAGCCCAATCATCGTATCCAGTACTTCTTTTACCATCTCCGGATCGAGCGCGGATGTTGGTTCATCAAACAGCATAATCTTGGGCTTCATACAAAGTGAACGTGCTATAGCAACGCGTTGCTGCTGACCACCGGAGATCTGTCCGGGAAACTTCTGTGCATGTTCGGCAATTCTCACCCGCTCAAGGTAATGCATCGCCAGAGCTTCAGCCTCTTTCTTTGGCATCTTGCGTACCCAAATAGGTGCAAGGGTACAGTTCTGTAAAACGGTCAGATGTGGGAAAAGATTAAAATGCTGAAAGACCATTCCCACTTCCTGTCTGACACGCTCAATATTGCGGATATCTTCGTTAAGTTCGATCCCATCCACCACGATCCGTCCCTGTTGATGTTCTTCCAGATAATTAATACAACGAATGGTTGTCGATTTCCCGGAACCAGATGGGCCACACAGAACGATTCGTTCTCCCGGTTGCACGGTTAAATTTATATTTTTCAGTACATGGAATTGCCCATACCACTTGTTAACATTTTCAAGCGTAATCATCGCGTTAGCAGGTTGCAGTAAAATTTGGCTCATAGTGTCCTCAATGCGGTATACGCCCGGTGTTAAAACGTTTTTCCAGATGCTGGCTATAACGTGACATGCTGAAACAGAAGATCCAGTAGATCAGCGCGGCGAAAACATACCCTTCCGTCGACATACCCAACCAGGCGGGATCAACGGTTGCCTGCTGAACGCTACTGAAAAGATCGAACAACCCGATGATGATCACCAGGCTGGTATCTTTGAAGAGTGCGATGATGGTATTTACCAGCCCAGGGATTACCAGCTTCAACGCCTGTGGCAGAATAACCAGCCCCTGAGTTTTCCAGTAACCCAACGCCAGTGATTCCGCCGCTTCATATTGCCCTTTAGGCAGTGCCTGTAATCCGCCTCGCACGACTTCCGCAACATATGCTGACTGAAACAGGATCACGCCAACCAGTGCGCGGATCAGTTTGTCGATACTGGTGCCTTCTGCCATAAACAGCGGCAGCATTACCGAAGACATAAACAAGACGGTGATTAGCGGTACGCCGCGCCAGAACTCGATAAAAATGACCGATAAGATACGCACAATCGGCATATGGGAGCGGCGGCCTAACGCCAGTAAGATCCCCCACGGTAGCGCCCCCGCAATTCCAACTGATGCAATAATTAAAGTTAGCGTCAGCCCGCCCCATTGCCGGGTTTCAACCCGCTCAAGACCAAGAAAACCGCCATACATCAGCCACCAGACGATAAGTGGATAAATCACCGCCCAGACCGCAATATAGCGACCGCGATGTGGGAATATTTTCCAGAACATCGGCGCAATCGAAACCAGGCCAATCAGTAATGCCAGATTAATTCGCCAGCGTTGGTCGTGTGGGTAAAGCCCATACATAAATTGACCAAATCGTTCGTGGATGAAAACCCAACAGGCACCGGCTTTTGTGCAGTCGGCACGCGTTGAGCCAACCCAGTTAGCCTGCAAAAATGCCCAGTTCAGCAACGGTGGAATCAATTCCCACATCAACCACAAGCAGCCAATAGTCAGCAGGCTATTGCCCCAGCTGGAGAACAGATTTTTTCGCACCCACACCATAGCGCGGCTTGAGTTATGGCTCGCCGGGCGCGGGGGATGAGCCAGTAATACTTTTGTCATCATGACTCCTTAGCGTTCAACGATCGCGATGCGGCGGTTATAGATATTCATCAGCAGCGAGATAGTCAGGCTGATAATCAGATATACCGACATGGTCATGGCTATCGTTTCGATGGCTTGCCCCGTCTGGTTCAGCACGGTGCCAGCAAACAGCGAAACCATATCCGGATAGCCAATAGCGGCGGCAAGAGAGGAGTTTTTGACGATGTTGAGATACTGGCTGGTAAGTGGTGGAATAATCACCCGCAGCGCCTGGGGAATAATCACCTGGCGTAGCGTAACCGGGTTGGGTAATCCCAGCGAGCGGGCAGCTTCATGTTGACCATAAGGCACTGCCTGAATCCCGGCGCGGATAATCTCAGCGATAAATGCAGAGGTATAAACTGAAAGAGCCAGCGTTAAGGCTGCCAGTTCGGGTATGAGAACCATACCGCCACGGAAGTTAAACCCTTGTAGCGCAGGGATATTCCAGTGCACTGCTGCACCGAAAAGCCAGTGTGCCAGTAAAGGCAAACCAATGATCAACCCAACGGCGACAGGCCAGGTTCGGCGCAGTTGTCCGGTCTTTATCTGGTGTGTTTTATTAAAGCGGAATAGCCTAACAGAAAGGGCTATAGCCATAACAACAGCCAGGATAAATGCAAGAAACCCATCTCCCAGCTGCGGTGACGGAATATAAAGCCCACGATTGCTCAAAAAGATCAGATCTAACGCACTCACCGCCTGGCGTGGTCCGGGTAAATTGCGCAACACGGCAAAATACCAGAAGAAGATTTGCAGCAGCGGCGGAATATTACGGAAGATCTCAATATAAATAGTGGAAAGCTTTCGTAGTAGCCAGTTATCCGAAAGTCTCGCCAGACCGATAAAGAAGCCCAGAACAGAAGCGAACACAATACACAATGCTGAAACCAGTAACGTGTTGAGTAAGCCAACAATAAAAACGCGTCCGTAGGTATCGCCCTGCTGGTAATCGATCAAATGCTGGACGATGCCGAAGCCAGCGCCGCGATCCAGGAAGGCAAAACCTGAAGTAATGCCGCGATTACTGAGATTCGTTACGGTGTTATGGAATAGCCAGCCTACAATGCCGACGACGGCGACAACGGCAAGGATCTGGAAAAGCCAGGCGCGCACTGTAGGATTGGCAAATGAAAGTGAACCTTTAACGGTTGTGCGGCGATGAGACATAGGAACCTCGGAAACCATAACGCTAAAGAGAGCGCCGCCGTGGCGACGCTCGTTACCTCATATCGACTTAACGCACGGGCGACGCATACTGAATACCTCCGTTGTTCCAGAGATTATTTTGCCCACGTTTAATTTTCAGCGGGCTTTCTGAACCTACGTTACGCTCAAAAATTTCCGAGTAGTTACCCACCTGTTTGATGATGTTGTAAGCCCATTTATTATCCAGCTTCAGATCCTTGCCGTAATCGCCCTCTTTACCCAGCAGATGTGCCATATCAGGCGTTGCCGGATTAGCCGCTTTTTCATCGACGTTCTGGGAATTGATGCCCATCTCTTCAGCATTCAGCATGGCGAAAAGCGTCCAGCGCACAATAGAGAACCATTCGTCATCGCCACGGCGGACTACCGGCCCAAGCGGTTCTTTAGAGATAACTTCTGGCAGCACGATCCATTCGGCAGGGTTGCTTAATTTGATTCGCAATGCATACAGTTGTGACTGATCCGAGGCCAGCGTATCGCAGCGACCAGATTCCAGTGCCTTCGCGGATTCGTCAGAGCGATCGAAGGTCACGGGCGTGTACTTCATTTTGTTCGCCTTGAAGTAATCGGCGACGTTGAGCTCGGTGTCTGTACCAGCCTGAATACAGACCGTTGCGCCATCCAGCTCTTTCGCGCTTTTTAGCCCCGCTTTATCGTGCGTCAGGAAACCAATGCCATCGTAATAAGTGACACCAGTAAATGCCATTCCCATACCTGCGTCACGAGATGAAGTCCAGGTTGTATTACGGGAGAGTAAATCCACTTCGCCGGATTGCAATGCAGTGAAACGTTCTTTTGCGGTGAGCGGGGTGTATTTCACTTTTGTGTCGTCGCCAAATACAGCGGCGGCAACGCCACGACAAACATCAACATCAATACCAGAAAACTTGCCATCTGCATCGGCATAAGAGAATCCAGGCAATCCGTCACTGATCCCGCATTGTACAAAACCTTTTTTCTTTACGGCATCGAGTGTCGCGCCAGCCTGTGCCTGATTTGCAACGGCAAGCAGCACGCTGGCGGCAGCCAGTGTGGCTATCATCATCTTTTTCATAATGCTTCCTGTGAGGCGAAAATTATCGTTATAGGACGTTTGGGAAACGCCTTTTACCTGTCTGTGGCCATCCTCTTATAAGCAAAAGTAGTGCCAGCTTTTGCGCACGATTTCGCGTCGCAATAAGCTGAGTGTAGACAGGAAATAATAAAAACAGCGCCCCGCAATGGTGCGAAAATGAAACATGCGCCACATTTTGGCGCAAAATATTTACTCGTATTTTGCTAAGCAGAATAATGATTATTGGCGTGAGTATCGGTGGGGAGGATGTGATTAAAAAATAAATTAATGCGTTATTTCGACATTGAGATAATGCTGCGAGATAAAATGCTTAATTAAAATGGGATTAGCCAGCGAAATATAGCGGTGTTTAACGTATTGGTAGATTCTGTATCGTTAAACAGAGCGCGAAAGTCCGCGCTCTGTTCAGTTATTTTGACAGAGCAATGATCCCCATCGTAAGGCCGGCGACAGCCGCTGCTCCGCCAGCAATAGCCCCGGCAGTTTCCCAGTTATCCTGTGTTGTACCTTTCATACAGGTATTGGTGTGAACCAGGCGTCCCTGATCGTCATAAACCGGAACGCAGGGGGAATCGTGAGCACAGCCCGCCAGCAATGCAGTGAGCAATGCCACAGGAATTAATCTTTTCATGGTGTTACCTCAGTAATAACGCTAACGCTTAATAAGTTAACTCTCTTATTAACGAGCTGAGTACCATTTTATCACTGGAGGTTATAAATCTTGCGGAATGAATAATGACAAATTATGTGAATTGTAAAAATAGTGAAGGGAACATGGTCTACGAAAAGTTTTTAAAGAATGAGCAGAAGATTATCTTATTAATTTTTATGGTTTTCACTAAAAATAATAAAGGCGCCCGAAAGCGCCTTTATGTTTCTGATTTACCCTTTAAAGCAACGGCGGATCACGACAAAGAATACCGGTACGAAGAAAATAGCCAGCAATGTTGCAGAGACCATTCCGCCCATTACACCGATACCCACTGCGTTCTGCGCGCCACTGCCGGCACCATTACTGATAGCCAGTGGTAATACGCCGAGAATAAAGGCGAGAGAGGTCATCAGGATAGGACGCAGGCGCATACGTACTGCCATCAGCGTCGCTTCGACAACACCTTTTCCCTCTTTCTCCATCAGATCCTTAGCGAACTCAACAATCAATATGGCGTTTTTGGCCGACAAGCCAATTGTCGTTAACAAACCCACCATAAAGTAAACGTCATTTTTTTGATTAAAGAGTGTCGCTGCCAGCAGCACGCCGACAATCCCTAATGGCACGACCAACATAACCGAGACAGGTATTGACCAGCTTTCATAGAGCGCAGCAAGGCACAGGAAAACCACCACGAAGGAGATTGCCACCAAAGCAGGAGCCTGGTTGCCCGATAAGCGTTCCTGATACGACATACCTGTCCAGTCATAACCAATGCCTGCAGGTAATTTTGACGCAAGGTTTTCCATCAACGCCATGGCATCGCCGGAACTGGTTCCTGGCGCAGCTTCCCCCTGAATCTCCATTGACGGCAGACCGTTGTAGCGTTCCAGTCGTGGAGAACCATACACCCAATGTGAAGTGGTAAAGGAAGAGAATGGCACCATTTCACCATTGGCGCTGCGGACGTAAAGTTTATCGACATCTTCTGGCAGCATACGAAATTTGGCATCCGCCTGAACATAAACCTTTTTCACACGGCCACGGTCGATGAAGTCGTTAACATAAGTCCCACCCAACGCCGTAGAAATGGTCTGATTGATGTCAGAAAGCGAAACGCCTAATGCCTGCGCCTTTTCCTGGTCAACTTCAAGTTTGAATTGCGCGGTATCTTCCAGGCCATTAGGGCGCACACTGACTAAGCTGCCAGGATGTTGCGCCGCCATGCCAAGCAGCTGGTTACGAGCCTGGGTTAGGGCATCGTGACCCAGCCCTGCCTGATCAATTAACTCAAAGTCAAAACCCGTTGCCGTGCCCAGTTCAACAATAGCAGGCATATTAAACGGAATGACAAAACCGTCGCGGATCTTACCCAATTCCATTTTGGCGCGATGGATAACCGCTTCCGCGCTGTTTTCCTCACCACTACGTTCTTCCCATGGTTTCAGGCTGACGAAGGCCATCCCGGCGTTTTGCGCCTGGCCGCTGAAGCTAAACCCGTTAACCGTAAAGACACTTTCAACGTTTGCTTTTTCATTGTGCAGGTAGTAATCCGTCACCTGATCCAACACTTTTTGCGTCCGCTCTTGCGTCGCGCCAGCGGGTAGCTGAATCATGGTCAGAAAGACACCCTGGTCTTCTTCTGGCAAGAAAGAAGAGGGGAGACGTAAAAACAACACCACCATTCCGGCAACTATTAGCGCATAGATCAGTAAATATCGTCCTGTGGAACCGAGGATTTTGCCGACGCTGTTGGTGTAGTGATTAACGCTATGATCGAAGGTAGTATTAAACCAGCCGAAGAAACCGCCCTTATTTTCGTGATGCTCAGCAGAGACGGGTTTGAGCAGCGTTGCACATAACGCCGGGGTGAGAATCAATGCCACCAGAACAGAAAGCGCCATTGCCGAAACGATGGTGATAGAGAACTGGCGATAAATTGCCCCGGTAGAGCCGCCGAAGAATGCCATCGGAATAAATACCGCTGACAGCACCATCGCGATACCCACCAGTGCGCCCTGAATTTGCGACATTGATTTTTCCGTCGCTTCTTTTGACGGGAGCTTATCCTCCATCATTACGCGCTCGACGTTCTCCACCACCACTATCGCATCATCGACGAGTAGCCCAATGGCAAGCACCATCCCGAACATCGTTAGTGTGTTGATGGAGTAACCAAAAGCGGCGAGGATGGCAAACGTCCCTAACAACACCACGGGCACAGCAATGGTGGGGATCAGCGTTGCTCGCATATTCTGCAAGAACAGATACATCACCAGGAATACCAGCATAATGGCTTCGAACAGCGTTTTTACCACTTCGTGAATAGAAAGCTGGACGAATGGCGTGGTGTCATAAGGGTAGAGAACCTTCATTCCCTGCGGGAAAAATGGCTGTAATTCCGCCAGTTTTGCCTTAATGGCTTTCGCGGTATCGAGAGCGTTCGCACCGGTTGCCAGCTTAATACCCAGACCCGCCGCCGGTTTACCGTTGATGCGAGCGATAACGTTATAGTTTTCACCGCCAAGTTCAACCCGTGCGACATCTTTCAGGCGCACAACCGAACCGTCGCTGTTCACGCGCAGGGTAACTTTGCCGAACTCTTCCGGATTTTTTAATCGCGTCTGAGCAATAATTGAGGCGTTCAACTGTTGCCCTGGTAAAGCAGGTGTTCCGCCCAACTGTCCGGCAGCAATCTGATCGTTCTGCACTTTCAACTGGTTAATTACATCAACCGGTGTCAGCTTATATTTGTTCAGCAGATCGGCGTCCAGCCAGATACGCATCGCATACTGTGCGCCAAAGAGTTGCACGTCACCAACGCCATTCAGGCGGCTAAGCGTATCTTTAACGTTAGAGGCCACATAGTCCGAGATATCGTCCTGTGTGGTGTCTGGGTTATCAGAGACAAAGCCCGCCACCATTAGATAGCTGCTACTGGATTTTTCAACGCTGATCCCCTGCTGTTGAACTTCCTGCGGCAGCAACGGCGTAGCGAGCTGGAGTTTGTTCTGCACCTGCACTTGCGCGATATCTGGATCGGTTCCGGACTGGAAGGTGAGGGTAATTGTCACGCTACCGGCGGAATCGCTGGTCGAGGACATATACATCAGGTTATCGATACCATTCATATTCTGTTCGATAACCTGCGTCACCGTATCCTGTACGGTCTGCGCATCAGCGCCCGGATAGTTTGCCGAAACAGAAACCGCAGGCGGCGCAATGGTTGGGTACTGGGCGACGGGCAATTGTAGGATCGCCAGTGCGCCCGCCATCATCAGAATAATGGCCAGCACCCATGCAAATATCGGTCGTCGAATAAAAAAGTTTGCCATGTCAGATTGCCTTACTTCGATGCAGTATCTGCGGGGGTATCGGTAGTGGCTTTAACCTGCTCTCCCGGGCGCGCTTTTTGCAGGCCGCTGACAATGACTTGATCGCCAGATTTCAGCCCTTCGCTAATCAACCATTTATCGCCAATCGCCTGGCTGGCAACGACAGGACGCGCTTCAACCTGACTTTTATCGTTAACAATCAGCACGGTTGCGTCACCACGCGGTGTGCGGCTAACGCCTTGTTGCGGGATAAGAATGGCATCGGGTTGTACACCTTCATTAATCCGTGCGCGCACAAACATACCCGGCAAAAGCGTATGTTGTGGGTTAGGGAAGACGGCACGTAGGGTTATGGAGCCGGTGCTTTCATCAACGGTCACATCGGAGAATTGCAGTGTGCCTTTCAGGGGATAGGTTTGACCGTTTTCCATGACCAACTCTACGTTGCTGGTGGCGTTTTCCTTATGCAAATTCCCTTGCACTACGGACTGCTTCAGCCTCATAAAATCGTTGCTGGATTGGGTAACATCGACGTAGATAGGATCGAGCTGCTGGACAGTTGCCAGTTCGGTCGTTTGCCCGTTAGTGACGAGCGCACCTTCGGTCACAGTAGATTTGCCGATACGTCCGCTAATTGGCGCAGTCACTTTGGTATAAGCGAGATTGATTCGGGCGCTTTCGACGGTGGCTTTTGCCGCAATCACGGCGGCATCGGCCTGGCGAGCATCAGCAATGGCTTGATCGTACTCCTGCTGACTAATGTATTTCGTTCCCACGAGTGGAACGTAACGTTTTACCGTCAAATGCGCGATGGCGGCGGCGGCTTCACTTTTCGCCAGTTCGCCCTTCGCGCTGTCATAACTTGCCTGATAGGTCGCTGGATCGATCTGGTACAGGGACTGTCCTGCCAGCACATCGCTACCTTCAGTGAAATTACGATTCAGTACGATCCCACTAACCTGTGGGCGAACTTCAGCGATACGGAAAGCGTTGGTGCGGCCTGGTAATTCAGTCTTAACTTCTAGCGGGGCCGTTTTCACAACATGAACGGTAACCTGCGGTTCACCGACGTGAGCTTTCTCTTCTCCCTTATCGTTACAACCCGCGATTAAAGCAGCGGAGATCAGAATAGAGGAGGGCAGGAGGAAAAACCTGGCATGTTTCGTCATTACTATTCCTCAAAAAACCAAAAGCGCGTTATTTACCCGAAAAGGCAACGCGTTAACTCGCAGAAAGAAAAAATACAGTTCGCTATCCTACAAATTATCATTCGTCGATGTAAGGAATAGTTATGAATACTGGCGTCTAAGGCACATAAACACAAAAAAAGATTAATATTCTAATGTTTTGTTTTGCCGTTAATTGAAATGAGATGAATTACTTTCACTTAAAATGAAATATGCATTCATCAAATGAATGCATATTGGCTAAATGATAGGTTTGAATTATTTGACGATTTATAGCAACTCAATATTAGCCTCTCGTATAAATATGCGTTAGGTGATAGATTACCCTTCGCTATTTTCTCACCCTGTGTCGAATATATTTATTTTCTGAATAATTAATCATGGCAAAAAGAACCAAAGCCGAAGCCCTGAAGACCCGGCAAGAACTGATTGAAACTGCCATCGCCCAGTTTGCGCAGCATGGTGTAAGCAAGACGACACTCAACGACATTGCCGACGCCGCTAACGTCACACGTGGCGCTATCTACTGGCACTTCGAAAACAAGACCCAACTGTTTAATGAGATGTGGTTGCAACAGCCTTCATTGCGGGAGTTAATCCAGGAACACTTGACGGCTGGATTAGAGCATGACCCGTTTCAACAATTGCGTGAAAAATTGATTGTCGGCTTGCAATATATTGCCAAAATTCCCCGTCAACAGGCATTACTACAAATCTTATATCACAAATGTGAATTTAATGATGAGATGCTGGCAGAGGCAGTAATACGCGAGAAGATGGGCTTTAATCCGCAGACTCTGCGCGAAGTATTGCAATCATGTCAGCAACAAGGGTATGTAGCTAAAAGCCTCGACTTAGACGTCGTAATGATTATTATTGATGGTGCCTTCAGCGGTATTGTTCAAAACTGGTTAATGAATATAGCGGGTTACGATCTTTATAAACAAGCACCCGCATTAGTCGATAATGTATTAAGAATGTTTATGCCAGATGAAAACACAACGAAATTAATTCATAAAACAAATGAATTAGGTATCGTATAAAGTTACATTCTATTGTGAAAATCCAGTTCGTCACAGTTAACCAGTTTTAGCGGATTAACCGAGTTCATATTGCGACATTTGTCTGTTTCTGTTGCCAGTAGTTCAATCCACTGCATCAGTAAGGTATCAAACAGAAAAACGGAGACAGCGAAAACGACGAGCCACCAATACTTGCGAATCATTACCTGAGCCTGTGCATGTTTAACCAAGTCTGGCAGGAAATATACACGAAATGAATAATCTGAAAACCAGGCTTACACTTCCTTTACTTTGCAATGAGATCGGGGTCAACTTCGCTGATCCGGCTTCGTTTTGACAGGTTGCCGGTCTTTCTTTTTTTCACTTTCGCCAGATCTTCCACGGAGTAATGTGACACGACATCCAGCCGTCGAAGTCCCATCTTGATGTACTCGCTGTTAATCTCAATACCAATGAATTTTCGCCCGCTGGCGACGGCTACGGCACCGGTAGTAAAGCTACCGGCAAACGGGTCGAGAACGACATCGCCAGGGTTGGAAGAGGCGAGAATAATGCGCTTCAGTAATGCTTCCGGTTTTTGCGTCGGATGGTTTTCATATTCATCCATCAAATAACGCACGCGCGGAAAATCCCAGACATTACCCGGTACTTTTTGGTGATTGTAAGGCTGTGGAGGATTTTTGCGATAATCGATCAACGCGCGTTGCGCACCGGTTTTAGCTTCAACCAGAATAGCATCACCGTTGAACGTGTAGTTCTTTGCGTCTTTCACCATCATCAGGATGGGTTCGTACATGGAGCCATAGTGTTTCTTCGCCTGCACCCCAGAACTGTCATATGACCAGACGATGCGACTTTTGATGGTAAAGAACTTGCGGCACTGGATATCGATAAAGGGCATGTTTTCCGTGCTGTTCATGATGTACATGCTGCCCTGTTTTTTCAGAACGCGGTGGCACTCTGCAATCACTTCAAACAGCCAGTCGATAAACAGATCTTCTTTCCAGGCTTCGATCAGACCATCAAAATTTTTACCGATGTTATAAGGTGGGTCGGCAAAGATCAGATCGATGCTTTCGGTGGGTAGTTTTTTAAGCTCGGCAAGCGCATCACCGTGAATAATGGTCTTAGCTTCATTACCAAACCGGGTCGGTTCACATCCTGTTCTCATGGTCACTCCCTTTGTGACACCTATAAAAAAGGCGCTTCCCCATGCCGAGTAGCGCCTTTTTAATCAAGCATTTAGCTAACCTGAATTAGTTCATGCCGTACTTTTTCAATTTTTTACGCAGCGTACCACGGTTGATGCCCATCATCAGCGCAGCACGGGTCTGGTTACCACGGGTGTATTGCATCACCATGTCCAACAGGGGCTGTTCTACTTCAGCCAGTACCAGCTCATAGAGGTCATTCACATCCTGACCATTCAGTTGAGCAAAATAGTTCTTCAGTGCCTGTTTAACCGAGTCACGCAGGGGTTTTTGGGTTACCTGATCCTGAGAGTTAACGGTAGAAACGGTCAGTACGTCAGAATTTACGCGTTGTTCGAACATAGTTCTGTCAGCTCTTTATTTCTGTTTACGCAAAATTTTCGAAGTATGCCTCCAACGCCTCCAGCTGTTCGCTGGCATCCTCAATGGCGTTGAATGTGCGCCGAAACTGGTCATTTGGAGCGTGTTCCTGGAGATACCAGGAAACGTGTTTACGTGCAATTCGGTATCCTTTTGCCGGACCATAAAAGTCATGCAGTTCCCGAACGTGCGCGCAAAGCAAGCGCTTAACCTCTGCCAAAGGCAGCGGGGGCAGCAACTCCCCAGTGTCCAGATAATGCTGGATTTCCCGAAAGATCCAGGGTCTTCCCTGAGCTGCACGGCCTATCATCAGAGCATCCGCCCCTGTATAGTCGAGCACAGCTCTGGCTTTAAGCGGGTCAGTAATGTCGCCATTCGCGATAACCGGAATGGAAACTTTCTGCTTAACTGCCCGAATACTGTCGTACTCAGCTTCTCCATTGAACAAACAGGCGCGTGTACGGCCATGAATGGTCAGAGCCTGAATGCCACAGTCTTCAGCCAGTTGGGCAATCTCTTCACAGTTACGGTGTTCCGGCGCCCAGCCGGTGCGAATCTTCAGGGTAACAGGAACGTCCACTGCATTGACGACCTCGGTAAGGATCGATTTAACGACATCCGGGTACTGCAAGAGGGCTGAACCTGCGAGCTTGCGATTCACTTTTTTAGCCGGGCAACCCATATTGATATCAATAATCTGGGCACCGCTTTCCACGTTAATACGTGCTGCATCTGCCATTTCTTTCGGATCGCTACCGGCAATTTGCACGGTACGAATACCGGGTTCATCAATGTGCACCATCCGTAAACGAGATTTGTCGCTTTCCCAAACCTGAGGGTTAGAAGACATCATCTCGGATACTGTCAATCCGGCTCCCATCTCGTAGCACAACGTCCGAAAAGGTCTGTCTGTAATGCCAGCCATGGGCGCTGCGATCAGGCGATTTCTGAGCTGATATTGTCCGATGCGCATGAGTTAAGAAATGACCATACTGTGACTGCAAGGCGGCGTATATTACGCATTTTTTGCACGAGATGAAAGGCCAAACTTTGACCAATCCTCTGAGATGGATCAAAGAATTGCATTTAAAATGAGCGTGGCGCGATAATTACTCATAAAAATCATCATATTAGAAAATAGTGACTAAAATTTACACTCCAAGAAATTTGAGTAAGTTCTCAATTTTTCTTTATGAATGAAAATTTTGGCACGCAAAATTGCGTAAATAATCAGCAAATTTACGTGCCTTTTGTGACCTTGCTCGCACTTTGCTCTGCATCACCATGCGGTGATGCGAAGGTTAATTCTTACGACCGGTAATGCGACACCACTCTTCTTTTTCCACAACCGGGTCGAGCGTGAAGTTAGCTGCATAAGCCTCACAAACGCTCTCTGCCTGGCTTGCCAGAATACCGGAAAGGCCCAGCAAACCGCCTGAAACCGGCAGGACACTGATTAACGGTGCCAGTTCACGTAATGGGCCTGCCAGGATATTAGCGACCACCACGTCGGCTTTCATTTCTTCTGGCTGATCTTTCGGGAGATAGAGTTCCAGACGGTCAGAAACGCCATTACGTTCGGCGTTGTCGCGGCTGGCCTGAATCGCCTGCGGATCGATATCAATACCAATGGCTTTTGCTGCACCCAGCTTCAGCGCCGCGATAGCCAGAATGCCGGAACCACAACCAAAGTCGATGACTGTTTTACCGGTTAAATCGAGGCTGTCGAGCCATTGCAGGCACAGAGAGGTTGTTGGATGAGTCCCTGTACCAAACGCCAGCCCTGGGTCTAACATCACGTTAACCGCATTTTCGTCCGGCACATCACGCCAGCTTGGGCAGATCCACAGACGTTCACCAAAGCGCATCGGGTGGAAATTATCCATCCATTCGCGCTCCCAGTCTTTATCTTCCAGTTGTTCGATTTTATGCGCGAAGCCTGCGCCGAGCAGCGGATGGTTTTCCAGAATCGCCACCACGTCGTTCATATCGGTTTCAGCGTCGAACAGACCTATCACATCGGTATCGCCCCACAGGCGAGTTTCGCCAGGCAGAGGCTCAAACACCGGCGTATCGTGGGTGTCCTGAAAAGTGATAGAAACGGCACCTGCTTCCATCAGCGCATCGCTAAGATCTTCTGCGTTCGCGCCGGTGGTGTTCAGTTTCAGTTGGATCCAAGGCATGGCAAAACTCTTTATTTATCAGTAGTCAAAACGGTAACTTGCGGGACGGATGTACCGAAACGGTTTCCGACCAGGAAAGCCAGCAAACTTAGCAGTAACGAGGGCACGATAGGGTGGAAGCCCAGGTACTGAATATTCAGCGTCGCAAGTACGGCATACAGCACGCCGCCGACGATCATCGCACTTAGCGCGCCTTTGGCGTTGGCGCGTTCCCAATAAAGACCTAGCACCAGCGGCCACAGGAAAACGGCTTCCAGTCCACCGAAGGCCAGCAAATTCAGCCAGATGATCATTTCTGGCGGCTTCCAGGCGGCAAGCAGCAGCAACGCGCCGAGAACTAACGTAATTACTGCCGACATCCGCTTCAGACGCGTCTCATTTTGCATTTGATCCGGACGGATATTCAGATAGAGATCTTTAATGATCGTAGCGGAACTTTGCAGCAATTGGGCGTTGATTGTTGACATGATCGCAGCCATTGGTGCAGCAAGGAAGATCCCGGCAGCAAACGGTGGCAGCACTTTTACCATCAGCGTCGGGATCACCAGATCCGGCACGGTGAGATCGGGGATCACTGCACGACCTAACGCTCCGGCAAGGTGCATTCCAAACATCAGGATCGCCACTACAACCGTACCAATGATGATCCCACGATGTACTGCTTTACTGTCTTTATAAGAGATGCAGCGTACCGCAGTATGTGGCAGACCAATCACGCCAAAGCACACCAGCACCCAGAACGACGTCATAAAGGCAGGTGACAGAATATCGTCAGCACCTTGTGGCGTAACCAGTTGTGGATCGATGGTTTGCAGCGTCTCTACTGCGTTGCTTAAGCCGCCAGCAGCATGAACCACGCCGACCAGCAGCACAATGGTGCCAATCAGCATCACCAGTCCTTGCATGGTGTCGTTCAGCACGCTGGCGCGAAAGCCGCCAAAGGCGGTATACAACGCAATACTAATACCGAAAATCAGCAGCCCGGTTTCATAAGGAATACCCGCAGCGGTTTCCAGCAGGCGCGCACCGCCGATAAACTGCACGGTCATTGCACCAACGAACGCAACCAGCAAACTCAAACTCGCCAGCCACACCAGAAGACGGCTCTGGTAGCGGGCAAACAGCATATCGTTCAGCGTCACCGCATTGTAGCGGCGCGCGAGAATCGCGAACTTTTTGCCAAGAATACCGAGTGAAAGCCATACCGCAGGCAACTGGATCATCGCCAGCAACACCCAGCCCAGCCCGTATTTATAAGCAGCACCTGGCCCGCCGATAAACGAACTGGCACTGATATAGGTTGCGGTGAGCGTCATCGCCAGCACAATACCGCCCATAGAACGGCTGCCGAGGAAATACTCATTAAGGAACGTGCCCGCGCTCCGTTTACGCATTGCGTAGACAGAGATCCCGAACACCACCACCAGATAGGCGACCAGCGGTAGAATTACTTCAAGCTGCATCGTCATCCTCCAGCGGGATATCGCGATAGATAAATTTTACCATCGCCCAGCACAGTCCAATAAACAGCAGCGGCGTCAGGATGCAGGCCATCTCAAACCAGCGCGGAAAGCCGGTAAAACCGGGGGCAACGCCAGGTAAGTAAGCGGCTACTAACCATACTGCCAGATACAAAAGGGTCAGCCCCAGCGCCCAGCGCGCCTCTTTATGGGCCTGAACAAAACGAGTGTCCACGGAAGGGGTCCTCCTCATGGGGGGATACGAGAAACGGGCAATTCTACGGCAAGTCTTCAGGCAGGGAAAACAATCTGACAGAAAATTGCCGTTCAGTGCCGTTGCAAAAAGTCTTCAATGTCAGCCAGTGAGGATATCCCTTCCATCGGGCCTTGCTGCATTACGGCGAGTGCGCCGCTGGCGTTAGCATATTGTAACGCCTTGTGTGCCGGGAAACCCGACAAGAAAAGAGTGACAAAAGTAGCGCCAAAGCAGTCGCCAGCACCGGTTGGATCGATGATTTCGCTATCGTGGCCTGCAATATGCTGGGCGTGTAATGTCCCGTTTTTTAGTTGGTAATAGCTGGCTCCACGCTGGGCGCGTTTTATCGCCACATGTTTTACGCCGCCGTGGAGAAGATCGCTAACAATCTGTTCTTCTGACAGATTTTTGTGACGGGCGAAGAAAGGGAGTTCGCTTTCGCTTGGGATAAAGATATCTGTATATTCAATTAAATAATCGAGAGCCTGCGCCATTTCGGGAATACTCAGCATCTCTTTGCGAATATTGGGGTCGAAAGAGACGGTGCCGCCAGCAGATTTGATCGTTGTTATCGCTTTGCGCATGACATCGATCATACGAAATGAGAACAGTGATGAACCCACAATGTGCAGATGATTACACTGTCTTAGCAAATCCTTATCAATGTGCCCGGCAGTAAACAAACCGCAGGCACTATTAGGAATATTAAAGACGAAATCCCGTTTCTGCGGATTTTGATAACTGACAAACGCTGTGCCTGTTACAGCATTGTTCATTATGTGGATACCATCGGTAATGACACCTTCATGACGCAGGCGTTCAATAATGAGACGGCCAAAATCATCGTTACCAACGCAACCGAAGAAAATAGCCCGCCGGGACAATTTTGCTACCTGTGCAGCAAAGATTGCTGGTGCGCCGCTGGGAAATGGCCCGATAAACTCCCCTGGCTGAGTGAATTTTTGTTGTGGGTTGCGGGACAAAAACTCGGCCAGCAATTCTCCCATAGCGCAGATGGTTATTGTCACAAAACCCCTCTTATTCCTGAAGCCTTTCGCGATTGGACCAGGTAAAGCAGTCATTGCTGGTATAAAGAATAACGAAATCAGCAGACTGCAATTGCTGCTGATATCGTTCGTTCATGCTGCGACTGACAATCACATTTTCTGCCTGATGAAGATGTCCGATAGCAGCCGTCGATGAATCGGTATTGGCAGTGACGATTACTGTCTTATTCTGGGCATTGTCAAAACAGAGTTGCCAGGCGGCGGCAACTCTGGGGGTATTGATATTCAGAGTACCATCTGCATCCAGATGACTGATTTCCAGAATGCTATGGGTAATGGTGAAATGCTGAAGCGCCTGTTCGAGCGGTTTTCCCGCCAGTGCGGTGTCAGGGCGCAGCATTTCACTGCCAGCCAGAATTATTTCGCCATCAATAAACTGATTTGCCAGCAGCGCATGTTCGGGATCGTTAGTGATCAGACGCAGTTTTTTTACTTCGCTGAGTAATGGAATGATCTTGCGGCAGATTGTTCCATGTCCAAGAAATAGCGTGTCACGATCGCTGATAAGGCGGGCACAATGCCGCGCAATTTCCATTTGTTGGGTCAGAGACAATATCGTAATGGGTGGTGCCGATTCAGGTTCAGGGGCGAGTGGTGTCGCAATGGCACCACCAAAAGAACGCTTTAAATACCCCTGTTGCTCCAGATAACTGAGATCGCCACGGATTGTCACGCCAGAGACGCCAAGTTGAGCAGATAAGTCATCAACTTTGATTTCACCCTGGGTAGCAACAATTTCTGCAATTTTTAATCTTCGTTTCAGTAGGTTAGATGATTTTCTCGGCACGTTAACACTCATCATTGGCCTTTAATGCGTAACACTATAGCCCCTTGTATTTTTCTTTGAAAGTTACCCTTCAACGTTATCTACATTTTGAAAACAAAATACTGGATAAAAAAACAGCAACGCAATGTATTTAATTTATTGAAATTAATAAGAAATATTTTTATTGAGATATTTTGTGATGGTTTCGTTTATAAAGTAAAAACCAATTTTAGTTATATCTTGTAAGTTATTTTGACGATATTCGACATGCATCACGCTTTTTGGCGCTTTTGCTGTGCTATTTTGCTTTCAAAATGAAAGTAATAATTCTATTTCTTCGTTTTGTAAGAAGAACGCCGAAAAACAGGAGCCGTGATGTACATCATTTCAAGCAAAAATATGCTGAAAAAAGCCCAGTCAGAGGAATATGCCGTCCCCGCTTTCAATATTCATAACCTTGAAACATTACAGGTTGTCGTTGAGAGCGCCGCACAACTTCGCTCTCCCGTTATGCTGGCGGGAACACCCGGTACTTATCGTTATGGCGGAGTGGGAAGTTTAATTTCGTTAGTACAATCTCTGGCTCATGAGTACCGCCTGCCATTAGTCCTGCATCTCGACCACCATGAAGAGCGCGATGATATTTTTAACAAAGTACGCGCAGGGATTCGTTCAGTCATGATTGATGGTTCTCATCTGCCGTTTGAAGAAAATATAGCGCGGGTGAAAGAAGTCACTACGTTTTGCCACAGCCTTGATGTCAGCGTCGAGGCTGAACTGGGCCGCCTTGGCGGGCAGGAGGATGATCTGCTGGTGGATGAAAAAGATTCGGCTTATACCTCACCTGTTGCAGCCGCAGAGTTTGTACAACGCACACAAATTGACTCCCTGGCGGTAGCAATAGGCACTGCACATGGCTTGTATGCGAATGAACCACGTCTGGATTTTGCCCGGCTGGAACAAATTCGTCAGTTAGTGGATGTTCCGTTGGTGTTGCATGGCGCTTCGGGGTTATCGGAACAGGACATTCAGCACTGTATCCGCAGCGGTATCTGCAAAGTGAATGTTGCGACAGAACTGAAAATTGCTTTTGCCGATGCGTTAAAAGGATATTTCTACAACAATCCGGCGGCGAATGATCCTCGCCATTATATGCAGCCAGCAAAAGCCGCTATGAAGGAAGTCGTTACGCGCATTATCGGCGTTTGCGGCAGTGAAGGAAAAATTTAATACGTTGTACCCTACAAAAACAATGAGGACTGTTTATGAAAAATATTAAATTACTTGGCTCGGCAATGTTGGTGAGTCTGGCGTTGTTCTCACAAAGCTCATTAGCAAAAGAGTATAAAATTGGTGCATCATTATTAACGCAACAACATCCTTTTTATATCGATCTTGCGAATGCAATGAAAGAAGAAGCTAAAAAAGATAATGTCAATTTAAGCGTTTCTATTGCCAACCAGGATTTAAATAAGCAACTTTCAGATGTCGAAGATTTTATTACTAAAAAAGTGGATGCCATTATTATATCTCCAGTGGACTCTAAAGGTGTACAGGCTGCGATAATTAAAGCCGACAAAGCTGGTATCCCTGTTATCACTGTTGATGTTGCTGCGGAAGGTGTTCCGGTAGTATCGCATGTTGCGACCGATAACTACGCGGGAGGTGTTGAAGCGGGCAAGTTAATGGGAAAACTATTGAACGGTAAGGGGACTGTAGCCATTATTTCTTACCCGGCACTGCAATCGGTAGTTGCGCGCGTCGATGGCTTTAAAAAAGGGTTAAGCGATACACCGGAGATTAAAATTGTTGCTGAGCAACCGGGTATTACGCGTGCTGAAGCGTTAACGACGGCACAAAATATTATGCAGGCAAACGCCAACCTGAATGGGCTGTTTGGTTTTGGTGATGATGCCGCACTGGCAGCGGTTATAGCGGCGAAATCTGCGCATAACGACAATATCAAAATTATCGGTTTTGATGGCATGAAAGAAGCGCGCGATGCCGTAGACAGTGAAAAAACCTTTGCCGCAGTGATTCGACAATACCCGGATCAAATGGGCGCTAAAGCGATTGATGCCGCTGTGGATCATCTCAATGGTAAACCGGTAGAAAAAATGATCCCGGTACAACCCGGCGTTTATACAGGTAAATAATAAACATCTTCAACTCACAACAAAACGTCATCGGCGTTTTGTTGTGACACCGAGGTCATTATGACGGATGTTATTCTTGATGTTTCGCATATTGCGAAGACATTTGGTCATGTTCAGGCGTTAAAAGATATTACACTCTCCTTACGCAAAGGGCGGGTGCATACTTTATTAGGCGAGAATGGAGCGGGTAAGTCGACATTAATGAAAATACTCGCTGGAGTTTATCCGCCAACTCAGGGAACGATAAAACTACGTGGTGAAACCATCACCATTAATAATCCACAACATTCACGCCAGTTAGGGATTGCTATTATTTTTCAGGAATTAAGCCTGAGCAACAATATGACAGTGGCGGAAAACATTTATGCCAATAATGAACCACGCCGTTTTGGCATTATTAACGATAAAAAAATGCTCGCAGATTGCCAGAGTCTGCTCGCGGAACTGGGCATCCCACTGGATCCGCTGGAAATGGTCGGCAATATGTCGATGGCGCATCGTCAACTGGTAGAAATCGCCAAAGCATTAAGCTACGCGGCGGATGTCGTGATTATGGATGAGCCGACATCTTCGCTCAGTGATAACGAAGCAGAGATTTTGTTTAATATTATTGAAAAGTTAAAACAGCGAGGATGTGCGGTTATTTATATCTCTCACCGCATGGATGAAATTATGCGGATTTCGGATGATATTTCAGTGATCCGCGATGGTGAATATATTGCAACGCATGAAAAGAAAAACAGTGATATCCAGCATTTGATTGCCCAGATGGTTGGGCGGGAAATGAAAAATATCTGGCCAGCACGTCTTGGGGAAAAGCCGGATGAAAATGTTCCTGCAAAACTGGAAGTAAAAAATCTTTCCCATCCTTCGCTCTTTAAGGAGGTTAATTTTGCTGTTCGCCCGGGGGAAGTGCTGGGATTTTTTGGCCTTGTAGGTGCCGGGCGTTCTGATGTTATGAAGGCGCTGTTTGGCCTTATTCCGTACCACGGAACAGTGTTGATTGATGGCAAAGAGGTCAGGATCGCTAATCCCAAACAGGCCATTGATCATGGAATTGCTTTCGTAACGGAAAACCGCAAGGAAGAAGGGTTGGTGCTGATGCACGACGTCAATATGAACACGCACCATGTGGCGTTTCAATATAACGCTTCGCGGATGGGACTCATTAATCACCGGCAAGAAGAGGCGAGAACGGTTAAATCTGTCGCCAGAATGAACACAAAAGTGAGTTCCGTACATCAGGCTGTGGGGGCGCTGAGCGGCGGCAATCAACAAAAAATCGTGTTATCGAAATGGCTGGAGAAAACCCCGCGAATTTTATTGCTTGATGAGCCAACGCGCGGTGTGGATGTCGGCGCAAAATTTGAAATTTATAACGTGATACGCCAACTGGCGGCGGCGGGGACGGCCATTATTCTGGTGTCTTCTGAACTGCCAGAGGTTATGGCGCTAAGCGATCGTCTGGTGGTGATGCGTAATAAAACAATTGCCGATATTTATTCATGTGAAAATTTAACGCAGACGCAAGTAATGACCGCTGCAACAGGAGTGCGCTAAATGACAGAGAAAACTCTCTCCAGTCCAAAACGTTCTGAAATTTCCATCGCAAATAGCTTTAAAAAAGTCTTCAGGCAATATGGCGGTATCCTCAGTGGAATGGTGGTGTTAATCATTCTGTTCAGTTTTATTAATGACAGTTTTTTTACCACCAATAACATCACCAACATCATTCTTCAGGTGTCGATAATTGCAATTACCGCCTATGGAATGACTTATGTTCTTTTACTTGGCGATATTGATTTATCGGTCGGTTCAACTATTGCATTGATTGGTACATTTGCTGCGCTTGGGGCTTCATGGGGAATTCCATTTATTTTATTGGTTCCATTATCCATTATTGCAGCACTGGCTCTGGGGATGATAAATGGTGGCTTGACGGCTATAGCGGGTATCCCTTCGTTTATTGTTACTGTTGCTACCATGGGAATATTTCGAGGCATTGCTTATATTGTCACTGACGGTATGCCTGTCATGATTAAAGATGATGCCTTTCTGGCGCTGGGGAACGGTGAATTTCTCTATATACCTATTCCTATCTGGATATTAATCATCTTATTGCTGGTTAATCATTTTATTCTTACTAAAACAACCTTTGGTCGGAAAATATATATTACCGGCGGTAATAAAGAAGCGGCAATCTATTCGGGTATTAATGTAACTCGCCTAAAAATTAAAGTCTTTATGATTACGGCGGTGTTGGCAGGCATTAGTGGGATGATCCTCGCCTCGCGCCTTTACTCAGGGCAGCCGAATTCCGCACTTAGCTACGAGTTGGATGCCATTGCTGCTGCCGTATTGGGGGGCACCAGTCTCAACGGTGGTTATGGCACGGTGGTGGGTACGGTGATCGGCGCATTAACCATAGGCATTATTAATAATGGTATGAACTTAATGAACGTTCCTTATTTCTACCAGATGGTGGTTAAAGGATTAGTCATTCTGGTAGCCGTTTATTTTGACGTAAGAAATAAAAGAAAACGCAGCTAATTATTTCAAGGAATTAATCATATGAATAAGGTCTTCACAATTGGAGAAATTCTGGTTGAAATTATGGCGAGTAAAATCGGCCAGCCATTTGACCAACCGGGTGTCTGGAACGGCCCTTATCCCAGTGGCGCGCCTGCTATTTTTATTGACCAGGTAACACGTCTGGGGGTTCCATGCGGTATCATTAGCTGTGTGGGGAATGATGGTTTTGGCGATATTAATATTCATCGCCTGGCGGCTGATGGTGTTGATATTCGAGGGATTTCCATCTTACCTCTGGAGGCTACCGGTAGTGCTTTTGTGACGTATCATAAGTCAGGCGACCGTGATTTTATTTTTAACATTAAGAATGCCGCGTGCGGTAAATTATCAGCGCAGCATGTTGATGAAAATATTCTGAAGGACTGTACCCATTTTCATATTATGGGCTCATCCCTGTTTTCATTTCATATGGTAGACGCAGTAAAAAAAGCAGTAACCATCGTTAAAGCAAATGGTGGTGTTATTTCTTTCGACCCTAATATTCGGAAAGAGATGCTCGATATTCCAGAAATGCGCGACGCCCTCCACTTTGTTCTTGAGTTAACGGATGTCTATATGCCCAGCGAGGGCGAAGTGTTGCTCTTGTCGCCACATTCGACGCCGGAGCGTGCAATCGCTGGTTTTCTTGAAGAAGGTGTTAAAGAGGTGATTGTGAAGCGCGGCAATCAAGGTGCCAGTTACTACTCCGAGAATGAGCAGTTTCATGTTGAGAGCTATCCGGTGGAAGAAGTCGACCCAACCGGTGCGGGAGACTGCTTTGGTGGTGCGTGGATTGCCTGCCGCCAGCTAGGGTTTGATGCCCATCGGGCATTGCAATACGCCAACGCCTGCGGTGCACTGGCGGTAACCCGACGCGGCCCGATGGAAGGGACTTCCCGGTTGGCGGAGATCGAAGCGTTTATCCAGTGCCATAGCATGACTATTCGGGAAGCCGCGCAATGAATAATGAAATATGGCCGTGGATAGGCGAGCTCTCGCAGGTTGCCGGGATTAAACACTATGAATTACGTAGTGGCAGAGCAAAGGGCACGGAAGCGTTTGATGTCCGCACAGGTGCGGGGCTGGCGTTTACGGTGGTAAAAGATCGTGCGCTGGACATTGCCTGGGCCAGCTATAAAGACACGGCGCTTTCTTTCATCACCCCCAACGGCATCGTCGCGCCAGCTTTTTTTGAGCCGCATGGCAACGGTTTTTTGCGTAGCTTCTATGCGGGATTATTAACCACCTGCGGGTTAAGCTACATCGGTACGCCCTGTGAAGATAATGGCGAAACGTTAGGATTACATGGGCGCCTGGCTGCGACACCAGCTGAAGAGGTGGGGTATCGCACAGAACGAACCTACGACGGTATTGAATTTATCATCAATGGCAAAGTGCGGGAAACGCGGCTGTTCGGTGAAAATTTGACACTTGAGAGAACCATTTGCTGCCGCTATGGCGAAAATGTGCTGCGCATTGAAGATAGGGTTACTAATCAAGGTTTCACCCGCCAGCCGCTACAAATTCTCTATCACTTTAATTACGGCTGGCCTTTATTATCGCCACGGGCAGAAATATTGCTGTCAGCGAAAAGCGTGACGCCACGGACTCCGCGCGCGGCGGAAGGGTTAGCCAACCATCTGGAGATTTGTGCCCCGCAGCCAGGTTTTGACGAGCAGGTTTACTATCTCACGTTAAATAGCGACGATGACGGAATGAGTAAGGTTGCGCTAGTGAATGCCGAACTGGGATGGGGAATTTACGAAAAATTCGACACCCGGCAGCTACCCAATTTTATCCAGTGGAAAAATTTAGGTGCAGGCGAATATGTTATGGGACTGGAAGTGAGCAACAGTTTCCCTGATGGGCGCGATAACGAGCGAGCACAGGGGCGTTTGCCGTTTATTCAGCCTGGTGAAACGAAGATATATTTTTTCGAACTGGGGATTGTCGAAGGCGATGCTGAAATTACTGCGTTAAAAACGGAAATTGCAGGCTACCGTTAGCGGCAATAAAAACACCGGGCAGTGTTAACAGGCCCGGTGTGAATGCATTCATTGTTAAACGCGATGAAAGCACCGCGCATCACAATTATTTTTCCTGAAGACCGAGTTTTTTCTCCAGATAGTGGATGTTAGTGCCACCATGCTGGAAGTTCTCGTCGTTCATGATGCGGATCTGCAGATCAACGTTGGTTTTGATACCGTCGATGATCAGCTCCTGCAGCGCATTCTTCATGCGAGCAATCGCCACGTCACGGTTTTCACCGTAGCAAATCAGTTTACCGATCATTGAGTCATAGTACGGCGGCACGGTGTAGCCAGCGTAGATATGAGACTCCCAACGCACGCCAAAACCGCCAGGTGCGTGGAAACGGGTGATTTTGCCCGGGCTTGGCAGGAAGGTATTCGGATCTTCGGCGTTGATACGGCATTCCACCGCATGGCCGCGAACGTGAACTTCTTCTTGCTTGATCGACAGCGGTTGACCTGCCGCGATACGCAGCTGTTCTTTGATCAGGTCAACGCCGGTGATCATTTCAGTAACCGGGTGTTCTACCTGAATACGGGTGTTCATTTCGATGAAATAGAACTCGCCGTTTTCGAACAGGAACTCGAAAGTACCTGCACCGCGATAGCCGATATCAACACACGCTTTAGCGCAACGTTCGCCGATGTAACGACGCAGTTCTGGGGTAATGCCCGGTGCTGGTGCTTCTTCGACCACTTTCTGGTGGCGGCGCTGCATGGAGCAGTCACGTTCCGCCAGATAGATAGCATTGCCCTGACCGTCCGCCAGTACCTGGATCTCGACGTGGCGAGGATTTTCCAGGTATTTCTCCATGTAAACCATATCATTGCTAAAAGCAGCTTTTGCTTCCGCACGGGTCATGGAGATAGACTGCGCCAGTTCAGCGTCGCTGCGCACAACGCGCATACCGCGACCGCCGCCGCCACCGGAGGCTTTGATAATCACCGGATAACCAATGCGTTTTGCAATGGCGCGGTTTTTATCCATATCGTCGCCCAGCGGGCCGTCAGAACCCGGTACGCAAGGAACGCCAGCTTTTTTCATTGCTGCAATTGCAGACACTTTGTCGCCCATCAGGCGAATAGTGTCTGCTTTCGGGCCGATGAAGATAAAGCCAGAGCGTTCAACCTGCTCGGCAAAATTGGCGTTTTCGGAAAGGAAGCCGTAACCCGGATGGATTGCTACTGCGCCGGTGATTTCAGCGGCGCTGATGATAGCCGGGATGTTCAGATAACTTTTTACTGACGGAGCCGGGCCAATACAGACCGTTTCATCTGCCAGTAATACGTGTTTTAAATCGCGATCCGCGCTGGAGTGCACAGCGACAGTCTTAATGCCCAGTTCTTTACAGGCACGAAGAATACGCAATGCAATCTCGCCACGGTTGGCAATAACAATTTTATCCAGCATGTTCGCCTCGTTACTCGATGACGACCAGCGGCTCGTCAAATTCTACCGGTTGTCCACTTTCGACCAGAATTGCTTTCACAGTACCGGATTTGTCTGCTTCGATCTGGTTCATCATTTTCATGGCTTCAACGATGCACAGGGTATCGCCCACGTTCACTTTCTGACCCACTTCGATGAACGCTTTCGCGTCCGGGCTTGGGGTGCGATAGAAAGTACCAACCATTGGGGAACGTACGATGTGACCACTGATTTCCGCTGCTGCTGGCGCTTCCATGGAAGGAACGGTCGCCGGAGCGGCTGCGTTAGATTGAGCTGGCTGCTGCATCATCGGTGCAGCGTAAGCTTGTTGCATCATCGGGAAACTAGCGGCAGGTGCTGCACGGCTGATGCGTACTGACTCTTCGCCTTCAGAAATTTCCAGTTCAGAGATGCCTGATTCTTCAACCAGCTCGATCAGTTTTTTAATCTTACGAATATCCATGAGTGGGTTCCGTACTCTTTGTTTAGTGTGATTGTGACAGGCGTTTCACCGCCGTCTGTAAAGCGTATGCCCCGACAGCTGTATGCATAGCGATAAATTCCAGCTGACCGGGACGCCGGTCTATTTTGCCCCAGAGCGTCAATGTGAGACTTGACGGACATTGTGCAGCGATCTGCTGCTATCCTCCGGCAAAAAACAAAATATACCTTCGTTGCGCCATTGTCACCTTTTCCGCAGCTTAAAAACCGCGTTAGGGAGAACGAAGTCGCACATTATAACGATTTCGTAGCAATTGGCAGCTAAATACTGGTCTTATCAGGGAAGATAATCAACAGCTAACATGTAAATAACTTTCAACGCCGCGCATTTTGCAACAAGCCGCACAGTTCATGAAATTAGCGCCACCATTGACGGAACTTCTTAAAACGTAAGGCTAAAAGTAATAAAGCCAGCCCGGCGTAGATAACCGGCTGTGGTGAGATAATCTTCACTGACCACAGATAATGTATGGGAGCCAGGATCGCGACCAGATAGACGAAGTTATGCAACTGTTGCCAGCGTTTGCCTAATTTTCGCTGCATCGCCTGCGTGGAAGTCAATGCTAAAGCCAGTAAAATCAGCCAACTGACAATTCCGAGCGTTAAATAAGGTCGGGTGATTAATTCCTGACCGAATAACGTCAGATTATTCACGCCCAGTTCCAGTAAGGCATAACTGGTTAAGTGCAGCGTTGCCCAGACGAAACACCATAAACCCAGCAGGCGGCGGGTGCGTATCAATAAGGGCTGTTTAGCATAGCGCGCTAGTGGCGTAATTAATAAGGTTGCCAGCAAGAATTTCAGCGCAGTCCGACCGGTAAAATGCTGGATATCTTTCACCGGGTCGGCGCTTAATCCACCATGATTGATGGCCCATACCAGCCAGACAAACGGCAAAAATCCGGCAAGATGCAGGCAAACTTTCAGCCATGTCACTTGTTTTGCTGTCAGTCGCACTTAAAAATTCTCCCGTAAATCCAGGCCACGATAGAGCGACGCCACTTGATCGGCGTATCCGTTAAACAGCAGCGTTGGCTGGCGTTGTACATCCAGAATGCCGCCTGAACCAATCAAACGTTCGGTAGCCTGCGACCAGCGGGGATGATCAACATGCGGATTGACGTTGGCGTAAAAGCCATATTCATTGGGCGCTGCCAGATTCCAGGTGGTTGGCGGACGTTCACGGGTCAGCTTAATACTGACAATCGATTTAATCCCTTTAAAGCCATATTTCCACGGCACAATCAGTCGCACCGGTGCGCCATTTTGTGGCGGTAGCGCCTTGCCATAGACACCGACGGTCATCAGCGTGAGTGGATGCATCGCTTCGTCGAGACGTAATCCTTCTATATAAGGATATTTCAGGCCGCCGCCAATAAACCGATCCTGCTGGCCTGGCATCTGTTCCGGCGCATAAATGGTTTCGAAGGCGACGTATTTCGCGTTACTGGTTGGTTCCGCCAGTGCCAGTAATTTGTGCAGCGGGAAACCAATCCACGGTACTACCATCGACCACGCTTCCACACAGCGCATACGGTAAATCCGCTCTTCCAGCGGGAAACGATGGGTTAAGGCGTCATGGTCGAGCGTTAATGGTTTGGCGACTTCACCACTGATTTTCAACGTCCACGGATCGGTTTTCAGGCTGCCGGCATTTGCCGCTGGATCCGCTTTATCCAGCCCGAACTCATAGTAGTTGTTATAGCCGGAAACTTTATCTTCCGGCGTGAGCGGCAGGTTATTTTGCCAGGCGGCAGGTTTACTAAACTCCAGCGGCTTCCCGGCTGGCGCGGGCGGACGATCGTTGCCCTTAAACCAGCTAAGCAGGTCGGCATGTGTAGTGGTTGGCAGAGAAAGTGCAGCTGCGCTGATGCCTAACGTTTTCAGAATCTGCCGACGTTGCATAAAAAAAGCCGATTCGGCAGTGACATCGGCTTCTGTAAATTGACGAATTTTTTTCATAACAGACTCCCGGTATGCTCCTGATTACTATGGCAGGGAGAATGTCAAAGTGCTGCTAAAATTCGTTAGTTATATGTAAATTATTTTGTACGAAATCTTAACTTATTTTTACCAGAGTGCGCCCCTGCACCTGGTTATTAATAATGGCTTCGGCAAACTTCGGTGCCTCTGTCAGTGAGATTTCTTTTGCTGCTTGTGAATAGAATGATTCCGGTAGATCGGCGACCAGACGCTGCCAGGCCTGCGCCCGACGAGCTGGTGGCGTCATGACTGAATCCACTCCTTGCAGACGAACGTTGCGCAGAATAAACGGCATTACCGTGGTTGGCAGAGCAAAGCCACCCGCCAGACCACAAGCCGCCACGCAGCCGCCGTAGTTCATTTGTGCCAGCACTTTCGCCAGTACTTTGTCACCAACAGTGTCAATTGCGCCTGCCCAGAGTTGTTTTTCCAGGGGACGGGACTCAGCAAACTCATCGCGGGGCAGAATACGGCTGGCTCCTAAACTTTTCAGATATTCATGGGTACTTTCGCGACCAGATACAGCAACGACCTGATAACCTAACTTATGCAGCAGCGCCACAGCCGTACTGCCGACGCCGCCGCTGGCGCCCGTCACCACAATCTCGCCATCCTGCGGACGAATACCGGCATCTTCCAGTGCCAGTACGCACAGCATGGCGGTAAACCCGGCAGTACCGATAACCATCGCTTTACGCGCGTCCAGACCCTGTGGCATCGCAACCAGCCAGTCACCTTTTACGCGCGCCTGTTGTGCCAGCCCGCCCCAGTGGTTTTCACCGACGCCCCAACCCGTCAGTAACACTTCCTGACCGGCATGAAAACGAGGATCTTCACTGGCGCGTACAGTTCCGGCAAAGTCAATACCAGGAATCATCGGAAAATTACGGATGATTTTTCCTTTACCGGTAATCGCCAGCGCATCTTTATAATTCAGACTCGACCAGTGGACATCGACCGTCACATCGCCTTCCGGCAGGCGACTTGCGTCCAGAGTCTGTACAGATGCGAGGGTTTTACCGTCCTGCTGTTCTAAAAGTAACGCCTGCATAAGAGATCCTCATGTGCATGATGGATTGGAAAATAATTTCTGAAGACTATACTCGCTAATGGAAAAGCAAAGCCGATGAAGCGCAATAAATTGCGAGATAAATCTGATTTGCTAGTATGCCCGCGTCCTCACTATCGGAGTTAACACAAGGATGAGATTAACGACGAAATTTTCGGCCTTTGTCACGCTGCTCACCGGGTTAACAATTTTTGTGACCCTGCTGGGCTGCTCGCTTAGTTTCTATAACGCCATTCAGTATAAGTTTAGTCATCGTGTTCAGGCAGTGGCGACGGCGATCGATACCCACCTTGTGTCGAATGACTTCAGCACGTTGAGGCCACAAATCAGCGAACTGATGATGTCTGCGGATATCGTTCGCGTGGATCTTTTGCACGATAAAAAACAGGTTTATACCCAGTCCCGCAATGGTAGTTACCGTCCGGTGGGAACCAGCGATCTGTTTCGCGAACTGACTGTGCCGTTGATTAAACATCCGGGGATGTCGCTGCGTTTGGTTTATCAGGACCCGATGGGCAACTATTTCCACTCGTTGATGACCACCGCACCGCTCACCGGTGCGATTGGATTTATCATTATTATGCTCTTCCTGGCAGTACGCTGGTTACAACGACAACTTGCCGGGCAAGAATTGCTGGAAACCCGCGCCACACGTATTTTAAATGGCGAGCGTGGCTCGAATGTGTTGGGAACCATCTATGAATGGCCGCCCAGAACCAGCAGTGCGCTGGATACGCTGCTTTGTGAAATTCAGAACGCACGCGAACAGCACAGTCGTCTTGATACACTGATCCGCTCCTATGCTGCTCAGGACATCAAAACCGGTCTCAATAACCGACTTTTTTTCGATAATCAGTTAGCAACGTTACTGGAAGATCAGGAGAAAGTGGGGACTCACGGGATCGTGATGATGATCCGCCTGCCGGATTTCAATATGTTGAGCGACACTTGGGGGCACAGCCAGGTTGAAGAACAACTCTTCACCCTGACAAATCTGTTATCGACATTTATGATGCGTTATCCCGGGGCGCTATTGGCGCGTTATCACCGTAGCGATTTCGCCGTGCTGTTGCCACATCGGACATTAAAAGAGGCGGAGAGCATTGCCGGGCAATTGATCAAGGCGGTCGATACCTTACCGACGAATAAAATGCTCGATCGTGATGATATGATTCACATCGGCATCTGTGCCTGGCGTAGCGGGCAGGATACCGAACAGGTGATGGAACATGCGGAATCCGCCACGCGCAATGCGGGATTACAGGGCGGCAATAGCTGGGCTATTTACGATGACTCGTTACCTGAAAAAGGACGCGGTAACGTTCGCTGGCGGACGCTCATCGAGCAAATGCTGAGTCGCGGAGGCCCGCGTCTTTATCAAAAACCGGCGGTTACTCGTGAAGGGCTGGTTCATCATCGCGAACTGATGTGTCGTATCTTTGATGGTAACGAAGAGGTCAGTTCGGCGGAATATATGCCGATGGTGTTGCAGTTTGGCTTATCGGAAGAGTATGACCGTCTGCAAGTCAGTCGCCTCATCCCGCTGTTACGCTATTGGCCACAAGAAAATCTGGCGATTCAGGTCACCGTTGAGTCGTTGATTCGACCGCGTTTCCAGCGTTGGCTACGTGATACGCTGATGCAGTGTGAAAAATCACAGCGAAAACGCATAATTATTGAACTTGCAGAGGCTGATGTTGGTCAACATATCGGTCGCTTGCAACCTGTCATTCGTTTGATGAATGCTTTAGGGGCTCGGGTCGCCGTCAACCAGGCTGGTTTGACGCTGGTAAGTACCCGTTGGATCAAAGAACTTAATGTTGAATTACTCAAGCTCCATCCGGGGCTGGTAAGAAACATTGAGAAGCGAACAGAGAATCAATTGTTGGTTCAGAGCATGGTAGAAGCGTGTTCCGGGACCAACACCCAGGTTTACGCTACTGGTGTACGTTCGCGAAGCGAGTGGCAGACCCTGATTCAGCGTGGGGTTTTGGGTGGGCAGGGAGATTTTTTTGCGTCCTCACAGCCACTTGATACTAACGTGAAAAAATATTCACAAAGATACTCGGTTTAACCTGCCGTTTGATCCGTTTTCACGTAGAATAACGCGCGCTGCGTTTCACGGGAGCGTGCTTGTCTGTTCGCCAGATTGTTGCAGCACATATGCAGATTAATGACCTTACGCAGTTGCAAACAGGCGAGGAATGCATGCTGATGCATTTAGCCTCTCTGGACTCAGGTAGAGATTTGTAACAAAGGAAACAAACTGCACTAATTTTCACCGTAGCAGATGATTTTTGCGCCTTGTCGCTGCTGCGTGTGGTTGGTAAAGTAAGCGGATTTTCTTTTCCGCCCCAGCTTTCAGGATTATCCCTTAGTATGTTGAAAAAATTTCGTGGCATGTTTTCCAATGACTTGTCCATTGACCTGGGTACTGCGAATACCCTCATTTATGTAAAAGGACAAGGCATCGTATTGAATGAGCCTTCTGTGGTGGCTATTCGTCAGGATCGTGCCGGTTCACCGAAAAGCGTAGCTGCAGTAGGTCATGACGCGAAGCAGATGCTGGGCCGTACGCCGGGCAATATTGCTGCCATTCGCCCAATGAAAGATGGCGTTATCGCTGATTTCTTCGTGACTGAAAAGATGCTCCAGCACTTTATCAAACAAGTGCACAGCAACAGCTTTATGCGTCCAAGCCCGCGAGTTCTGGTTTGTGTGCCGGTTGGCGCTACCCAGGTTGAGCGTCGTGCTATTCGTGAATCCGCGCAGGGCGCAGGCGCCCGCGAAGTATTCCTGATTGAAGAGCCGATGGCAGCAGCAATCGGTGCCGGCTTGCCGGTATCTGAAGCAACCGGCTCCATGGTGGTTGATATCGGTGGTGGTACTACTGAAGTTGCCGTTATCTCTCTGAACGGTGTAGTTTACTCCTCTTCTGTACGTATTGGCGGTGACCGCTTCGACGAAGCGATCATCAACTACGTTCGTCGTAACTACGGTTCTCTGATCGGTGAAGCGACTGCAGAACGTATCAAACACGAAATCGGTTCTGCTTATCCGGGCGATGAAGTCCGTGAAATCGAAGTTCGTGGCCGTAACCTGGCAGAAGGCGTGCCACGCGGCTTTACATTGAATTCCAACGAAATCCTCGAAGCGCTGCAAGAACCGCTGACCGGCATCGTTAGCGCGGTGATGGTTGCGCTGGAGCAGTGCCCGCCGGAACTCGCTTCCGACATTTCCGAGCGCGGAATGGTGCTCACTGGCGGTGGTGCGCTGCTGCGTAACCTTGACCGTTTGTTAATGGAAGAAACCGGCATTCCAGTTGTTGTTGCTGAAGACCCGCTGACCTGTGTGGCACGCGGTGGCGGCAAAGCACTGGAAATGATCGACATGCACGGCGGCGACCTGTTCAGCGAAGAGTAATCGGATGCAGGCAGGGGGAACATCTGTTTACCCTGCCTGGTCTGATACGAGAATACGCATAACTTATGAAGCCAATTTTTAGCCGTGGCCCGTCGCTACAGATTCGCCTTATTCTGGCGGTGCTGGTGGCGCTCGGCGTTATTATTGCCGACAGTCGCCTGGGGATGTTTAGTCAAATCCGTACCTATATGGATACCGCCGTCAGTCCTTTCTACTTTGTTTCCAATGCTCCTCGAGAATTGCTGGATGGCGTATCACAGACGCTGGCCTCGCGTGATCAACTAGAACTTGAAAACCGGGCGTTACGTCAGGAATTGCTGTTGAAAAACAGCGAACTGCTGATGCTTGGACAATACAAACAGGAGAACGCGCGCCTGCGCGAGCTGCTGGGTTCTCCGTTGCGCCAGGATGAGCAAAAGATGGTGACCCAGGTTATCTCTACGGTTAACGATCCGTATAGCGATCAAGTCGTTATCGACAAAGGCAGCGTTAACGGAGTTTATGAAGGCCAGCCGGTCATCAGCGACAAAGGTGTTGTTGGCCAGGTGGTGGCGGTCGCCAAACTGACCAGCCGCGTGTTGCTGATTTGCGACGCGACCCATGCACTGCCAATTCAGGTTCTCCGTAATGATATCCGCGTAATTGCTGCGGGTAACGGTTGTACTGATGATTTACAACTTGAGCACCTGCCAGCGAATACTGATATTCGTGTTGGTGATGTATTGGTGACATCTGGTCTTGGTGGACGCTTCCCGGAAGGTTATCCGGTGGCGGTCGTCTCTTCTGTGAAACTCGATACCCAGCGCGCTTATACCGTGATCCAGGCGCGTCCGACTGCGGGACTGCAACGTTTGCGTTATCTGCTGCTGCTGTGGGGCGCAGATCGTAACGGCGCTAACCCGATGACGCCGGAAGAGGTGCATCGCGTTGCTAATGAACGTCTGATGCAGATGATGCCGCAGGTATTGCCTTCGCCAGACGCGATGGGGCCAAAGTTACCTGAACCGGCAACGGGGATCGCTCAGCCGACTCCGCAGCAACCGACGACAGGAAATGCAGCTACTGCGCCTGCTGCGCCGACACAGCCCGCTGCTAACCGCTCTCCACAAAGGGCTACGCCGCCGCAAAGTGGTGCTCAACCGCCTGCACGTGCGCCAGGAGGGCAATAGTGGCGAGATATCGTAGCCAGGGGCGCTGGGTTATCTGGCTCTCTTTCCTCATCGCCTTGTTACTACAAATTATGCCCTGGCCGGATAATCTCATCGTTTTCCGGCCAAACTGGGTATTGCTCATCTTGCTGTATTGGATCCTGGCCTTGCCCCATCGCGTAAATGTGGGCACAGGTTTTGTGATGGGTGCCATACTGGATCTGATCAGTGGCTCTACGCTCGGTGTCCGGGCGTTGTCGATGAGTATCATTGCTTATCTGGTAGCACTGAAATTCCAGCTTTTCCGCAACCTGGCATTATGGCAGCAGGCGCTGGTCGTCATGTTGCTTTCGCTGGTAGTGGATATTATTGTTTTCTGGGCAGAGTTTTTAGTGATCAACGTCTCTTTCAGACCCGAAGTGTTCTGGAGTAGTGTAGTCAATGGTGTGCTCTGGCCGTGGATTTTCTTGCTGATGCGCAAAATCCGTCAGCAGTTTGCAGTGCAATAAAGGTTTCTATGACTTCTCTGTATTTAGCTTCCGGTTCTCCGCGTCGTCAGGAGTTACTTGCGCAACTTGGCGTGACCTTTGAACGTATTGTTACGGGCATTGAGGAACAGCGCCATCCGCAGGAGAGCGCGCAGCAGTATGTTATGCGTCTGGCGCGTGAGAAAGCACAAGCAGGTGTTGCTCATACTGCGCAGGATCTCCCAGTACTGGGAGCGGATACCATTGTTGTCCTGAATGGGGAAGTGTTAGAGAAACCGCGCGATGCAGAACATGCGGCGCAGATGTTGCGCAAATTATCGGGACAGACTCATCAGGTAATGACGGCGGTGGCGCTGGCAGACAGCCAGTACATTCTCGATTGTCTGGTGGTCACCGATGTGACGTTCAGAACGTTAACAGACGAAGACATCGCGGGCTATGTTGCCAGCGGTGAACCGTTAGATAAAGCAGGTGCATACGGTATTCAGGGGCTGGGTGGTTGTTTTGTCAGGAAGATAAATGGCAGCTATCACGCCGTAGTCGGCTTACCGCTGGTTGAAACGTATGAATTATTAAGTAATTTTAACGCACTGCGTGACAAAAGGGATAAACATGACGGCTGAATTGTTGGTAAACGTAACGCCTTCGGAAACACGAGTGGCGTATATTGATGGCGGTATTCTGCAGGAAATTCATATTGAACGTGAGGCGCGACGCGGAATAGTAGGCAATATCTACAAGGGTCGTGTAAGTCGTGTACTTCCGGGTATGCAGGCGGCTTTTGTAGATATTGGGCTGGATAAAGCCGCGTTTCTTCATGCATCCGACATCATGCCACACACCGAATGTGTGGCGGGTGAAGAACAAAAGCAGTTCACGGTGCGCGATATTTCGGAGCTGGTGCGTCAGGGACAAGATCTGATGGTGCAGGTGGTGAAAGATCCGCTTGGCACCAAAGGTGCGCGTCTGACCACCGATATCACGCTGCCGTCTCGCTATCTGGTGTTTATGCCAGGGGCTTCTCACGTTGGGGTTTCCCAACGCATTGAAAGTGAATCTGAACGTGAACGCCTGAAAAAAGTGGTCGCAGAGTATTGCGACGAGCAGGGCGGATTTATCATCCGTACTGCGGCGGAAGGGGTTGGCGAAGCGGAGCTGGCCTCCGATGCTGCCTACCTGAAACGCGTCTGGACCAAAGTGATGGAACGTAAAAAGCGTCCACAGACCCGTTATCAACTGTACGGCGAACTGGCGCTGGCGCAGCGTGTTCTGCGTGATTTCGCCGACGCTGAGCTGGATCGTATTCGCGTTGACTCGCGCCTGACTTACGAAGCGTTGCTTGAGTTCACTTCGGAATACATTCCCGAGATGACCAGTAAGCTGGAACATTACACCGGACGCCAGCCAATTTTCGATCTCTTTGATGTCGAAAACGAAATCCAGCGGGCGCTGGAACGCAAAGTAGAACTGAAATCCGGCGGCTATCTGATTATCGACCAGACCGAAGCAATGACCACCGTGGACATCAATACCGGGGCGTTTGTTGGTCATCGCAATCTGGACGACACCATCTTCAATACCAATATTGAAGCGACGCAGGCTATCGCTCGCCAGTTACGGTTGCGTAATCTGGGCGGGATTATCATTATTGATTTCATCGACATGAATAATGAAGATCACCGTCGCCGCGTACTGCATTCGCTGGAACAGGCGTTGAGCAAAGACCGGGTGAAAACCAGCGTTAATGGTTTTTCGGCGCTGGGGCTGGTGGAGATGACGCGTAAACGCACCCGCGAAAGCATTGAGCACGTACTGTGTAATGAATGCCCAACCTGTCACGGTCGCGGAACGGTGAAAACCGTGGAAACCGTATGCTATGAAATCATGCGTGAGATCGTTCGCGTGCACCATGCTTACGACTCTGACCGTTTCCTGGTCTATGCTTCCCCGGCAGTAGCTGAAGCCTTGAAAGGCGAAGAATCGCACTCGCTGGCGGAAGTGGAAATTTTCGTTGGCAAACAGGTTAAAGTACAAATTGAACCGCTCTACAACCAGGAGCAGTTTGACGTCGTAATGATGTAAACAGATGCTGGGCCGCCATCCGGCAAAGGGTTTTTGAGTCACATTTTTAGCAGACAAGGAGTGACGGGTGAGGCGATTGCCGGGGATTTTACTGCTTACTGGAGCCGCGCTCGTAGTGATCGCTGCGCTGCTGGTCAGCGGCCTGCGTATTGCTTTACCGCACCTCGACGCCTGGCGCCCGGAAATCCTTAACAAAATTGAATCCGCGACGGGTATGCCGGTGGCAGCCAGTCAGCTCTCCGCCAGTTGGCAAAATTTTGGCCCAACACTCGAAGCGCACGACATCCGCGCTGAGTTGAAAGATGGCGGTGAATTTTCAGTTAAACGCGTCACCCTGGCGCTGGATGTCTGGCAGAGCCTGCTGCATATGCGCTGGCAGTTTCGTGACCTCACTTTCTGGCAACTGCGCTTTCGCACCAATACACCCATCACCAGTGGTGGTAGCAATGATAGCCTGGAAGCCAGCCATATCAGCGATCTGTTTCTTCGTCAGTTCGATCACTTCGATCTCCGCGATAGCGAAATCAGCTTCCTGACACCATCCGGTCAGCGCGCTGAACTGGCGATCCCGCAACTCACCTGGCTTAACGATCCACGTAGACACCGTGCGGAAGGTCAGGTAAGTCTCTCCAGTCTGACCGGACAACACGGCGTGATGCAGGTGCGCATGGATCTGCGTGATGATGAGGGACTGTTAAGCAATGGTCGCGTCTGGCTTCAGGCTGATGACATTGACCTGAAGCCGTGGCTCGGTAAATGGATGCAGGACAATATTGCGCTGGAAACGGCACAGTTCTCCCTTGAAGGCTGGATGACCATCGACAAAGGCGATGTGATCGGAGGCGACGTCTGGCTGAAACAGGGCGGTGCAAGCTGGTTGGGCGAGAAAAAAACGCATTCGCTGTCGGTGGATAATCTGACTGCGCACATAACGCGCGAACATTCGGGCTGGCAGTTTTCCATTCCTGATACGCGGATCACCATGGACGGCAAACCCTGGCCGAGTGGAGCTTTGACGCTGGCCTGGATACCAGAACAGGACGTTGGCGGCAAAAACAATAAACGTAGTGACGAACTACGGATTCGCGCCAGCAATCTGGAGCTGGCGGGGCTGGAAGGCATACGCCCATTAGCAGCGAAACTTTCACCTGCGCTGGGTGATATCTGGCGTTCAACCCAGCCGAGCGGCAAGATCAACACGCTGGCGCTGGATATCCCGCTTCAGGCGGCAGAGAAAACCCGCTTTCAGGCGTCGTGGAGCAATTTGGCCTGGAAACAATGGAAATTACTGCCGGGTGCGGAACATTTCTCCGGGACGCTTTCAGGAAGCGTAGAAAATGGTTTGCTGACGGCTTCCATGAAGCAGGCGAAAATGCCTTATGAAACGGTATTTCGCGCACCGCTGGAAATTGCCGACGGTAAGGCAACCATAAGCTGGTTGAATAATGATAAAGGTTTCCAGCTGGATGGGCGTAACATCGACGTTAAAGCCAAAGCCGTCCATGCGCACGGCGGTTTTCGTTACCTGCAACCTGCTAACGATGAACCCTGGCTGGGGATTCTGGCTGGCATCAGTACCGATGATGGTTCACAAGCCTGGCGCTATTTCCCGGAAAACCTGATGGGGAAAGAGTTAGTCGATTATCTAAGTGGCGCAATTCAGGGCGGTAAAGCGGATAACGCGACGCTGGTTTATGGCGGCAATCCACATCTTTTCCCTTACAAACACAACGAAGGTCAGTTTGAAGTGCTGGTGCCGCTGCGTAACGCGAAGTTTGCCTTCCAGCCGGACTGGCCTGCATTAACTAACCTTGATATTGAACTGGACTTTATTAACGACGGTTTATGGATGAAAACCGATGGCGTTAATCTGGGCGGTGTGCGCGCCAGTAACCTCACTGCGGTGATCCCTGACTACTCGAAAGAAATGTTGCTTATTGACGCTGACATTAAAGGTTCGGGTAAAGCCGTTGGTCCTTACTTTGATGAGACGCCGCTGAAGGATTCGCTGGGGGCGACCCTGCAAGAACTCCAGCTCGACGGCGATGTGAATGCTCGCTTACATCTCGATATCCCGCTGAATGGCGAACTGGTTACAGCGAAAGGTGAAGTGGCGCTGCGCAACAACAGCCTGTTTATCAAACCCCTCGACAGCACCCTGAAAAATTTGAGCGGTAAATTCAGCTTTATCAATGGTGATCTGCAAAGTGAACCACTGACCGCAAGCTGGTTTAACCAGCCACTGAACGTGGATTTTTCCACCAAAGAAGGGGCGAAAGCCTACCAGGTTGCGGTGAATCTCAACGGCAACTGGCAACCGGCGAAAACCGGCGTTCTGCCTGAAGCGGTGAACGAAGCGTTAAGCGGCAGCGTGGCCTGGGATGGTAAAGTGGGCATTGAGCTGCCTTATCATGCTGGCGCGACCTATAACGTAGAGCTGAACGGCGATCTGAAGAATGTGAGTAGTCACTTACCTTCGCCGTTAGCCAAACCCGCTGGCGAATCGCTGCCGGTTAACATTAAGGTCGATGGCAGCCTCAATAGCTTTGAATTAACCGGACAGGCTGGTGCGGATAACCATTTCAACAGCCGCTGGTTGCTCGGTCAAAAGCTGACGCTCGATCGCGCCATCTGGGCGGCAGACAGCAAAACGCTTCCACCGTTACCGGAACAGAGTGGTGTTGAGTTAAATATGCCGCCAATGGACGGCGCCGAGTGGCTGGCGCTATTCCAGAAAGGCGCGACGGAAAAGGTTGGCAGCGCGGCGAGTTTCCCTCAGCACATTACGTTGCGTACACCGGCGTTGTCATTGGGGAATCAGCAGTGGAATAACCTGAGCATCGTCTCGCAGCCGATGGCAAACGGTACGCAGGTTGAGGCGCAAGGGCGTGAAATCAACGCTACGCTGGCGATGCGTAATAACGCGCCGTGGCTGGCGAATATTAAATATCTCTATTACAACCCGAACGTGACGAAAACCGGTGGTGAATCAACGAATTCATCACCTTTCCCGACCACGGAGCGCATCAGCTTCCGTGGCTGGCCGGACGCACAAATACGTTGCGCAGAGTGCTGGTTCTGGGGGCAAAAATTCGGTCGCATCGACAGCGATATCACCATTTCCGGCGATACGTTAACGCTGACCAATGGACTGATTGATACTGGTTTCTCGCGACTCACTGCCGATGGTGAATGGGTTAACAATCCGGGGAATGAACGCACCTCGCTGAAAGGAAAACTGCGCGGCCAGAAAATTGATGCCGCCGCAGAATTTTTTGGTGTCACGACGCCAATACGCCAGTCGTCATTTAATGTGGATTACGATTTACACTGGCGTAAAGCACCGTGGCAGCCGGATGAAGCGACGTTGAATGGCATCATTCATACCCAACTGGGCAAAGGCGAAATTACCGAAATCAGCACCGGACATGCCGGGCAATTGCTGCGCTTATTGAGCGTTGATGCCCTGATGCGTAAGCTGCGTTTTGATTTCAGAGACACCTTTGGCGAAGGGTTCTATTTTGACTCCATTCGCAGCACCGCGTGGATTAAAGACGGCGTTATGCACACCGATGACACGCTGGTGGATGGCCTGGAAGCGGATATCGCCATGAAAGGGTCGGTGAATCTGGTGCGTCGCGATCTGAATATGGAAGCGGTTGTCGCGCCGGAAATTTCCGCGACGGTGGGGGTGGCTGCGGCCTTTGCGGTTAACCCCATTGTCGGCGCTGCGGTGTTTGCCGCCAGTAAAGTGCTGGGGCCGCTATGGAGCAAAGTCTCCATTTTGCGCTATCACATTTCTGGTCCGCTGGACGATCCGCAAATCAACGAAGTATTGCGCCAACCGCGTAAAGAAAAAGCGCAATGATTTGACGAGGGCGCGTAATTGCCCCAATCTCTTATGATAATCGTTGCCAAAGGCCAACGAGCCGGAACATAACCGTAGGTCGGATAAGGCGTTCACGCCGCATCCGGCAGCCGTAAAAAATCCTCTACCGCAGTAACTAACGAGTAGCAAAAACGATGAGTCTGAACCTGGTAAGTGAACAATTGCTAGCGGCGAATGGCCTGAAACATCAGGACTTGTTCGCGATCCTCGGTCAACTGACCGAACGTCGCCTTGATTATGGCGATCTCTATTTTCAGTCGAGCTATCACGAATCCTGGGTTTTAGAAGACCGCATTATTAAAGATGGTTCTTACAACATCGATCAGGGCGTTGGCGTGCGTGCAATCAGCGGTGAAAAGACCGGATTTGCTTACGCTGACCAAATCAGCCTGCTGGCGCTGGAACAAAGTGCGCAAGCGGCGCGTACCATTGTGCGTGACAACGGCGATGGCAAAGTACAGACGCTGGGCGCGGTAGAGCATAGCCCGCTGTATACCTCGGTTGACCCGCTGCAAAGCATGAGCCGTGAAGAGAAGCTGGATATCCTGCGTCGTGTCGATAAGGTTGCTCGCGAAGCGGACAAGCGCGTACAGGAAGTGACTGCCAGCCTCAGTGGCGTCTATGAATTAATTCTGGTTGCGGCCACCGACGGCACGCTGGCAGCGGATGTGCGCCCTCTGGTGCGTCTTTCTGTGAGCGTTCTGGTCGAAGAAGATGGCAAACGCGAACGCGGCGCCAGTGGCGGCGGCGGTCGTTTTGGTTATGAGTTCTTCCTTGCCGATCTCGATGGCGAAGTCCGTGCGGATGCATGGGCAAAAGAAGCCGTGCGTATGGCGCTGGTCAATCTTTCTGCTGTTGCCGCACCTGCGGGCACCATGCCGGTAGTTCTCGGCGCTGGCTGGCCCGGCGTGCTGTTGCATGAAGCGGTCGGTCATGGCCTGGAAGGCGACTTCAACCGCCGTGGTACTTCAGTCTTTAGTGGACAGGTCGGGGAGCTGGTGGCTTCTGAACTGTGTACCGTGGTTGATGATGGCACGATGGTCGATCGCCGTGGTTCGGTAGCGATTGATGATGAAGGTACGCCAGGTCAGTACAATGTGCTGATTGAGAACGGCATCCTGAAAGGTTACATGCAGGATAAACTCAACGCGCGCTTAATGGGTATGAAGCCGACTGGCAATGGTCGCCGTGAATCGTACGCTCACCTGCCCATGCCGCGTATGACCAACACCTACATGCTGCCGGGTAAATCGACCCCGCAGGAAATTATTGAATCCGTTGAGTATGGCATCTATGCGCCGAACTTCGGTGGCGGCCAGGTGGATATCACCTCCGGCAAATTTGTCTTCTCCACCTCAGAAGCGTATCTGATTGAAAACGGTAAAGTAACGAAGCCAGTGAAAGGCGCAACGTTGATTGGTTCCGGCATCGAAACCATGCAGCAGATTTCGATGGTGGGCAACGACCTGAAACTGGATAACGGCGTGGGTGTCTGCGGCAAAGAAGGGCAGAGTTTGCCGGTTGGCGTGGGTCAGCCGACGCTTAAAGTCGATAACCTGACCGTTGGCGGTACTGCGTAATCTATCCTGGCCGGTAAGCGTCGCATCAGGCATTGGTTGCCGGATGCGGCGCTTACCGACTTACGCACATAAATTACTTTTCTTTCCCGCGCCCGTGCATCTCCTGAAACAGCTTACCGACCTCAACAAAATAATCTGTCAGTGAGTTGATCACGACCTGCACCTTCAGTGGCAGCTTATCTTTTTCGGTATATAACGCATAAACCGGGCGTGGATCTGACTGGTAACGCGGCAGCAGGATCTCCAGTTCCCCGCGATTGATCTCGTTGATCACCCACATCAGCGGCACGTAGGCGATGCCGGCGCCTGCCGTCAGCCAGCGCACCAGCGTCATCGGATCATTTGTGACAAACCGTCCTTGCGGGATCAGTCGTGTTGAGATCCCTTCTGGCGCGATCAGTTCAAATTCATTGTCCGGGCGCACGCTGTATTCCAGCCATGAATGACTACTTAAATCGGCGGGTTTTTCCGGTATGCCGTATTGTGTGAGATAGCTTTTAGCTGCGCACACCACCATTGGCATCGCGCCCAGACGGCGGGAAAACAGGCTGGAATCCTGCAATGCGCCGACGCGGATCACCACATCCAGACCATCAGCGATCAGGTCGGGTGCAGGTATACCTGTGACCAGATTCACGCTCAGACCTGGGTACTCTTTCAGCATTTTTGCTGTCAGCCCGGCGAGAACATTTTGTGCCATAGTTGAAGAACAGCCAATGCGCAGCGTCCCGATGGGGGTGTTATTGAAGGCATACAATTGCTCATGGACATCCTGCACTTCATGGAGCATCCGACGGCAGCCCTGGTAGTAAATTCTACCGGCTTCAGTCAAGCCAATGCTGCGTGTGCTGCGGTTTAACAGCTTTACCTGCAACTCATCTTCCAGTTTTGACACCGTCTGACTGATGGACGAAACGCTCATCTGTAGCTGTCTGGCGGCGGCGGTAAAAGAGCCAAATTCAACTACTTTGGCAAACACCGACATACGTTTTAGTCGTTCCATTATTCACTCTGACTTAAAAGTGATTTAGATCACATAATATAGATAACAGCATAACAGTTACGCTAATATATTAAATATCAATCTACAGCAATGTTGCTCTCGCCCGGCTTTCCATGCCCTTCTCTGCGGCGACAGATGCTGAAAATAATAACGCCTGCTCTCTCTATACAACCAAGGTCAACATGAGTCTGTTTCCCGTTATCGTGGTGTTTGGGCTGTCCTTCCCACCGATATTTTTCGAATTGCTTTTATCACTGGCGATTTTCTGGCTGGTGCGCCGGGTACTTGTGCCAACAGGTATCTACGACTTTGTCTGGCATCCGGCGTTGTTCAACACTGCGCTCTATTGCTGCTTGTTTTATTTGATATCGCGACTGTTCGTTTGAGGTTGAAGTGAAAACACTAATAAGAAAATTCTCCCGTACGGCCATCACGGTCGTATTAGTCATTCTGGCCTTCATCGCAATTTTTAATGCCTGGGTCTATTACACCGAATCCCCGTGGACGCGTGACGCACGCTTTAGCGCCGACGTCGTTGCGATCGCGCCGGACGTATCCGGACTCATTACTCAGGTAAATGTTCATGATAACCAGCTGGTGAAAAAAGGACAGGTACTGTTCACCATCGATCAGCCGCGCTATCAAAAGGCGCTCGAGGAAGCGCAAGCCGATGTTGCTTATTATCAGGTGCTGGCACAGGAAAAACGCCAGGAGGCCGGACGTCGTAACCGTCTCGGCATACAGGCGATGTCTCGCGAAGAGATAGACCAGGCCAACAACGTACTACAAACAGTTCTGCATCAGTTAGCGAAAGCGCAGGCGACCCGCGATCTGGCAAAACTGGATCTTGAACGCACGGTGATCCGCGCACCGGCGGATGGCTGGGTGACCAACCTCAACGTCTATACCGGTGAGTTTATTACCCGTGGCTCAACGGCGGTTGCGCTGGTGAAACAGAACTCCTTCTATGTGCTGGCCTATATGGAAGAAACCAAGCTGGAAGGGGTGCGCCCTGGGTATCGCGCAGAGATCACGCCGCTTGGCAGCAACAAAGTGCTGAAAGGTACGGTTGATAGCGTCGCTGCCGGGGTCACCAACGCCAGCAGTACGCGCGATGATAAAGGAATGGCGACTATCGACTCTAACCTGGAGTGGGTGCGTCTGGCGCAACGAGTTCCGGTACGTATTCGTCTCGATAATCAGCAAGAGAACATCTGGCCTGCGGGCACCACCGCGACGGTGGTGGTCACTGGCAAACAGGATCGTGACGAAAGCCAGGATTCGTTCTTCCGTAAAATGGCTCATCGCCTGCGTGAGTTTGGTTAATCACGATGGGTATTTTCTCCATTGCTAACCAACATATTCGCTTTGCGGTAAAACTGGCGACCGCCATTGTGCTGGCGCTGTTTGTTGGCTTTCACTTTCAGCTGGAAACGCCACGCTGGGCGGTACTGACAGCGGCGATTGTTGCCGCCGGCCCGGCCTTTGCAGCAGGTGGCGAACCGTATTCTGGCGCTATTCGCTATCGTGGCTTTTTACGCATCATCGGCACATTTATCGGCTGTATTGCCGGGCTGGTGATCATTATTGCGATGATCCGCGCCCCTTTGCTGATGATTCTGGTGTGCTGTATCTGGGCCGGTTTTTGTACCTGGATTTCTTCACTGGTACGAATAGAGAACTCCTATGCGTGGGGACTGGCTGGTTATACCGCGCTGATCATTGTGATCACCATTCAGCCGGAACCGTTGCTGACGCCGCAGTTTGCCGTCGAACGTTGTAGTGAGATCGTTATCGGTATTGTGTGTGCGATTATGGCGGATCTGCTCTTTTCTCCGCGATCGATCAAACAAGAAGTGGATCGGGAGCTGGAAAGTTTGTTGGTCGCGCAATATCAATTAATGCAACTCTGTATCAAGCATGGCGATGGTGAAGTTGTCGATAAGGCCTGGGGCGACCTGGTTCGACGCACCACGGCGCTACAAGGTATGCGCAGCAACCTGAATATGGAATCTTCCCGTTGGGCGCGAGCTAATCGACGTTTAAAAGCGATTAATACGCTATCGCTGACGCTGATTACCCAGTCCTGCGAAACCTATTTGATTCAGAATTCGCGCCCGGAATTGATCACTGATACTTTCCGCGAATTTTTTGACACGCCGGTAGAAACCGCGCAGGACGTCCACAAGCAGCTCAAACGCCTGCGAAGAGTTATTACCTGGACCGGGGAACGGGAAACACCTGTCACCATTTATAGCTGGGTCGCGGCGGCAACACGTTATCAATTGCTCAAACGCGGTGTTATCAGTAATACAAAAATCAACGCCACCGAAGAAGAGATCCTGCAAGGCGAGCCGGAAGTAAAAGTAGAGTCAGCCGAACGTCATCATGCGATGGTTAACTTCTGGCGAACCACACTTTCCTGCATTCTGGGCACGCTTTTCTGGCTGTGGACGGGTTGGACTTCCGGCAGTGGCGCAATGGTGATGATTGCGGTAGTGACGTCACTGGCGATGCGTTTGCCGAATCCACGCATGGTGGCGATCGACTTTATCTACGGGACGCTGGCGGCGTTGCCGTTAGGGCTGCTCTACTTTTTGGTGATTATCCCAAATACCCAACAGAGTATGTTGCTGCTGTGTATCAGCCTTGCCGTGCTGGGATTCTTCCTTGGCATTGAAGTACAGAAACGGCGACTGGGTTCAATGGGGGCGCTGGCCAGCACCATCAATATTATCGTGCTGGATAACCCGATGACGTTCCATTTCAGTCAGTTTCTCGACAGCGCATTAGGGCAAATCGTTGGCTGTGTATTGGCGTTTATTGTTATTCTGTTAGTGCGGGATAAATCACGCGACAGAACCGGACGCGTATTGCTTAATCAATTTGTTTCTGCTGCTGTTTCCGCGATGACCACCAATGTCGCGCGTCGTAAAGAGAACCATCTTCCGGCACTTTATCAGCAGTTGTTTTTGCTGATGAATAAATTTCCCGGAGATTTGCCGAAATTTCGCCTGGCGCTGACGATGATTATCGCGCACCAGCGCCTGCGTGATGCGCCGATCCCGGTTAACGAGGATTTATCGGCGTTTCACCGACAAATGCGCCGCACAGCAGACCATGTGATATCTGCCCGTAGCGATGATAAACGTCGTCGGTACTTTGGGCAGTTGCTGGAAGAACTGGAAATCTACCAGGAAAAGCTACGCATCTGGCAAGCGCCACCGCAGGTGACGGAACCGGTGCATCGGCTTACCGGTATGCTCCATAAGTATCAACATGCGCTGACCGATAGTTAAGTTAAAACCGACGCCAAAAGCGTCGGTTTTTTCATGTCTATACTTAGCGATGAACGGCAGAACTCGCCGCGAAACGTGACGGTGGCAACAGATGAATATCTATACATTTGATTTTGATGAGATTGAGAGTCAGGAGGATTTTTATCGCGACTTTAGCCAAACCTTTGGCCTGGCGAAAGATAAGGTACGCGATCTCGACTCTCTATGGGATGTGTTAATGAATGATGTCCTGCCGCTACCGCTGGAGATCGAATTCGTTCATCTGGGAGAGAAAATGCGTCGCCGTTTTGGCGCGTTAATATTGCTGTTTGATGAGGCAGAGGAAGAGCTGGAAGGGCATTTGCGTTTTAATGTTCGTCATTAGCGCAAAAAAAAGCCCCCGAACCGGGGGCAATATCGTCGGACAAGACGATGAGGGTTTATTTGTACAGTTCAGCCGTAGCGTGCCAGGTGTCACCGCTACGAGCTTCAGTAATCTGGTAGGCCGTTGCGCCTTTTTCTTCCGCTTTTTTATTCAACATTTCACGCATATCCATCGGCGAAGACGCCACCCCGCTGACGGACACTGTACCGATAGCTTCACGGTTTTGCGCTTGTGCAGCATTAATGGAATCGGCAGCGAAGGCACCGAAAGAGAGAACAGAAAGTACGCTTAATACAGCAACAGTGGTTTTGATTTTCATGATTTTTACCTCGACATAATCTTTTAGCTGGGCCTTTGTTTCGTGACCCATATCACAAAATCAAGTATACACTAATTATTTAGCTAATTAATACCACGCTAACTGTTTCTATTGGATTTAAAGTGTTAAAAATATTAATTTTTATAACAAAGTGGAATTAAAAACATAGGGCACCATTATAAATGTCATTAATTTCAATATGATATCGTTTTTTGCATAATGTGCGATTATTACCCTATGTATTCGATATGTGAATGTTTTGTCGCAGCAAAGCGCACTATTCGTTAATAGATGACAGGGGAAAGCAGGGGGATAAGAGGAGAATGCAGCATTTTTCCCGCCGCCAGAAGCGGCGGGGTAGAGATTAAAGCTCCTGGTCGAACAGCTCTAAAATCGCTTCGTACAGGTCTTTGACGGTAAAACCTTTAGCAGGGGTGGTAAAGATGGTGTCATCACCGGCAATGGTGCCAAGAATACCTTCTGCTTTGCCCAGAGAGTCCAGCAGACGCGCAATTAATTGTGCCGCGCCAGGGCTGGTATGAATCACCACAACAGCGTCATTGTAGTCGATATCCAGCACCAGATTTTTCAGCGGACTGGAGGTGGTTGGTACGCCCAGTTCAGCTGGCAGGCAGTAAACCATTTCCATCTTGGCATTGCGGGTACGTACAGCACCAAACTTGGTTAACATCCGCGAGACTTTAGACTGGTTAATATTGTCAAAGCCTTGCTCCTGCAATGCGGCGACAATTTCGCCCTGGGAGCTAAATTTCTCTTCTTTAAGTAACGCTTTAAACGCTTTAACTAATTCTTCTTGCTTAGCCGAGCTTCGCATAAGTCACCCGATATGGTGGTTGATACAACATTATTGTGCATACAGATGAATTTTTATGCAAACAGTCTGCCCTGGAGAAGGCTGAAATAATGTTATGAAAGAGCGGGATTTTATCAAATTTCGTTATTGAGAAACATGCCTGCGTCACGGCATGTAAATTTCGCTTAAAAGTAAATTAATTGTTATCAAAATGATGTTGTTTTGGCTGAACGGTAGGGTATATTGTCACCACCTGTTGGAATGTTGCCCTAATGCATAAGCGACTGTTAATTACGTAAGTTAGCTCCCTGATTACGTCAATTAAATGCATAAACGCCAAATTTGCGTGACTACACATTCTTGAGAAGTGGTCATTGTAAACAGGGAATTTGTGGATTAAGGTCGCGGCAGCGGAGCAACATATCTTAGTTTATCAATATAATAAGGAGTTTAGGATGAAAGTCGCAGTCCTCGGCGCTGCTGGTGGTATCGGCCAGGCGCTTGCACTACTGTTAAAAACCCAACTGCCTTCAGGTTCAGAACTCTCCCTGTATGATATCGCTCCAGTCACTCCCGGTGTGGCCGTCGACCTGAGCCATATCCCTACTGCTGTGAAAATCAAAGGTTTTTCTGGTGAAGATGCGACCCCTGCTCTGGAAGGCGCAGATGTCGTTCTTATTTCTGCAGGTGTTGCGCGTAAACCGGGTATGGATCGTTCTGACCTGTTTAACGTTAACGCCGGTATCGTGAAAAACCTGGTACAGCAAGTTGCGAAAACTTGCCCGAAAGCGTGCATTGGTATTATCACTAACCCGGTGAACACCACTGTGGCTATCGCTGCAGAAGTGCTGAAAAAAGCCGGTGTTTATGACAAAAACAAACTGTTCGGCGTTACCACGCTGGATATCATTCGTTCCAACACCTTTGTTGCGGAACTGAAAGGCAAACAGCCGGGCGAAGTTGAAGTGCCGGTTATTGGCGGTCACTCTGGTGTTACCATTCTGCCGCTGCTGTCTCAGGTTCCTGGCGTAAGCTTCACCGAACAAGAAGTGGCTGATTTGACCAAACGTATCCAGAACGCGGGTACTGAAGTGGTTGAAGCGAAAGCCGGTGGCGGGTCTGCAACCCTGTCTATGGGCCAGGCCGCTGCACGTTTTGGTCTGTCTCTGGTTCGCGCACTGCAGGGCGAACAAGGCGTTGTAGAATGTGCCTACGTTGAAGGCGACGGTCAGTACGCACGTTTCTTCTCTCAACCGCTGCTGCTGGGTAAAAACGGCGTGGAAGAGCGTAAATCTATCGGCACCCTGAGCGCATTTGAACAGAACGCGCTGGAAGGTATGCTGGATACGCTGAAGAAAGATATCGCCCTGGGCGAAGAGTTCGTTAATAAGTAATTGATTAGCGGATAATAAAAACCGGAGCACAGACTCCGGTTTTTTGTTTTGAGCGCACGACTTAATTAGTCGCTGGATATTCCTGAATGGTGACCTGCAACGTTAGCTGCTTATCGTCACGCATCACTACAACTGGGATCACTGAGCCAGGTCGGATTTCCGCAACCTGATCCATCGTCTCCAGTGCGGAGATGGCTGGTTTGTTATCCACAGAGATAATCAGATCGTTGACCTGGATACCCGCGTTAGCCGCCGGACCATCAGGTGACACTTCGTTAACCACAATCCCTTGCAGTTGATCGATGCCGCCGCCCTGCGCGTGCAAAGGTGCGATTTCTCGTCCACCAATGCCAATGTATCCACGGATCACGCGACCATCGCGGATCAGCTTATCCATAATTTTGGTTGCTAACTGGAAAGGAATCGCAAAGCCGATACCTTCCGGCGTTTCGCCATCGTTACTCTTATCAAACGACAGCGTGTTGATACCCATCAGTTCTCCCAGCGAGTTCACCAGCGCGCCGCCGGAGTTACCGTGGTTAATGGAAGCATCGGTTTGCAGGAAGTTTTGCCGCCCGGTCGGGTTCAGGCCGATTCGACCTGTGGCACTGATAATGCCCTGGGTAATGGTCTGCCCAAGGTTATACGGGTTACCGATCGCCAGCACCACATCGCCAATGTGCGGTACGCGTCGTGAATTGATAGGAATAGTGGGTAAACCACCAGTGGCATTAATTTTAAGCACCGCCAGATCGGTTAGAGAGTCAGATCCCACCAGTAATGCTTCAAAAACACGACCATCCTGTAAGGCGACGATGATCTGATCGGCGTCGTTGATCACGTGTTTATTGGTGATGATATAACCGCGTTGATCCATGATCACGCCAGATCCCAGTGTACGGATCTCAAGCTGGTTGTGTGAGGCGGTGTTCAAACCACGGTTATAAACGTTGACTACCGCTGGCGCGGCGCGGCGAACCGCCAGATTATAGCTGGCAGGCGTCTCATCGGTACTGTCGAATTGCGGTGTGGAAAGCGGGTTAATGCTGCGCAGCGAAGGCATGGCAACCAGCAGAATAGCGCCGACAATTAATCCAATCGCAACGGAACGTAAGAGCTTCACAAACATGATGGAGGCGTCATTAAAAAAGGGAACGGCAGCAGCATACCACGAGTTAACCGGACATCACACGTCAGCCTGATGCCCGGTTTACGACATTAACGCATTAGCAGGTAAATGCTCTCATTGCCACGTACGATCTGCAGGGCGATGATGGCCGGTTTTGTCGCCAGCACTTTGCGCATTTCAGCGATCGAATTCACCCGATCGCGGTTGACGCCAATGATCACATCATCTTTTTGCAAGCCAGCCTGAGCGGCGGGGCTTCCTTTGACAACCTCATCGATCTTAATACCTTTGCCGCCATCTTTTAGCTGACCGTCACTCAACGTCGCGCCTTCCAGCGCAGGTGTGATCATCTCGGCACTGGCTGACGATGAGGTGCTGGTATCGAGCGTCACTTCTACTTCCAGCGGTTTGCCGTTACGCAGCAGGCCGAGTTTCACTTTCGTGCCCGGCTCGGTGGTCGCGATACGGGAACGCAACTCAGCAAAGCTATTCAGCGGTTTGCCGTTGAGACTGGTAATAATATCGCCTGCTTTCACGCCTGCTTTTGCCGAGCCAGAACCTGGCAGCACTTCGCTGACAAACGCGCCGCGCTGAACGTCTAAATTAAATGCTTTGGCGATATCGGCACTCATTTCGGTGCCTTTAATGCCTAACAGGCCGCGTTTGATTTCACCAAAGTCGATAAGTTGCTGCGCCAGGGTACGCGCCATATTACTCGGAATGGCAAAACCAATTCCTACGCTACCGCCGCCCGGGGCAAGGATTGCGGTGTTGATGCCAATTAATTCACCGTTAAGGTTTAACAGTGCACCGCCGGAGTTACCACGGTTAATAGAGGCATCGGTCTGAATAAAGTTTTCCAGACCTTCGAGATTTAACCCGCTGCGGCCTAATGCGGAAACAATCCCGGAGGTGGCGGTTTGCCCAAGACCAAACGGGTTGCCGACCGCGACGGCAAAATCACCGACGCGCAGTTTATCGGAGTCGGCAATGGCAATTTGCGTTAATTTGCCGGGATTCTGAATTTGCAACAGGGCAATATCGCTCTGCTCATCACCGCCAATCAGCTTCGCATCAAACTCACGCCCGTCATTGAGCTGAATACTGATTTTCTGTGCCTGATTAATGACGTGATTGTTGGTCAGCACATAACCTTTATTGGCATTGATTATGACGCCGGAACCTAAACCTTCGAAAGGTTGCGCAGGCTGATCCGGTAAATCATCACCAAAAAACTTTTTGAATTCTTCCGGAATTTTCTGCTCCTGGCTGGCGGTTCCTTCGACTCGAACACTGACCACTGCGGGAAGCACTTTTTCCAGCATCGGCGCCAGACTGGGCAGTGGCGCTTGACCGGCAACCTGGCCGGGAATCGATGCGATGGCCTGAAACGGCGCCGAGAGAGTTAACCCGACACTTAACGCTAATGCACTCAACAGCTGGGTTTGCTTTTTCATTATTCCTGCTCTCGTACCTGAATGATAAGAAAAAGAGATTCAAAACAGTTTGATGTTATTGAATTTTCAGATGGTAAACAATGAGACACCAGATTAAATGATAGTCGGGGGAAGAAGAGAAGAGGAGGGCGCAATGGCTGCGCCCGCAAAATAAATTAGTCGCGCTTCGCGCCGGTACGTAACAGGCCGGATGCGCCTTCAGAATAGTCACGCGGCATCTGCACCGGAGCCTGATCGTTGCTGGCTTCAGATTCTGCCAGACGATTGCGGAACGGGTTGGCTTCAGCAGACAGTTCCGGCAGCAGGCTGCTGGAGCTTTTCGCCATGTGTTGATACAGCTGGCGATAGTCGTGCGCCATAGTATCCAGTAATTCCGCGCTGCGGGCAAAGTGGTTAACCAGCTCTTCGCGATACTCGTCCAGTTCAGCTTTATTCTTTTCAAGTTCGTACTGCAACGCCTGTTGCTGGCGCAGTTTACGATTACCAAAACGCATGGCCACAGCACCAATAATGATGCCGACGACTAACCCAATTAGCGCATATTCCCAGGTCATGAACATCTCCCGTTGTCTTTTGTTTCCGTAGGGTGTTGGCTTCAGGCTCCATGCCTGCGGCTGATTATGCCACTATAACCGTTAATTCCACAGAAGTGGAATCCCGACTGCATATCGCGTAGTGTAGAACGGCCTTTTTTTCGTCAACCGTGAACAACGGCACACCGATTATTCAAGGAATAACAAGAACATCATGCAAAGCGTTACCCCGACATCGCAATACCTGAAGGCGCTCAATGAAGGCAGCCATCAACCCGACGACGTACAAAAAGAGGCCGTCAGTCGGCTGGAGATTATCTACCAGGAATTAATCAACAGCACGCCGCCAGTCGCCAGGGCTAGCGGGTTAATGGCACGGGTCGGTAAGCTGTGGGGTAAGCGCGAAGATACAAGCAACGCGCCGGTGCGTGGCTTATATATGTGGGGCGGTGTAGGGCGCGGAAAAACCTGGTTGATGGATCTTTTCTATCAAAGCTTGCCGGGAGAGCGAAAACAGCGGCTGCATTTTCACCGTTTTATGCTGCGGGTGCATGAAGAATTAACCGCATTGCAAGGGCAGAGCGATCCGCTGGAAATTATTGCCGATCGCTTTAAAGCCGAAACTGACGTGCTCTGTTTTGACGAATTTTTTGTTTCTGATATTACCGACGCCATGCTGCTGGGTGGCCTGATGAAAGCATTGTTTGCTCGCGGCATAACGCTGGTGGCGACGTCAAATATTCCACCGGATGAGCTTTATCGCAATGGCCTGCAACGTGCGCGTTTTCTTCCTGCAATTGATGCCATTAAACAGTATTGTGATGTTATGAACGTGGACGCCGGTGTTGATTATCGGCTGCGTACCCTTACTCAGGCGCATCTGTGGCTGTCGCCGCTTAATGATGAAACGCGTGAGCAGATGGATAAGCTGTGGCTGGCGCTGGCAGGTGCAAAACGAGAACAAGCCCCTACGCTGGAAATCAATCATCGACCGCTGGCGACGATGGGCGTAGAAAACCAGACGCTGGCGGTGTCATTTACCACGCTGTGCGTTGATGCCCGCAGCCAGCATGACTATATTGCGCTCTCACGTCTGTTTCACACGGTGATGTTGTTTGATGTGCCCGTCATGACGCGGTTGATGGAGAGTGAAGCGCGGCGTTTCATTGCGCTGGTGGATGAATTTTACGAGCGCCATGTCAAGCTGGTGGTGAGCGCGGAAGTACCTTTGTATGAGATTTATCAGGGCGAGCGGCTGAAGTTTGAGTTCCAGCGTTGCCTGTCACGTCTGCAAGAGATGCAAAGCGAAGAGTATTTGAAGCGCGAGCATTTGGCGGGTTAAAACCTGTCACAAATCACAAAAAGGGGTCGATCTTTGACCCCGACTTCTCTATAATCTTGCGACCCCACGTTACAAGAAAGTTTTTTTCCCAAAACTTTTTGTGTGCTGGCATAGGCTATTCGAAGGGGTAGGTTTGCCGGACTTTGTCGTGTGAACCTCAACAATTGAAGACGTTTGGGTGTTCACCAACGTGTAACTATTTATTGGGTAAGCTTTTAATGAAAACTTTTACAGCTAAACCAGAAACCGTAAAACGCGACTGGTATGTTGTTGACGCGACCGGTAAAACTCTGGGCCGTCTGGCTTCCGAACTGGCTCTGCGCCTGCGCGGTAAGCATAAAGCGGAATACACTCCGCACGTAGATACTGGTGATTACATCATCGTTCTGAACGCTGACAAAGTTGCTGTAACCGGCAACAAGCGTACTGACAAAGTGTACTATCATCACACCGGTCACATCGGTGGTATCAAACAAGCGACCTTTGAAGAGATGATTGCTCGCCGTCCTGAGCGTGTGATTGAAATCGCGGTTAAAGGCATGTTGCCAAAAGGCCCGCTGGGTCGTGCTATGTTCCGTAAACTGAAAGTTTACGCGGGTAACGAGCACAACCACGCGGCACAGCAACCGCAAGTTCTTGACATCTAATCGGGATTATAGGCAATGGCTGAAAATCAATACTACGGCACTGGTCGCCGCAAAAGTTCCGCAGCTCGCGTTTTCATCAAACCGGGCAACGGCAAAATCGTTATCAACCAACGTTCTCTGGAACAGTACTTCGGTCGTGAAACTGCCCGCATGGTAGTTCGTCAGCCGCTGGAACTGGTCGACATGGTTGAGAAACTGGATCTGTACATCACCGTTAAAGGTGGTGGTATCTCTGGTCAGGCTGGTGCGATCCGTCACGGTATCACCCGCGCTCTGATGGAGTACGACGAGTCCCTGCGTTCTGAACTGCGTAAAGCTGGCTTCGTTACTCGTGACGCTCGTCAGGTTGAACGTAAGAAAGTCGGTCTGCGTAAAGCACGTCGTCGTCCGCAGTTCTCCAAACGTTAATTGCTTTCTGCTCCGGCAGAATACAATTTGCGAAAAAAACCCGCTTCGGCGGGTTTTTTTATGGCTAAAATCTGAATCAGCGTAAAAATGGAAAGGTGCTTTTTGCTACCGCCTGACAGGCAGGTAAAACAAAAACAACATCGCCGATAAGGGATTAAGTCAACCATTTCAGACTAAAGCGCATCTCTTTTTCCCCATTTCTGGTATCGACTTACCACAAAGGTCGCAAAATCTGGTAAACTATCATCCAATTTTCTGCCCAAATGTCGGGTATTGCTCATTTTTTGTTTGATTTTCGAACAAAGAGAGTCGTTCCTTACTGGGTAACATAACTTCTGACTGGCCACCTGGTGGCTGGTAGCAGTAAAAATTCTGACTATACCTGGAGGTTTTCATGGCTGTCGCTGCCAACAAACGTTCGGTAATGACGCTGTTTTCCGGTCCTACTGACATCTATAGCCATCAGGTCCGCATTGTGCTGGCTGAGAAAGGTGTAAGTTTCGAGATCGAACACGTGGAAAAGGACAATCCGCCTCAGGATCTGATTGACCTCAACCCGAATCAGAGCGTTCCGACCCTGGTGGATCGTGAACTGACCCTGTGGGAATCTCGCATCATTATGGAATATCTGGATGAGCGTTTCCCGCATCCGCCACTGATGCCTGTTTACCCGGTAGCTCGCGGTGAAAGCCGTCTGTACATGCACCGTATCGAAAAAGACTGGTACACGCTGATGAACACCATCATCAACGGTTCAGCCTCTGAAGCCGATGCTGCACGTAAGCAACTGCGCGAAGAACTGCTGGCGATTGCGCCGGTCTTCGGTCAGAAGCCGTACTTCCTGAGCGATGAGTTCAGCCTGGTCGATTGCTACCTTGCTCCGCTGCTGTGGCGTCTGCCGCAACTGGGCATCGAGTTTAGCGGCCCGGGTGCGAAAGAGCTGAAAGGCTATATGACCCGCGTCTTTGAGCGTGACTCTTTCCTTGCTTCCTTAACAGAAGCAGAACGTGAAATGCGTCTGGGCCGGAGTTAATCTGTATGGATTTGTCACAGCTAACACCACGTCGTCCCTATCTGCTGCGTGCATTCTATGAGTGGTTGCTGGATAACCAGCTCACGCCGCACCTGGTGGTGGATGTGACGCTCCCTGGCGTGCAGGTTCCTATGGAATATGCACGTGATGGGCAAATCGTACTCAACATTGCGCCGCGTGCGGTTGGCAATCTGGAACTGGCGAATGATGAAGTGCGTTTTAACGCGCGCTTTGGTGGCATTCCGCGTCAGGTTTCAGTACCGCTGGCTGCCGTGCTGGCTATCTACGCCCGCGAAAATGGCGCAGGCACGATGTTCGAGCCTGAAGCTGCCTACGATGAAGATGCCAGTATCATGAATGATGATGAAGCGTCGGCAGATAATGAAACCGTTATGTCGGTCATTGACGGCGATAAGCCCGATCACGATGATGACCATCATCCTGACGATGAACCGCCACAGCCTCCACGCGGTGGACGCCCGGCATTGCGGGTTGTGAAATAAATGATAAACAGGCCCATGTGGCCTGTTTTGCTATCTACCTTCTTTTCGCCTGATTTTAATACTGTGTTACGATAACTTCGCTATTATCCGTCAACATATTTTCCCAGAAAGAGCTCTATGAACGCATTTGATCCGCAAGCAGAAGATTCTCCGGCTACTATCGGTCGTAACTTGCGTCGTCGTCCACTGGCGCGCAAAAAACTCTCCGAAATGGTGGAGGAAGAGCTGGAGCAGATGATCCGCCGTCGTGAATTTGGCGAAGGTGAGCAACTGCCATCTGAACGCGAACTTATGGCGTTCTTTAACGTTGGGCGTCCTTCGGTACGTGAAGCGTTGGCGGCGTTAAAGCGCAAAGGTCTGGTACAAATTAATAATGGTGAACGCGCTCGTGTCTCGCGTCCTTCTGCGGACACCATCATCGGCGAGCTTTCCGGCATGGCAAAAGATTTTCTTTCCCATCCTGGTGGGATAGCCCATTTCGAACAGTTACGTCTGTTCTTTGAGTCCAGCCTGGTGCGCTATGCGGCTGAACATGCCACCGATGAACAAATTGATTTGCTGGCCAAAGCACTGGAAATCAACAGTCAGTCGCTGGATAACAACGCCGCGTTTATTCGTTCAGATGTTGATTTCCACCGTGTGCTGGCAGAGATCCCTGGGAACCCGATCTTTATGGCGATCCACGTTGCTCTGCTCGACTGGCTGATCGCCGCCCGTCCGACAGTCGCCGATCAGGCGCTGCACGAGCATAACAACGTTAGTTATCAGCAGCATATTGCGATCGTTGATGCGATCCGTCGTCACGATCCCGATGAAGCCGATCGCGCATTGCAATCGCACCTCAACAGCGTTTCTGCCACCTGGCACGCCTTCGGTCAAACCACTAACAAAAAAAAATAATGCCACTTTAGTGAAGCAGATCGCATTATAAGCGTTCTGTATGATGTGTTGCTTATTTGATCTGGTATAACAGGTATAAAGGTATATCGTTTTTAACAGGCAAGCATCACTTCAGAGGTATTTATGGCAACAAATTTACGTGGCGTAATGGCCGCACTCCTGACTCCTTTTGACCAACAACAAGCACTGGATAAAGCGAGTCTGCGCCGCCTGGTTCAGTTCAATATTCAGCAGGGCATCGACGGTTTATACGTAGGTGGTTCAACCGGCGAAGCCTTTGTGCAGAGCCTTTCCGAGCGTGAACAGGTACTGGAAATCGTCGCGGAAGAGGCGAAAGGCAAGATTAAATTAATCGCTCACGTAGGTTGCGTCAGCACTGCTGAAAGCCAACAACTTGCGGCATCCGCTAAACGTTATGGCTTTGATGCCGTCTCTGCCGTTACGCCGTTCTACTATCCTTTTAGCTTTGAAGAACACTGCGATCACTATCGGGCAATCATTGATTCAGCGGATGGTTTGCCGATGGTGGTGTACAACATTCCGGCGTTAAGCGGCGTTAAACTGACCCTGGATCAGATCAACACTCTGGTTACGTTGCCGGGTGTCGGGGCGCTGAAACAGACCTCTGGCGATCTCTATCAGATGGAGCAGATCCGTCGTGAACATCCTGATCTGGTGCTCTACAACGGTTACGACGAAATCTTTGCTTCCGGCCTGCTGGCGGGCGCTGATGGTGGTATCGGTAGTACCTACAACATCATGGGCTGGCGTTATCAGGGCATCGTTAAGGCGTTGAAAGAGGGCGATATTCAAACCGCGCAGAAACTGCAAACCGAGTGCAACAAAGTCATTGATTTGCTGATTAAAACAGGCGTATTCCGTGGCCTGAAAACAGTTCTTCACTATATGGATGTGGTGTCCGTTCCGCTGTGCCGCAAACCGTTTGGTCCGGTGGATGAAAAATATCTGCCAGAACTGAAGGCGCTGGCTCAGCAGTTGATGCAAGAGCGCGGGTGAGTTTTTCCCCTCACTCGCCCCTACCGGGTGAGGGGAAATAAACGCATCTGTACCCTACAACTTTCATACCAAAGCGTGTGGGCAACGCCCATCGCGGGAGACTCACAATGAGTACTACAACCCAGAATATCCCGTGGTATCGCCATCTCAACCGCGCACAATGGCGAGCATTTTCCGCTGCCTGGTTGGGATATCTACTTGATGGTTTTGATTTCGTTTTAATTGCCCTGGTACTCACCGAAGTACAAGGTGAATTTGGGCTGACGACGGTGCAGGCGGCAAGTCTGATCTCCGCAGCCTTTATCTCACGCTGGTTCGGCGGCTTGATGCTTGGGGCTATGGGGGATCGTTACGGGCGTCGTCTGGCAATGGTCACCAGTATCGTTCTCTTCTCGGTCGGGACGCTGGCTTGTGGCTTTGCGCCAGGCTACATCACTATGTTTATCGCTCGTCTGGTGATCGGCATGGGGATGGCAGGAGAATACGGTTCCAGCGCCACCTATGTCATTGAAAGCTGGCCAAAACACCTACGTAACAAAGCCAGTGGTTTTCTGATTTCCGGTTTCTCTGTGGGTGCTGTCGTTGCCGCTCAGGTTTACAGCCTGGTGGTTCCGATCTGGGGCTGGCGTGCGCTGTTCTTTATCGGCATCTTACCGATCATCTTTGCTCTCTGGCTGCGTAAAAATATCCCGGAAGCGGAAGACTGGAAAGAGAAACACGGGGGTAAAGCACCGGTACGCACAATGGTGGATATTCTTTACCGTGGTGAACATCGCATCGCCAATATCGTGATGACACTGGCGGCAGCTACTGCGCTGTGGTTCTGCTTTGCCGGCAACCTGCAAAATGCCGCAATCGTCGCTGTTCTTGGGCTGTTATGCGCCGCAATTTTTATCAGCTTTATGGTACAGAGTACGGGCAAACGCTGGCCAACCGGTGTGATGCTGATGGTGGTTGTGTTGTTTGCTTTCCTCTACTCATGGCCGATTCAGGCGCTGCTGCCGACGTATCTGAAAACTGAGCTGGCTTATAACCCACATACGGTCGCCAATGTGTTGTTCTTTAGTGGTTTTGGTGCGGCGGTGGGTTGCTGCGTCGGTGGCTTCCTCGGTGACTGGCTGGGAACGCGCAAAGCCTACGTTTGTAGCCTGTTAGCTTCACAATTGCTGATTATTCCGGTGTTTGCGATTGGCGGCGCAAACGTCTGGGTACTCGGTCTGTTACTGTTCTTCCAGCAAATGCTTGGTCAGGGCATCTCCGGGATCTTACCGAAACTGATCGGCGGTTATTTCGATACCGACCAGCGTGCAGCGGGGCTGGGCTTTACCTACAACGTCGGCGCACTTGGCGGCGCACTGGCTCCAATCCTCGGCGCGTTGATCGCTCAACGTCTGGATCTGGGCACTGCGCTGGGATCGCTCTCGTTCAGTCTGACGTTCGTGGTGATCTTGCTGATTGGTCTGGATATGCCATCCCGCGTTCAGCGTTGGCTGCGCCCGGAAGCGTTGCGGACTCATGACGCTATCGACGGCAAACCATTTAGCGGTGCCGTACCGTTTGGCAGCGCCAAAAACGATTTAGTCAAAACCAAAAGTTAATTCTGTAGCCCGGTCTCTGTACCGGGTCTTTCGCTAAGGGAAGATGTATGTCGTTACTTGCACAACTGGATCAAAAAATCGCCGCTAACGGTGGACTGATTGTCTCCTGCCAGCCGGTTCCGGACAGCCCGCTCGATAAACCCGAAATCGTTGCTGCCATGGCATTAGCGGCAGAGCAGGCAGGTGCGGTTGCTATTCGCATAGAAGGTGTGGCAAACCTGAAAGCCACGCGTGCGGTGGTGAGCGTGCCGATTATCGGGATTGTGAAACGCGATCTGGAGGATTCTCCGGTACGTATCACAGCTTATATTGAAGATGTTGATGCACTGGCGCAGGCGGGCGCGGACATTATCGCGATTGACGGCACCGACCGACCGCGTCCGGTGCCTGTTGAAACGCTGCTGGCACGTATTCACCATCACGGTTTACTGGCGATGACCGACTGCTCAACGCCGGAAGACGGCCTGGCATGCCAAAAGCTGGGAGCCGAAATTATTGGCACTACGCTTTCTGGCTATACCACGCCTGTAACGCCAGAAGAGCCGGATCTGGCGCTGGTGAAAACGTTGAGCGACGCCGGATGTCGGGTAATTGCCGAAGGACGTTACAACTCGCCAGCGCAGGCGGCGGATGCGATGCGCCACGGCGCATGGGCGGTAACGGTGGGTTCTGCCATTACGCGTCTTGAACACATTTGTCAGTGGTACAACACAGCGATGAAAAAGGCGGTGCTATGACCACACTGGCGATTGATATCGGCGGTACTAAACTTGCCGCCGCGCTGATTGGCGCTGATGGGCAGATCCGCGATCGCCGAGAACTTCCTACGCCTGCCAGCCAGACACCAGAAGCCTTGCGTGAAGCCTTGGCCGCGTTAGTCTCCCCGTTGCAAGCTCATGCGCAGCAGGTTGCCATCGCTTCAACCGGGATCATCCGCGATGGCAGCTTGCTGGCGCTGAATCCGCATAATCTCGGTGGATTGCTACATTTTCCGTTAGTCAAAACTTTGGAACAACTTACCGATTTGCCGACCATTGCCATTAACGATGCGCAGGCCGCAGCGTGGGCGGAGTATCAGGCGCTGGAAGGCGATATAACCGATATGGTGTTTATCACCGTTTCCACTGGTGTTGGCGGCGGTGTAGTGAGCGGCGGCAAACTGCTTACCGGCCCAGGTGGTCTGGCGGGGCACATCGGACATACGCTTGCCGATCCGCAGGGGCCAGTCTGTGGCTGTGGACGCACAGGTTGCGTGGAAGCGATTGCTTCTGGTCGCGGCATTGCAGCGGCAGCGCAGGGTGAGCTGGCTGGCGCGGATGCGAAAACCATTTTCACGCGCGCCGGGCAGGGTGACGAGCAGGCGCAGCAACTGATTCATCGCTCCGCACATGCGCTGGCAAGACTGATTGCCGATGTTAAAGCCACGACTGATTGCCAGTGTGTGGTGCTCGGCGGCAGTGTTGGGCTGGCGGAAGGGTATCTGGCGCTGGTGGAAACGAATCTGGCTAAGGAGCCAGCGGCATTTCATGTTGAGTTACTGGCGGCGCACTACCGCCATGATGCAGGTTTACTTGGGGCTGCGTTGTTGGCTCAGGGAGAAAAATTATGATGATGGGTGAAGTACAGTCGTTACCATCTGCCGGTTTACATCCAGCACTACTGGACGCGTTAACGCTGGCATTAGCTGCCAGGCCGCAGGAAAAAGCGCCGGGTCGTTACGAATTGCAGGGCGACAATATCTTTATGAATGTCATGACGTTTAACACTCAATCGCCCGTTGAGAAAAAAGCCGAATTGCACCAGCAGTACATTGACATCCAGCTGTTATTAAACGGCGAGGAGCGGATTCTGTTTGGTATGGCAGGTACTGCGCGCCAGTGTGAAGAGTTCCACCATGAAGATGATTACCAGCTTTGCAGCGCCATTGAGAACGAGCAAGCCATCATCCTGAAACCGGGAATGTTCGCCGTGTTTATGCCAGGAGAACCGCATAAACCGGGATGCGTTGTCGGCGAACCTGGTGAGATTAAAAAGGTGGTAGTGAAGGTTAAGGCCGAGTTAATGGCTTAAAATTTAGTTGGATAACTCGTTTTATAAATTCGCCAGACACTGTCTGGCGAATTTATTGTTACCTCGCTTAAACTTCCAGCCAGTTCATAATGCCGTCTGCCGCCTTACGACCTTCGGCAATGGCGGTCACCACCAGATCCGAACCACGCACGATGTCACCACCGGCAAAGATTTTCGGATTGCTGGTTTGGAAAGCGTTTTCGTTACCTTCCGGAGCGATAATGCGACCCTGTGAATCCAGCTCAACGCTGTGTTCTGCCAGCCATTCCATGCTGTGCGGGCGGAAACCAAACGCCATGATCACCGCATCTGCCGGAACGATATGTTCGGAACCTGCCACGATCTCCGCGCGGCGACGGCCTTTAGCGTCCGGTTCGCCCATTTCGGTGCGCACCATTTTCACGCCGCTGACTTTACCGTTGCCATTTACTTCAATACCCAGCGGCTGGACGTTGAATTTGAACTCTACGCCTTCTTCCCGCGCGTTTTTCACTTCGCGGCGGGAACCCGGCATGTTCTCTTCATCACGACGATAGGCACAGGTAACGTGCTTAGCACCCTGGCGCACGGAAGTCCGCACGCAGTCCATCGCGGTATCGCCACCGCCAAGTACCACCACGCGTTTACCTTCCATGCTGACGAACGGTTCATCGCGGGTTTCGCCAAAGCCCATCAACTGTTTGGTGTTGGCGATGAGGAACGGCAGCGCCGCGTACACGCCATCGGCATCTTCGTTTTCTAATCCGCCGCGCATGGACTGATAAGTCCCGACGCCAAGGAACACGGCATCGTAATCACTCAGCAGATCGTCCAGCTGTACGTCGCGGCCCACTTCGGTATTGAGTTTGAATTCAATACCCATGCCGGTGAAGATTTCACGGCGGCGCGTCATTACCTCTTTTTCCAGCTTGAAAGCCGGAATACCGAAGGTCAGCAAGCCGCCGATTTCCGGGTGACGGTCGAAGACGACAGCTTTGACACCGTTGCGTGTCAGCACATCCGCACACGCCAGACCTGCCGGGCCTGCGCCGATAATCGCCACTTTTTTACCCGTCTGCTTCACGCCGGACATATCCGGACGCCAGCCCATTTCGAACGCTTTATCATTGATATAACGCTCAATATTGCCGATGGTCACTGCGCCAAACTCATCGTTCAGGGTACAGGAACCTTCGCACAGACGATCCTGCGGGCAAACGCGTCCACACACTTCCGGCAGGGTATTGGTTTGATGCGACAGTTCTGCCGCTTCAAAAATACGTCCCTCGTTGGCGAGCTTCAGCCAGTTCGGGATGTAGTTGTGTACCGGGCATTTCCACTCGCAGTATGGGTTGCCGCACGACAGGCAGCGGTCAGCCTGCGCTTTGGCCTGGCCTTCGGAAAACGGCTCGTAAATTTCAACAAACTCAATTTTGCGGATCTTCAGCGGTTTCTTTGGCGGATCAACGCGCTGCAGGTCGATAAATTGATAAACATTCTGACTCATTGTTGCTACCCCTTACTGCGCCTGCACGCGCAACTCTGCTGCGCTACGACTACGGTGCCCCAGCAGTGCTTTTACATCACTGGACTTCGGTTTAACCAGCGCAAATTTAGTGGCGAAGATTGACCAGTTCGCCAGAATCTCTTCGCCACGCTGAGAACCGGTATGCTGCACATGCTCAGTGATAAGACCACGCAGATGCTCTTCATGGATCGCCAGAGAGTCAACGTTTAAGACCTCGACCAGTTCCGGGTTAACGCGTTTGCGGAAATCACCACTTTCGTCGAGAACGTAAGCGAAGCCGCCGGTCATGCCCGCACCGAAGTTAACACCGGTTTTACCCAGAATACAGACGATACCACCCGTCATGTATTCACAGCCGTTGTCGCCAATGCCTTCTACCACGGTAATCGCACCGGAGTTACGCACGCCAAAACGTTCACCCGCGCGGCCAGCGGCATACAGACGACCGCCGGTCGCGCCATACAGGCAAGTGTTGCCGATAATGCTCGCCTCGTGGCTGCGGAAGGCCGAGCCAACCGGAGGACGAATGGCGATTAAGCCGCCCGCCATGCCTTTACCGACATAGTCGTTGGCATCGCCCGTCAGATACAGCTCCACGCCGCCCGCGTTCCACACGCCGAAACTCTGGCCTGCGGTGCCGTTGAAGTACGCTTTAATCGGATCGGCAGCCAGCCCCTGATCGCCGTGCGTCTGGGCGATATAACCTGAAAGCGATGCGCCCACGGAACGGTCGGTGTTACGAATATCGAACCAGAAGGTTTTACTCTGACGCTCATCGACAAACGGTTTCGCCTGTTGCAGCAACTGCGCGTTCAGCAGACCGTTATCGAACGGCGGGTTGTTTTCGGTGCAGTAGAGCGCCTTGCCAGGATGCGGCTCGGCAGTCTCCAGCAGCTTCGATAGCGCCAGTTTTTGCTGTTTAGCGGTGAAACCGTCCAGCTCTTTCAGCAGGTCGGTGCGACCAATCAGATCCACCAGACGCGTCACGCCCAGCTGTGCCATCAGCTCGCGGGTTTCACGGGCGATAAATTCAAAGTAATTCGTCACCTTGAACGGCAGGCCGTGGTAGTGATTTTTACGCAGTTTTTCGTCCTGAGTTGCCACGCCGGTGGCGCAGTTGTTCAGATGGCAAATACGCAGATATTTACAGCCGAGCGCCACCATTGGGCCAGTGCCGAAACCGAAACTTTCCGCGCCGAGGATGGCTGCTTTGATGATATCGACGCCGGTTTTCAGACCGCCATCAACCTGCAAACGGATCTTATGACGCAAGCCGTTGGCAACCAGCGCCTGTTGGGTTTCAACAAGCCCCAGCTCCCACGGGCAGCCTGCGTATTTCACCGACGAAAGTGGACTTGCTCCAGTGCCGCCGTCATAGCCTGCGATGGTGATCAAGTCCGCATAGGCTTTCGCCACGCCGGTGGCGATAGTGCCAACGCCCGGCTCAGACACCAGCTTCACGGAGATCATCGCTTTCGGGTTAACCTGTTTCAGGTCGAAAATAAGCTGCGCTAAGTCCTCGATAGAGTAGATATCGTGGTGCGGTGGCGGGGAGATCAACGTTACGCCGGGTACGGAATAGCGCAGTTTGGCGATGTAAGGAGTGACTTTATCGCCCGGCAACTGACCGCCTTCGCCCGGCTTCGCGCCCTGAGCGACTTTAATCTGAATCACGTCGGCATTGACCAGATACGCCGGAGTGACGCCGAAGCGACCGGAAGCGACCTGTTTAATGCGCGAGACTTTGTTGGTGCCGTAGCGCGCCGGATCTTCACCCCCTTCACCGGAGTTGGAGTTGCCGCCGATGCTGTTCATCGCTTCCGCCAGTGCCTCGTGGGCTTCCGGGCTTAACGCGCCGATAGACATCGCAGCGGTATCGAAGCGTTTAAACAGTTCGCTTGCCGGTTCAACATCAGCAATGTTGACCGCGTTTTCACCCGGCGTAATTGCCAGCAGATCGCGCAGCGTTGTTGCCGGGCGCTCGTTAACCAGCTTCGCGTATTCCTGATAGTCGCTGTACTCGCCGCTCTGTACCGCCTGCTGCAGCGTGCGCACGACGTCTGGATTGTAGGCGTGGTATTCGCCGCCATGCACATATTTCAGCAGGCCGCCCTGGCTGATGGGCTTACGCGCCAGCCAGGCTCGTTTTGACAGATTCAGCAGATCCTGCTGGAAGTCTTCGAAGCCTGCCCCGCCAATGCGGCTGACCGCGCCCTGGAAGCACAGGCTCACAACATCATCGTGCAGACCGACCGCCTCAAACAGTTTCGAGCAGCGGTAAGAGGCGATGGTGGAGATGCCCATCTTGGACATGATTTTGTACAAGCCTTTGTTGATGCCGTTACGGTAGTTGAGCATCACAGTACGATAATTTTTGGCAATCGCGTGGGTGTCAACCAGGCGACCCAGTGTTTCATAGGCAAGGTACGGATAAATAGCCGTCGCGCCGAAGCCCAGCAACACGGCGAAGTGGTGTGGATCGCGGGCGCTGGCGGTTTCGACGATGATGTTGGCGTCGCAACGCAGGCTTTGATCGACCAGACGGGTCTGGATCGCGCCAACCGCCATCGGGGCTGGAACCGGCAGGCGATCTTTAGCGATATTCCGGTCGGAAAGCACCAGCAGCACGGTGCCGCTACGCACCATTTTTTCGGCTTTATCGCACAGCTCTTTGACCGTCGCTTCGAGCGTGTTTTTGGTTGCGTCAAAGGTGATATCCAGGGTATCTGCGCGGTAGTGCTCTTCTTTCATCGTCGTGAGCTGTTTGAAATCGGAGTAGAGCAGAATCGGCGATTTAAAGCTTAAACGGTGTGCCTGGCCTTCGGCTTCACAGAAGACGTTCATTTCGCGCCCGATGCTGGTAGCGAGCGACATAACATGCGCTTCACGCAGCGGGTCGATTGGCGGGTTAGTCACCTGGGCAAACTGCTGGCGGAAGTAGTCGTAAATAATGCGCGGCTGGCTGGAGAGCACGGCGAATGGGGTGTCGTCGCCCATCGAACCGACCGCTTCCTGACCGTTTTCGCCCAGCACACGGATCACAGAGTCCAGTTCTTCCGCGCTGTAGTTAAACTGTTTCTGGTAGCTGGCAAGCGTGTCGTCGTCCAGTTCACGGCTACCCACTTCTTCATCGGGCAAGTCTTCAAACGGCACCAGGCGGCGAACGTTTTTCTCCATCCACTCTTTATACGGATGGCGGCTTTTCAGGTCATCATCGGTTTCTGCCGAGTGCAGAATACGCCCACTGCGGGTGTCGATCACCATCAGTTCGCCCGGCCCCACGCGGCCTTTTTCGACCACTTCGTCAGGCTGATAATCCCAGATGCCGACTTCAGAGGCGCAGGTGATGAGCTTATCTTTGGTGATGACGTAGCGCGCTGGACGCAGACCGTTACGGTCGAGGTTACAAGCAGCGAAGCGACCGTCTGACATCACGATGCCCGCCGGGCCATCCCACGGCTCCATATGCATGGAGTTAAAATCGAAGAACGCGCGCAGTTCCGGATCCATATCCGGGTTGTTCTGCCAGGCGGGTGGAACTAACAGACGCATGGCGCGGATGATATCCATCCCGCCTGCCAGCAGCAGTTCCAGCATGTTATCCATCGAACTGGAGTCAGAGCCGGTTTCGTTGACGAACGGCGCGGCGTCGTGCAAATCCGGGATCAGCGGCGTCTGGAATTTATAAGTACGGGCGCGCGCCCACTGACGGTTACCGGTGATAGTGTTGATTTCGCCGTTGTGCGCCAGATAGCGGAACGGCTGCGCCAGCGGCCAGCGTGGCACGGTGTTGGTGGAGAAGCGTTGATGGAACAGGCAGATAGCAGATTCCAGACGCAGATCCGCAAGATCCAGGTAAAAGCGCGGCAAATCCGCCGGCATACACAGACCTTTATAGATGTTGACCAGATTCGACAGGCTACAGACGTAGAAGTCTTTATCGGCTTCGAGACGTTTTTCGATGCGGCGACGGGCGATAAACAGACGGCGCTCCATATCGCGCGGACGCCAGCCTGCCGGGGCGTTCACAAAAATTTGCTCAATGCGCGGCAGCGAGGAGAGGGCGATTTCACCCAGTACACCTTCGTTGGTAGGGACATCACGCCAGCCGACAATCGACAAGGTTTCGCGTTGTAGCTCTTCTTCAACGACGCGGCGTGCGGCGGCGGCGAGTTCAGGATCTTTATTCAGGAAGATCATCCCGACGGCGTAGTTTTTCGCTAAACGCCAGCCGCGTTCCTGCGCAACGATGCGAAAAAAGCGATCCGGTTTTTGTAACAGCAGGCCGCAACCGTCACCAGTTTTACCATCAGCGAGAATCGCGCCACGGTGCTGCATACGAGCCAGTGCGTGTATTGCAGTACGCACTACCTTGTGGCTAGGTTCGCCTTCTATGTGGGCGATCAGGCCGAAACCACAGTTATCCCTCTCAAGGGATTTATCGTACAACATATCGTGAACCTCCCCCAGGCTCTGCGGGAACCCCACTACCGAACCGCTGCGCACGGGCACAGAAAGAGCATGGCGACGGGGTTTGCGTTTCATACGCTTACCTCGCATTCGCCCCCTTTTTTGTCCTTTTCGCATCAGTTAATACGGTGAAGAGGGGAACTCAATTACTGCATAAATATGATGAGCAGGCTGCTCATCCAGAAAGCTTCCAGCGGATTTCCAACTTATCGGGAAAGCTGATACAGGTCAAATGGCAAGCTTATTGCTCTGGAAATGTGCTTTAGCGCAAAATTCTTTGTTAATTTATTGAATTTAAACTAAATTTGTTATTCTTAATTAATGGAAAGAGAAAAAGGAAAACGTTGAGTGCCTGACTACTTTAGCGGCGAGTTAACCCTTATCCTGCCTTGAATTGACGTTTGAAGCAGTGTTTTATACTGTCTTAAGAGGAAAAGGCATTTCATGCTACTGTTTTTGTTTAAAATCCATTAGCGGATAAAAAAATCCGACGCAAGATAAGCAAAAGTAATTTATGTGCTATTGCATTAAATTTCAGTAATTGTGATTTATTATGCAGTTGGTATAAGCAGGTCGGGACGATTGATCCAGGTCATCGCCGAATTGAGCTAAAAATGGCAGGCTTTGGCCTCTTTTCAAGGCGCGGTCTATCAGATTATGCAGTTACAGAAATTAGTCAATATGTTTGGTGGGGATCTTACCCGTCGTTACGGGCAAAAGGTGCATAAACTGACGCTGCATGGCGGTTTTAGCTGCCCGAATCGTGACGGAACCATCGGACGCGGCGGATGCACATTCTGTAATGTTGCTTCGTTTGCCGACGAAGCGCAGCAACACCGCTCCATTGCTGAACAGCTGGCGCATCAGGCGAATCTGGTTAACCGTGCGAAACGCTATCTGGCCTACTTTCAGGCTTATACCAGCACCTTTGCGGAAGTTCAGGTGCTGCGTTCCATGTATCAACAGGCGGTGAGCCAGGCCAATATTGTCGGTTTGTGTGTTGGTACGCGCCCGGACTGCGTGCCGGATGCGGTGTTGGATCTGCTTTGTGAATATAAAGACCAGGGCTACGAAGTGTGGCTGGAGCTGGGGCTGCAAACCGCGCACGACAAAACGCTGCATCGCATCAATCGCGGACATGATTTTGCCTGCTATCAGCGCACGACCCAGCTGGCGCGTCAGCGTGGGCTTAAGGTGTGTTCTCACTTAATTGTCGGCCTGCCTGGCGAAGGGCAAGCGGAATGTTTGCAAACACTGGAGAGAGTGGTTGAAACCGGCGTGGACGGCATCAAGCTTCATCCCCTGCATATCGTGAAAGGCAGCATTATGGCGAAAGCCTGGGAAGCGGGACGTTTGAACGGTATTGAACTGGACGATTACACGCTGACGGCGGGAGAGATGATTCGCCATACGCCACCGGAAGTTATCTACCACCGCATTTCCGCCAGCGCCCGTCGCCCGACGTTACTTGCTCCGCTGTGGTGTGAAAATCGCTGGACGGGTATGGTCGAGCTGGATCGCTATCTGAATGAACATGGCGTACAGGGATCGGCGCTGGGACGTCCGTGGCTACCTCCAACGGCGTAGGCCATTGAGGGGAATTCCGCATTTCTCACACAATTTATAACGTAACTGTCAGAATTGGGTATTATTGGGGCAGGTTGTCGTGAAGGAATTCCCTAATGAAGCAAATTCGTCTGCTGGCGCAGTATTATGTTGACCTGATGATGAAGTTAGGTCTGGTGCGCTTCTCAATGTTGCTGGCGCTGGCTCTTGTCGTTCTCGCCATTGTGGTGCAAATGGCGGTGACCATGGTGCTGCATGGTCAGGTCGAAAGTATTGATGTTATTCGTTCTATCTTCTTTGGTCTGCTGATTACGCCGTGGGCGGTCTACTTTCTTTCGGTGGTCGTCGAGCAACTGGAGGAGTCACGACAACGTCTGTCACGGCTGGTGCAAAAACTGGAGGAGATGCGCGAGCGCGATCTGAGCCTCAACGTTCAGTTAAAAGACAATATTACCCAGCTTAATCAGGAAATCGCCGTTCGTGAAAAAGCTGAAGCTGAATTGCAGGAAACCTTCGGTCAGCTGAAAATTGAAATCAAAGAGCGTGAAGAGACACAAATTCAGCTCGAACAGCAATCCTCTTTTTTACGTTCCTTCCTTGACGCCTCTCCAGATCTGGTTTTTTACCGTAACGAAGATAAAGAGTTTTCCGGCTGTAACCGTGCAATGGAATTGCTAACCGGGAAGAGCGAAAAACAACTGGTTCACCTGAAACCTGCTGATGTTTACTCGCCGGAAGCCGCCGCGAAAGTTATTGAAACCGATGAGAAAGTGTTTCGTCATAATGTGTCACTGACTTATGAACAGTGGCTGGATTATCCGGACGGACGCAAAGCCTGCTTTGAAATCCGTAAAGTGCCGTACTACGACCGTGTGGGTAAACGGCATGGTTTGATGGGCTTTGGTCGCGACATTACCGAGCGTAAGCGGTATCAGGATGCGCTCGAACGCGCCAGCCGCGATAAAACGACGTTTATTTCCACCATCAGTCACGAATTGCGTACACCTCTGAACGGTATCGTTGGTTTAAGCCGCATTCTGCTGGATACGGAACTCACTGCTGAGCAGGAAAAATATCTCAAAACCATCCATGTTTCCGCAGTCACTTTGGGGAATATTTTTAACGATATTATCGACATGGATAAGATGGAGCGCCGCAAGGTTCAGCTTGATAATCAGCCGGTTGATTTCACCAGCTTCCTTGCCGATCTGGAAAATCTTTCCGCATTGCAGGCGCAACAAAAAGGGCTGCGCTTTAATCTGGAACCGACGCTACCATTACCGCATCAGGTCATTACCGACGGTACGCGTTTACGGCAGATCCTGTGGAATCTCATCAGTAACGCCGTCAAATTTACCCAGCAAGGTCAGGTTACCGTGCGCGTGCGCTACGATGAAGGCGACATGCTGCATTTTGAAGTGGAAGACTCAGGCATCGGCATTCCGCAGGATGAGCTGGATAAAATTTTTGCTATGTATTACCAGGTGAAAGACAGTCACGGCGGTAAACCTGCCACCGGCACCGGCATTGGTCTGGCCGTTTCTCGTCGGCTGGCGAAAAATATGGGCGGCGATATTACTGTTACCAGCGAACAGGGCAAAGGTTCAACCTTTAGGTTGACGATCCACGCACCGTCGGTGGCAGAAGAGGTCGATGATGCGTTTGATGAAGACGATATGCCTTTACCGGCACTAAATGTGCTGCTGGTGGAAGACATTGAACTGAACGTTATTGTCGCGCGTTCTGTACTGGAAAAATTAGGTAACAGCGTTGATGTAGCAATGACCGGCAAGGCGGCGCTGGAGATGTTTAAGCCGGGCGAATACGACCTGGTATTGCTGGATATTCAGTTGCCAGATATGACCGGGTTGGATATCTCTCGTGAACTGACGAAGCGTTATCCGCGCGAAGATTTACCGCCGCTGGTGGCTTTAACTGCCAATGTGCTGAAAGATAAACAGGAGTACCTCAATGCTGGAATGGATGATGTGCTGAGTAAGCCGCTTTCCGTACCGGCGCTAACCGCGATGATCAAGAAATTCTGGGATACCCCGGATGATGAGGAGAGCACGGTGACGACAGAAGAGAACAGCAAATCTGAAGCATTACTCGATATTCCCATGCTGGAACAGTATCTCGAACTTGTAGGGCCGAAGTTGATTACCGACGGGTTAGCGGTGTTTGAGAAGATGATGCCGGGCTATGTCAGCGTGCTGGAATCGAATCTGACGGCGCAGGATAAAAAAGGCATCGTCGAGGAAGGGCATAAAATTAAAGGCGCGGCGGGTTCAGTGGGGTTACGCCATCTACAACAGTTGGGTCAGCAAATTCAGTCTCCCGACCTTCCTGCGTGGGAAGATAACGTAGGTGAATGGATTGAAGAGATGAAAGAAGAGTGGCGTCATGACGTAGACGTGCTGAAAGCGTGGGTGGCAAAAGCCACTAAAAAATGACCCCGGCTAGACCGGGGTGCGCGAATACTGCGCCAACACCAGGGAAATCTTGGCTGCGCCGTAAATTATTATGATGAGTTACAAGGGCACAGCACTGTTTTTCAGGCCGCACGCAGTTAAGATAGCAAATCTTAAATGATTTGTTACATGAATCAGTTAAATGTGTGATGCGTAGCATTTTTATTAAAAAGATTAATGTGTTTCAGTCAGTTGCGAAAGGATGATCACAATGAAGAAAATTGGCGTAGTTCTGAGCGGGTGCGGCGTTTATGACGGTTCCGAAATTCATGAAGCTGTGTTGACGTTACTGGCGATATCGCGTAGCGGCGCGCAGGCGGTCTGCTTTGCACCGGATAAGCAGCAGGTTGACGTTATCAACCATTTAACCGGCGAGGCGATGACGGAATCGCGCAATGTGCTGATTGAAGCCGCGCGTATTGCGCGTGGTGAGATCCGTCCTCTGGCTCAGGCCGATGCTGCCGAACTGGATGCGTTGATTGTGCCTGGTGGCTTTGGTGCGGCGAAGAATTTAAGCAATTTTGCCAGCCTTGGCAGTGAATGCACTGTTGAGCGTGAATTAAAGGCGCTGGCGCAAGCGATGCATCAGGCCGGTAAACCGCTTGGTTTTATGTGTATTGCCCCGGCGATGCTGCCGAAAATTTTCGATTTCCCACTGCGTTTGACCATCGGTACTGATATCGATACCGCAGAAGTGCTGGAAGAGATGGGCGCAGAGCATGTACCGTGTCCGGTCGATGATATCGTGGTTGATGAAGACAATAAGATTGTCACTACACCGGCTTATATGTTGGCACAGAACATTGCGGAAGCGGCGAACGGCATTGATAAGCTGGTTTCCCGCGTGCTGGTTCTGGCTGAATGAGTAAAAGCCGCTTAACGGCGTTCGGTTTCGTTCGTCGTTTTCTTCTGCGGTTAGTGGTTGTCCTCGCCGTTTTATGGGGCGGGGGCATCGCGTTGTTTAGCATAGCGCCTGTCCCGTTCTCAGCGGTGATGGTCGAGCGACAGGTCAGTGCCTGGCTGCATGGCAATTTTCGTTACGTGGCGCATTCTGACTGGGTCAGTATGGATCAAATCTCGCCGTGGATGGGGCTGGCAGTGATTGCCGCAGAAGATCAGAAATTCCCTGAGCACTGGGGCTTTGATGTCGCTTCCATTGAGAAAGCCCTGGCGCACAACGAGCGCAATGAAAATCGTATTCGCGGCGCATCAACGATTTCTCAGCAGACAGCCAAAAATCTCTTTTTATGGGATGGGCGTAGCTGGATACGTAAAGGGCTGGAAGCAGGTCTGACATTGGGGATAGAAACGGTCTGGAGCAAAAAGCGTATCCTGACGGTTTACCTGAATATCGCCGAATTTGGCGATGGTGTGTTTGGTGTTGAAGCCGCAGCGCAACGCTATTTCCACAAACCCGCGAGCAAACTCACTCAGTCGGAGGCTGCCTTACTGGCAGCGGTACTTCCGAACCCACTACGCTTTAAAGATTCCGCACCGTCAGGCTACGTGCGTAGCCGTCAGGCGTGGATTTTACGGCAGATACATCAGTTGGGCGGTGAGTCGTTTATGCGACAACACCAGCTGGATTAAGCTTCGCGCGAGGTGAGGGTGAGTTTCTTGTTCTCACTGAGTTGTGCGCCTTTCTTCAGGGCGACCGATAACGCGGGTTGAGCGATAAAACGTTGCCACAAACGCTCTTGCTTACGTAGACAACACCACTTCGACCAGGTCGCCAGCGGAATCCACGTGCTTTCACCAATGTTGTCACAGACGACGGGAATGATTTCTGACTCGCTGATGCGGTGGCAAAGAATATTCTGCGGCTTCAGCGACATCGTCACGATGCGGTTATCCTGCAAATAACGCTTCAGCTGCTTCAGTAACTGACGCAACTGAGCAACATCTTCTTCGTAACGGCATTGTCCAGCAAATTCGGTCAATGTAATAGACGGCTTGCCATCAAAATCGGCAATGACATCGTAGACATAACCGGTTCCACAATCCGTCTCAACCGTACCGTGATAGCGTGGAATACCGCTCCAGTCTTTCAAACGACGACCAAGGTGCGCATAGTACTTTAACTCACGGCGGATCTCTTTATCACCACCGTCGCCACGGTGGTAGACAATCTTGATACAGCGTTGGGCATCTTCCGGATGCGCGTAACATTTCCGATGTCTTCCGGTGCCCAGGGGACTTTGTTCAGATAAGCGAATCATGCCATCTCCTGGAAATATTTTCTGACAATCTCCAGTATGAGGACTTAACTTAAACAAAACCTAAACAGGACTTTTTAAGGTTTTCTTAAGGTTTTGTTCGTACAGAAAAGAGCACAAAATGTACAAGTCGCGAAAAATGAGGACATTTTCCGCTTGTACTTTTTTCACCCCTACGGGCTGAAGGTGTATATCTGGGGGGAATTAAGCGTCAGGGTTATGAAGATTAATCTTCATCGAAACCAGAGTTAAAGAGGGCGATAACGGCGGCCAGTGCTTCCACTTCCTGTGGACCGGTCGCTTCGACTTCAATCTGCCGTCCTTTGGCTGAGTCCAGCATCAGCAGCGCAATAACGCTGTTCGCTTCAGCCTCGGTGCCTTCGTCATTACGTAACAGCACTTCAGCGTCAAAACCCTGCATTAATTCAAAGAGTTTCATGGCAGGCCGGGCATGCATGCCCAGCTTGTTTGTGATTTCAACAGTTTGCTTGACGGTCATGGTTTACGTTTTTCCAGCGTACGATGGCGTGACTGGACGTTTTTACCGCGCGAGCGGAAGTAGTCTGCCAGCTGTTCTGCAATATACACCGAACGGTGCTTCCCGCCGGTACAACCAATGGCGACCGTCAGGTAGCTACGGTTGTTGGTTTCCAGCATAGGTAACCATAGTTCAAGGTAGCTTCGCGTCTGGTAGATAAAATTGTGTACTTCTGTGTGGCGGTCGAGGAACGCGGCGACAGGTTTATCAAGACCTGTCATTGGACGCAGTTTCGGATCCCAGTGCGGGTTCGGCAAGAAGCGCACATCAAAGACGTAATCGGCATCGATAGGGATACCGTGTTTGAAGCCGAAGGACTCAAAGACCATCGTCAGTTCACGCTCGCGTTTACCCAGCAAACGGGTACGCAACATTTCTGCTAACTCGTGAACGGACATTTCTGAGGTATCGACAATCAAATCTGCCCGCGAACGCAGTGGCTCCAGCAGATCGCTTTCTTTGTCGATAGCACTTTCCAGCGACAGGTTCTTGCTGGAGAGCGGATGCAGACGGCGCGTATCGCTGTAACGACGAATCAGGGTGTTACGATCAGCATCCAGGAACAGCAGTTGCGGTGAGAAAGCATCAGGCAGGTTACTCATCGCCTGTTCGAATATTTCTGGTGACTCCGGCATATTACGAACATCAATGCTGACGGCGGCAGAAATCTCGCGATCGGCGAGCGTGCGAGCCAGATCGGGTAACAGCACTACGGGAAGGTTATCCACGCAGTAAAAACCCATATCTTCCAGCGCACGCAGGGCGACAGATTTACCTGAGCCTGAACGTCCGCTGACGATCATCAGTACCATGTACTGTTTCTCCTCACAACGTCTAAAAGAGACATTACAGAATAACTACGCTTCATCCGGAGTACCTTCGGTATCCGTAATGATTTGATACAGCTCTTCATCACTCTGGGCTGCACGTAAACGGCGGCAGATGGTTTTGTCCGCCAGACGTTTCGCCACCAGCGAAAGAGTATGCAGGTGCGTTTTAGTTTGGTCAGCCGGCACCAGCAGGGCAAAAAGTAAATCCACCGGTTGGTTGTCGATGGCATCGAAAGCTATAGGCGTTTCGAGCTGAACGAAAACACCAACGGCACGCAGAGTATCTTCTTCCAGTTTGCCATGCGGAATGGCAATGCCATTACCGATACCGGTACTGCCCATTTTTTCCCGCGTCAGAATAGCTTCAAAAACCACCTGAGGCGGCAGGCTGAGTTGTTTCGCAGCCAGTTCGCTGATAATTTCCAGTGCACGTTTTTTGCTCTGACAGTGGACGCGGCTTCGCGTACATTCCCTGTTAAGAACACTGCTAAGCTGTAGAGTTGTATCATTATTTGTCATAATTTCACCTAAGAACCTGACCACTCAAATCGTGGGACAGGTTCGGAGCATTAACTGTACAAATGGCCCGTTGTGTCGCACAACAGGCCGCCATGCACTTGCTAATTGCCCGGACAATTAGTGTTGTTTCAATTTATCTTTATGCTTGGTCAACTGGCGTGCCAGCTTATCAATTAAGCCATCAATGGCAGCATACATGTCCTGACCTTCCGCGCTGGCATGAATTTCGCCACCGTTTACATGCAGTGTTGCATCTGAGGTATGGGTGACTTTCTCCACTTTCAGAACAACATAGACCTGGTTGATTCGGTCAAAATATTGCTCAAGTTTGGCAAATTTTGATGTGACAAATTCGCGCAGGGCCTCGGTGATCTCGACGTTATTTCCGGTAATGTTGAGCTGCATAGTGTCTTCCTTATCGGTTGGGTCAAACGAGCTGTTTACGCTGGTTTGACGGCGGAATGGATAAAGACTCTCGGTATTTCGCAACAGTGCGGCGTGCCACCATGATACCTTGTTCCGACAGCAAAGAGGTTAACTTGCTGTCGCTCAACGGTTTCGCTGGGTTTTCCGCCGCGATTAATTTCTTCACCAGCGCACGAATCGCCGTGGACGAGGCTTCGCCGCCGCCCTCGGTATTGACGTGACTGGAGAAAAAATACTTCAGTTCAAAAATGCCTCGTGGACTATGCAGGTACTTTTGCGTGGTCACGCGAGATATCGTCGATTCATGCATTTCGACGGCCTGGGCGATGTCGGCCAGTACCATCGGTTTCATATATTCTTCGCCTTGCTCAAAGAAGGCTTGCTGCTGTTCAACAATACAGCGACTCACGCGCAGTAGCGTATCGTTACGGCTTTCCAGACTCTTAATCAACCATTTGGCATCCTGCAGATTGCTGCGGATAAACTGGCTGTCGCCATCGTTACGTGTGTTATTGCACATCGAGGCGTAGTGCTGGTTGATTTGCAGACGCGGAATGCTGTCGCTGTTGAGTTCCACCGTCCAGTGGCCGTTATGCTTACGCACCAACACATCTGGAATGACATATTCCGGCTCACCGGTCTGGATCGACTGACCGGGGCGTGGATCGAGCGACTGGATCAGATTGACGGCTTCTTTCAGCACATCTTCTTTCAGACGCGTGACGCGCATTAAAGTGCGGAAGTCGTGATTGGCTAACAGATCGAGATAATCGCTAATGATCAGCCTGGCCTCTTCCAGCCACGGCGTGGTCTTATCGAATTGGGAGAGTTGGATCAGCAGGCAGTCACGCAGATCTTTCGCCGCCACACCGACCGGATCAAACCGTTGGATCCGCTTAAGGACCGCTTCAACTTCATCGATGTCGATCTCTTCATCGCCCATGCTTTCGAGAATATCTTCCAGTGGGACGGTGAGATAACCGGTATCATCAACGGCATCAACGATAGAGGTAGCAATAGCGCGGTCAGTGTCGGAAAACGGTGTCAGCTCGACCTGCCACATCAGGTAATCCTGCAAGGTCTGCGTCGTTTCGCCTTGATAGACCGGCAGTTCGTCGTCAATGTAGTCACCGCTGGTGCCGGACGGCGTACCGGCTGTATAGATGGTGTCCCAACTGGCGTCGAGCGGCAGCTCTTCCGGCATCTCTTTTTGTTCGAGCGCGTCAGCGGTGTCCAGCGTTTCGCTGTCTGGCGTTTCGTGAGTGTCGATTTCATCATGAGTGTCGATTTGCTCAAGCAGTGGATTACTCTCCAGCGCCTGCTGCAGCTCCTGTTGAAGTTCCAGCGTGGACAGCTGCAACAGACGAATTGCCTGTTGTAGCTGAGGCGTCATCGCCAGTTGCTGACTAAGCCTGAGTTGCAAACCTTGCTTCATGTTCAGAATCGTACTCTCCTGCTAAAACGTCGCGAGCTTCTACCCTATCAGAGTCTGAAGTCTTCCCCAAGGTATACACGCTTAACGTGTTCGTCTTGTAAGATTTCTGTAGGTGTGCCGTGGGCGATCAAATGCCCCTGACTAACGATATAAGCGCGTTCACAAACTGCCAGTGTTTCACGCACGTTATGGTCGGTGATCAGCACACCCAGGCCGCTGTCGCGCAGGTGCTCAATGATGCGTTTGATGTCGATAACCGAGATCGGGTCAACCCCGGCAAACGGTTCATCAAGCAGAATAAATTTCGGATTCGCAGCCAGTGCGCGGGCAATTTCTACACGGCGACGTTCACCACCGGAGAGCGATTGCCCCATGCTGTCACGCAGGTGCTCAATGTGAAACTCTTCCATCAGCTCGTTCGCACGGTCTTCACGTTGTTCAGCAGACAAATCGTCACGAATTTGCAGTACCGCCATCAGGTTATCGTAAACGCTGAGGCGGCGGAAAATGGAGGCTTCCTGCGGCAGATAGCCGATACCACGGCGCGCGCGCGCGTGTAATGGCAGCAGGCTGATATCGTCATCATCAATAATGATGTTGCCTGCATCGCGCGGCACAATGCCAACAACCATGTAGAAAGTGGTGGTCTTACCGGCACCGTTTGGCCCCAGCAGACCAACAATTTCCCCGGAGTTGACGGTCAGACTGACGTCTTCCACCACGCGGCGACCCTTGTAGGCTTTTGCAAGGTTCTTTGCTGTTAATGTTGCCATAACGAATTAATTACCTTTCTTCTGCGCCGGGGTCTGGCCTTTGTTGTTTTTATCCTGCAACTGCGACGGCACCAGAACGGTGGTTACGCGCTTACCTTTATCGCTGAAGGCCTGCATTTTCTGCTCTTTCACCAGGTATGTGATCTTATCGCCCTTTATATTGCTATCGACCTGCTGCAGATAAGCATTACCGGTCAGAACGACAAAATCTTTCGCCAGTTCGTAATGCATCTGGGAAGCGTGACCTTCGACAGGTTTACCGTTGTCCTGCATTTGATAGAACGTCGCTGGCTTACCGTAGCCATCGATCACTTCTTTGCCCTGCTCGCCGCCCGGGCGGGTAACGACCACTTTATCGGCATTAATTTTGATGGTGCCCTGGGTAACGATGACGTTACCCGTGAAGGTGACTACGTTGCCTTGCATATCAAGAGATTGCTGATCCGACTCAATGTGAATCGGCTGGTCAGTGTCTCCGGTAACGGCAAATGCCGGAATACTGGCGGCCAGAAGAGAGCTGGCAAGCACAAGATTAAGGCTGAGTTTGTTTGTTTTGAATTTCATAGGATGTTCTAACCTTTTCAATCAGCTCGGCGTTCTTGCTGCGTAAGTTGCCGCGCATTTTCAGACCGCTGGAGTTAAATGTTGTTCCGTATAACGTGACGAGGTCTTCAGAGGTAACATCCTGCGTCACCAGATTGATCTGCGCGTTATCCGTCGTGATTCTGCGAAGTTGAGAGTCCGGCACGAGTGCGTTGACTTCAACGTGTCCATATAAATAGAGCATCCGATCATTAGTCAGCTTGGCTTTATCCGCTTTTACGGACCATGTCGGGATTTTATCCTTATCAAACGTAGTAAGTACCGGTTGCGTAAACCACGAAACGGCCTGATCGGAATAATATTCAACGTGTTGAGCAATCAATCGATAGCTTAGCGCCCCTTCTGGGTTATAGACGAGCGTGTCCGTATGCTCGCTTTTATAGGTGGGATCATTGTTGTTGACGACCACCTGGGCGGTATCGTCTTTCTCGGTCATGTTAATGCCGATCATCACCAGAACCGCCAGTGATAGCACAATGATAACCCAACGTCTGGCTTTACTCATATCGATTGCCCTTTGGCTTCATCCAGTTTGCCCTGCGCCAGGAGTAATAAGTCGCAAACTTCACGCACTGCGCCGCGACCGCCAGCAATGCGAGTCACGTAATCGGCGCGCGGGAGCAACAGCGGATGCGCATCGGCCACGGCTACGCTTAGGCCCACTTTTTCCATTACCGGCCAGTCGATGAGATCATCCCCAACGTAAGCCACGTTTTCCGGGGCGATCGCCAGTTTTTCCAGCAGATCGCTAAAGGCGATAAGTTTATTCGACTGCCCCTGATACAAGTGAGTAATCCCCAATGTGGCACAGCGATCTTCTACCAGTTTAGCCTTTCGCCCGGTAATGATGGCGACTTCAATATCAGAGGTGAGCGCACAACGAATGCCATAACCATCACGAACATTGAACGCTTTAAGTTCTTCGCCGTTGTTGCCCATATAAATCAGGCCATCTGACAGCACGCCATCGACGTCAAGGATCAGCAGACGAATATTTTCTGCTTTTGCCATAACGTCGGCACTGACAGGGCCGTAACAGGTCTCAAGTGACGCACCTGCTTTATTCATTGTTGTTTATCCTTGAATCTTTACACTACGCCAGCACGCAGTAAATCATGCATATGTAACACACCGAGTAAATGGTCGCCATCGGCAACCATTACGGAGGTGATATGGCGGGACTGCATTAAGTTCAGTGCCTCAACGGCCAGAATGCCAGGGCGTACGCGAATTCCCCCCGGCGTCATCACATCGGCAATACTTAATTGACGGACATCCACGCCCATATCGAAGACACGGCGTAAATCACCGTCGGTAAAGATGCCTTCAATCATCATATTGTCATCGCAAATGACGGTCATACCAAGATTTTTGCGGGTAACTTCCAGTAATGCATCGCGCAGGCTGGCGGTTTTTTTGACATGCGGGATTTCATCACCCGTATGCATAATATCGTTTACGCGCAGCAGAAGTTTACGACCCAGTGCGCCGCCGGGATGTGAGAGCGCAAAATCTTCGGCGGTAAAGCCGCGCGCTTTTAACAGAGCGACGGCGAGCGCATCGCCCATAACCAGCGTGGCGGTGGTGCTGCTGGTCGGGGCCAGCCCCAACGGGCAGGCTTCTTTTGCTACTTTAACACACAGATGCACATCTGCGGCACGAGCCATGCTGCTCTCCGGGCGACCGGTAATGCAGATTAACGGCACGTGAAGACGCTTAAGCACCGGAATCAAGGCATTGATTTCGCTGGATTCACCAGAGTTAGAGATAGCTATTACCACATCCTGCGGGGTGACCATGCCTAAATCGCCATGCGCGGCTTCGCCAGGATGGACGAAAAATGACGGAGTACCGGTGCTGGCAAAGGTCGCGGCCATTTTGCGTCCAATGTGTCCCGATTTGCCCATCCCCATAACCACGACTTTACCTTTACACCAAAACATCTTTTCGCAAGCGAGCGCGAAATTCTGATTGATGTATTGATCAAGCTCCGCCAGGCATTCACGTTCAATCGCCAGGACTTCTTTACCTGCTTGCTGAAAGTCAAAACCCGGTTGCAACTCTACGTGCGACATAATGCGTTTCCAGTTATTCAACGAGTATTGGCGATAACCAGTACAACATCGCCAGCCATACGATAAATCCGCCTGTTAATAATACCCCTACGCCACGGCCCGGTTGCGGGGAGCGTCGCCAGCACAGCAACGCAAAAATAATGCTTACCAACAACATCACGCTGTAGTCACGGCTGTACGCCAGTGGGTTAATCTCCCCTGGCGTAATCAGCGCCGGCAGACCCAGCACGATGACGATATTAAAAATATTCGCGCCAATGATATTACCGACGGCGATGTCGTTTTCACCTTTGCGAACACCGGCTATCGCGGTTGCCAGTTCCGGCAGACTCGTGCCGATAGCGATTGCCGTCAGACCAATAGTCAATTCGCTGATGGCAAAGTAATTCGCCAGAACGGTGGCGTTATCAATCACCATCCGCGTTGCCACTGGCATGATGATCAGCGCAATGCCAAGCCATAAAAATGCGACGGGTAAACCGCCTTCACGCGGTAGCTCTGCAAGCTGCTCTCTGGTCAGGCTATCGGTTCCCTGACGTTCGGCCTGATGTGCAAGTTTAACAATGAACAGCAGCCATAGCACAGCCAGAAAAAGGAGAAAGATACCATCGCTGCGGCTAAGTTGTCCGTCATAGAGTACGGAACCGGCCACCACGCTGACGAATAACATTAATGGTAACTCGCGGCGCAGAACATCGGAATGGACGGTAAAAGGGCGCACCAGTGCGGTCAGACCGAGGATCAGCAAGATATTGATAATGTTTGAGCCAAGCGCCGTACCGACGGCTAAATCGCGTTGTTCGTGCAGTGACGCGGCAAGCGAAACAATAATCTCAGGAAGCGACGTGCCAATACTGACCACAGTCATGCCAATGATCAGCGGTGGGATGCCAAAAGTGCGGCAAAGAATGGAAGCGGCAAATACCAGACGATCGGCACTGTATACGACCAAAAGTAAACCAACAATTAACAGTGCCGTAGCTAAAAGCATCTAACGTCCTTTCTTCAGGTATACTCGCCGGTCGCTGAAGATTCTCAGAAAGCCGTAACGGATTCTTAATTTTGACTTTATGCGGCTAAAAAGTAAAACAAATGCCAGCTTTAGCTAACCACGGCGGGTAATATTCTGTAAATATGTTGGGTTCAAGGTTAAATTGAGCACCATGCTTAGAAAATCAACGCAAGACGAAGGGTGAATTATGGAGCAGTCTGTGGCGAATTTAGTCGATATGCGCGATGTCAGTTTTACGCGTGGCAATCGCTGCATCTTCGATAATATTTCCCTGACCGTGCCGCGAGGGAAGATCACGGCAATCATGGGGCCATCGGGCATCGGTAAAACGACGCTACTCCGTCTGATTGGCGGGCAAATCGCACCAGATCACGGTGAGATCCTTTTTGATGGCGAGAATATTCCGGCGATGTCTCGTTCGCGCCTGTACACTGTGCGCAAACGGATGAGCATGTTGTTTCAGTCCGGGGCGTTGTTCACAGATATGAACGTATTTGACAACGTTGCCTATCCACTGCGCGAACATACCCAGCTCCCCGCGCCATTGTTGCATAGCACGGTGATGATGAAGCTGGAAGCCGTGGGGCTGCGTGGAGCGGCTAAACTGATGCCTTCTGAGCTTTCCGGCGGGATGGCTCGTCGCGCTGCACTGGCGCGTGCGATTGCCCTGGAGCCGGATCTCATCATGTTTGATGAACCGTTTGTTGGGCAGGATCCGATCACTATGGGCGTACTGGTGAAGCTGATTTCTGAGCTGAACAGCGCGTTGGGCGTGACCTGCGTGGTAGTTTCTCATGATGTGCCGGAAGTCTTAAGTATTGCGGATCACGCCTGGATTCTGGCGGATAAAAAAATTGTCGCTCACGGTAGCGCCCAGGCGTTGCAGGCGAATCCTGATCCGCGCGTACGTCAGTTTCTGGACGGGATAGCTGACGGACCTGTTCCGTTCCGCTATCCTGCCGGCGATTATCACGCTGATCTTTTACCAGGGAGTTAAGCCACTCATGCTGTTAAATGCGCTGGCCTCGCTTGGACATAAAGGGATTAAAACCCTGAGAACGTTCGGACGGGCCGGGTTAATGTTATTCAATGCGCTGGTCGGCAAACCGGAATTTCGTAAACATGCGCCGCTGCTGGTGCGTCAGCTCTATAATGTCGGCGTCCTGTCAATGCTGATTATTGTGGTTTCTGGCGTATTCATCGGAATGGTGCTGGGTCTGCAAGGTTATCTGGTTCTGACCACTTATAGTGCGGAAACCAGTCTGGGTATGCTGGTGGCGTTATCGCTACTGCGTGAACTGGGACCGGTGGTTGCTGCGTTGCTGTTTGCCGGTCGAGCCGGCTCGGCGTTAACCGCAGAAATCGGCTTGATGCGCGCCACAGAGCAGCTCTCCAGCATGGAGATGATGGCGGTCGATCCGCTGCGTCGGGTTATTTCTCCGCGTTTCTGGGCTGGGGTTATTTCATTGCCGTTGCTGACGATTATTTTCGTCGCCGTGGGGATCTGGGGCGGATCGCTGGTCGGCGTGAGCTGGAAAGGTATTGATAGCGGATTCTTCTGGTCGGCAATGCAAAATGCCGTCGACTGGCGTATGGATCTGGTCAACTGTCTGATTAAGAGCGTGGTGTTCGCTATTACGGTGACGTGGATTTCGTTGTTTAACGGCTACGACGCCATCCCGACTTCTGCCGGGATTAGCCGGGCAACCACTCGCACCGTTGTCCACTCGTCTCTGGCTGTTCTGGGGCTGGATTTTGTGCTGACCGCATTGATGTTTGGGAATTGAGTTCATGCAAACGAAAAAAAATGAAATTTGGGTGGGTATCTTTTTATTAGCAGCACTGCTGGCGGCGCTGTTTGTCTGCCTGAAGGCGGCAAACGTGACGTCCATACGTACTGAACCGACCTACACGCTTTATGCGACGTTCGATAACATTGGCGGCCTGAAAGCGCGCTCTCCGGTCAGCATTGGCGGCGTTGTCGTCGGTCGGGTGGCAGATATTACGCTGGATCCGAAAACCTATTTGCCGCGCGTGACGCTGGAAATTGAACAACGTTATAACCACATTCCTGACACCAGTTCGCTGAGCATTCGTACTTCCGGCCTGCTTGGAGAGCAATATCTGGCGTTAAACGTCGGTTTTGAAGACCCCGAACTGGGTACTGCTATCCTGAAGGATGGCGATTCGATTCAGGACACCAAGTCTGCGATGGTGCTGGAAGATCTCATTGGTCAGTTCCTTTACGGCAGTAAAGGCGATGACAATAAGAATAGTGGCGATGCGCCAGCTGCTGCGCCAGGTAATAATGAAACCACTGAACCTGTGGGTACAACGAAATAATTTCAGGAGAACCGACGCATGTTTAAACGTTTAATGATGGTCGCTTTGCTGGTGATTGCACCGCTGAGTGCGGCAACTGCGGCAGACCAAACCAATCCGTATAAGCTGATGGACGAGGCGGCGCAGAAAACGTTCGATCGCCTGAAGAATGAGCAACCGCAAATCCGGGCCAACCCGGATTACCTGCGTACTATCGTCGATCAGGAACTGCTGCCGTATGTGCAGGTGAAATACGCTGGTGCACTGGTACTGGGTCAGTATTACAAGGGCGCGACCCCAGCCCAACGTGATGCATACTTTGCCGCTTTCCGTGAGTACCTGAAGCAGGCTTATGGTCAGGCGCTGGCGATGTATCACGGGCAGACTTACCAGATTGCGCCAGAACAGCCGCTGGGTGATAAAACCATTGTGCCTATTCGCGTTACTATTATTGATCCGAATGGTCGCCCGCCGGTGCGTCTGGACTTCCAGTGGCGTAAAAACTCCCAGACTGGCAACTGGCAGGCTTACGACATGATTGCCGAAGGCGTCAGCATGATCACCACTAAACAAAACGAGTGGGGAACGCTGCTGCGTACCAAAGGTATTGACGGCCTGACCGCGCAACTGAAATCAATTTCTCAACAGAAAATCACTCTGGAAGAGAAAAAATAATGAGCGAGTCACTGAGCTGGGTGCAGACGGGCAACACTCTGGTATTAACCGGAGAGTTGGATCAAGACGTACTGCTACCGCTTTGGGAAGTGCGTGAAGAAGCGGTGAAGGGAATTACCTGCATCGATCTTAGCCGCGTGTCCCGCGTCGATACTGGTGGACTGGCGCTGCTGCTCCACCTTATCGATCTGGCGAAAAAGCAGGGCAACAGCGTGACGCTTCAGGGGGTAAACGATAAGGTGTATACCCTGGCAAAGTTGTATAATTTGCCGTCTGATGTCCTGCCTCGTTAAATTTTTTCAGGCTGGATAAGGCGTTAACCGCCTGTCCGGCAAATCCGCCTGCAAGTCGAGCCTTGTTTGATTTATCAGCAAGGCTTTTTGCTTATTTATGCCAGCGCAACTTTGCTCTAAGATGTTTTGCTGGTTTATTAACTGATGAATGAAGATCCCATGGAAAATAATGAAATTCAGAGCGTGCTGATGAACGCTCTCTCCCTCCAGGAAGTCCACGTTTCCGGCGATGGCAGCCACTTTCAGGTTATTGCCGTGGGTGAGATGTTTGATGGCATGAGCCGGGTTAAAAAACAGCAGACGGTTTATGGTCCGCTGATGGAATATATTGCGGATAACCGCATTCATGCTGTGTCGATCAAAGCGTATACCCCTACGGAGTGGGCGCGAGATCGCAAACTGAACGGCTTTTGAGCTATGGGCGATTTGCCGGTAGCGGATATGAATTGTTAACTGAGAACAAACTAAATGGATAAATTTCGTGTTCAGGGGCCAACGAAGCTCCAGGGCGAAGTCACAATTTCCGGCGCTAAAAATGCTGCTCTGCCTATCCTTTTTGCCGCACTACTGGCGGAAGAACCGGTAGAGATCCAGAACGTACCGAAACTGAAAGACGTTGATACGTCAATGAAGCTGCTAAGCCAGCTGGGTGCGAAAGTAGAACGTAATGGTTCTGTGCATATTGACGCCCGCGACGTTAATGTATTCTGCGCACCTTATGATTTAGTCAAAACCATGCGAGCCTCTATCTGGGCGCTGGGGCCGCTGGTGGCACGTTTCGGTCAGGGACAGGTTTCGCTGCCAGGCGGTTGTACGATTGGTGCGCGTCCGGTTGATTTGCATATTTCCGGGCTTGAGCAATTAGGCGCGACGATCAAACTGGAAGAAGGTTACGTAAAAGCTTCCGTCGATGGGCGTCTGAAAGGCGCGCATATCGTGATGGATAAAGTCAGCGTCGGCGCAACCGTGACCATCATGTGTGCTGCAACCCTGGCGGAAGGCACCACGATTATTGAAAACGCCGCGCGTGAACCGGAAATTGTCGATACCGCGAACTTCCTGATTACGCTGGGCGCGAAAATTAGCGGTCAGGGCACCGATCGTATCGTCATCGAAGGTGTGGAACGTTTAGGCGGCGGTGTCTATCGCGTGCTGCCGGATCGCATCGAAACCGGCACGTTCCTGGTGGCAGCGGCAATCTCTCGCGGCAAAATTATCTGCCGTAACGCCCAGCCAGATACTCTTGACGCTGTGCTGGCGAAACTGCGTGACGCAGGAGCGGACATTGAAGTAGGTGAGGACTGGATTAGCCTGGATATGCATGGCAAACGTCCGAAGGCCGTTAATGTCCGCACTGCGCCGCATCCGGCGTTCCCGACCGATATGCAGGCTCAGTTCACGCTGCTGAACCTGGTGGCAGAAGGCACCGGATTCATCACCGAAACGGTCTTTGAGAACCGCTTTATGCACGTGCCAGAGCTGAGCCGTATGGGCGCGCAAGCCGAGATTGAAAGCAATACCGTTATTTGTCACGGTGTCGAAAAACTTTCCGGCGCACAGGTCATGGCGACCGATCTGCGTGCATCAGCAAGTCTGGTGCTGGCTGGCTGTATTGCGGAAGGGACTACGGTTGTTGATCGTATTTATCACATCGATCGCGGCTACGAACGCATTGAAGACAAATTGCGTGCATTAGGTGCGAATATCGAGCGTGTGAAAGGCGAGTAATCGTCTGAAAGCTGGCAGCCCCGTTCGCGGGGCTACCGCCAGACCACTCATTTTTTCGGTTTAGTGTAGCTGCGCATTAACTGCGTTCTGTCGATAAACTCATGGGTCTGCGGATCATGGTAGCGTGATGGCCATATAACCCAGGGGTCAGTACCCAGGGCTTTCGCAATAATCATCTCTCCCTTTGGCCATGGACGCGATAATGCATTTGCCAGCGTCGAGGAACTCAAACCATTTCTGCGAGATTCCGCCGCCATTGACGTTCCCTTCTTGCGCAAACCCGCAATGATGTCAGCGGGATGCCAGTCAATGAAATTACTCTCCATCTTGCCTCACTCCTTAAGTTAGTCGCTTTCATTCAGAACATGTGTTCTATCGAGCATCACTATACTCCTGATGGCGCATTGCTCTAAAAAGTTCATGTAAATAGTGTGAAGATTCAGAATATATAAAGACAAACAGCTGATTATTCAGATGGTATTGCACTGAATAAGTGTTTTTATGGAACTTACTGGAGTTATCCCGCGCAATGCGCGGGATAAAGGGAAGGAATTAACGATCGCGTTGAACCGCGATATGTGCAAGGCCGATTAACGCCTCTCGCCACGGGGTATCCGGGAGTATCTGTAACGCTTCGATGGCTTTGTCTGCCTCTTCCTCGGCACGCTGACGCGTCCATTCAAGAGATCCACACGCGTTCATTGCTTCCAGAACTGGTTCCAGAAGATGACGCCCGTTGCCTTGCTCAATAGCAGTACGGATCATTTGCGCCTGCTCCGGTGTACCATTATGCATCGCATGTAGCAGCGGCAGCGTCGGTTTACCTTCGTTCAGATCGTCCCCGACGTTTTTACCTAACTGTTCACCATCGGCGCTGTAATCGAGCAAATCGTCGATGAGCTGAAAAGCGGTGCCGAGGTAACGTCCATAATCCTGCAGGCCTTTTTCCTCTTCCGGTGTACATCCTGCCAGAATCCCGGAACACTGCGCAGCAGCCTCAAACAGACGTGCAGTTTTGCTGTAGATAACGCGCATGTAGTTTTCTTCGGTGATATCCGGGTCGTTAACGTTCATCAGTTGCAGAACTTCACCTTCTGCAATGACGTTTACGGCTTCGGACATCACTTCCAGCACTTTGAGCGAGCCGAGGCTGGTCATCATCTGGAACGCGCGGGTGTAAATAAAATCGCCTACCAGCACGCTGGCGGCATTGCCAAACGCGGCGTTGGCGGTAGCTTTACCACGGCGCATATCTGATTCATCCACAACGTCGTCGTGTAGCAGAGTCGCTGTGTGGATAAACTCGATCAGAGCGGCAATGGTGACATGCGCATTTCCCTCATAGCCAACAGCTCGTGCAGCCAGTACAGCAATCATCGGACGAATACGTTTACCGCCGCCGCTGACGATGTAATAGCCTAACTGATTGATCAGTTGGACGTCGGAATTAAGCTGCTCAAGGATTGCCGCATTAACACCCGCCATATCTTGCGCGGTTAACTCATTGATTTTTTCTAAATTCATCGCAAAAGCCGGGCTTTTCGCCCCGATTACCTTACTGTGAACAAAGGCAACTTAGGGTTTATGGTTAGGAATATAGGGTGATTGTACTGAAAAAATGGCACAGATAAACGTTACCGTACAAGTTGTGTTTTTTTTCTTCGTGTATTGACTGTAGCACTTGTCAAAGGCGTGCGTTTTGCGTAATATTCGCGCCCTATTGTGAATATTTATAGCGCACTCTGAATCATTGAAAAGGTGTGCGCGGAAGCGGAGTTTTATATGTACGCGGTTTTCCAAAGTGGTGGTAAACAACACCGAGTAAGCGAAGGTCAGACCGTTCGCCTGGAAAAGCTGGACATCGCAACTGGCGAAACTGTTGAGTTCGCTGAAGTGCTGATGATCGCAAACGGTGAAGAAGTCAAAATCGGCGTTCCTTTCGTTGATGGCGGCGTAATCAAAGCTGAAGTTGTTGCTCACGGTCGTGGCGAGAAAGTTAAAATCGTTAAGTTTCGTCGTCGTAAACACTATCGTAAGCAGCAGGGCCATCGTCAGTGGTTCACTGATGTGAAAATTACTGGCATCAGCGCCTAAGACCTGAGGAGAGATTTCAAATGGCACATAAAAAGGCTGGCGGCTCCACACGTAACGGTCGCGATTCAGAAGCTAAACGCCTGGGCGTTAAGCGTTTCGGTGGCGAATCCGTTCTGGCGGGTAGCATCATCGTTCGTCAACGTGGCACCAAATTCCACGCTGGCACTAACGTAGGTTGCGGTCGTGACCACACTCTGTTTGCTAAAGCAGACGGTAAAGTGAAATTCGAAGTTAAAGGCCCGAAAAACCGTAAATTTATCAGCATCGAAGCTGAATAAGTTTTTCGCGTCCCGGTAACGGATGAAAGCCCCGCAACACGTTGCGGGGCTTTTTACATTCGATAGCCGGTAAAAATGCGCATCGTGCGGCGTTAATCCGCAAATGCGTTTTGCAGGGAATACGGTATGAAGCAGCAGGCAGGCATTGGCATTCTTTTGGCGCTCACCACAGCAATTTGCTGGGGGGCGTTGCCAATCGCAATGAAGCAGGTGCTGGAGGTGATGGAACCTCCGACAATTGTGTTTTACCGTTTCTTGATGGCGAGTATTGGCCTTGGTGCCATTCTTGCGGTGAAGAAGAAGCTGCCGCCATTACGCGTGTTTCGTAAGCCACGCTGGTTGATTTTGTTGGCAGTGGCGACTGCCGGGCTGTTTGGGAACTTCATCCTGTTCAGCTCATCCTTGCAATACCTGAGTCCGACCGCCTCGCAGGTGATTGGGCAACTCTCGCCGGTTGGCATGATGGTTGCCAGCGTATTTATCCTGAAAGAGAAAATGCGCAGCACCCAGGTTGTGGGAGCATTGATGCTCCTGAGCGGCCTGGTGATGTTCTTTAACACCAGTCTGGTCGAGATATTTACAAAGCTCACCGATTACACCTGGGGAGTTATCTTTGGGGTCGGTGCGGCGACGGTTTGGGTGAGTTATGGCGTGGCGCAAAAGGTTTTATTGCGTCGGCTGGCCTCACCGCAGATCCTGTTTTTACTGTACACTTTATGTACAATTGCGCTCTTCCCTCTGGCAAAGCCTGGGGTGATAGCGCAGCTTAGCCACTGGCAGCTCGCATGTTTAATTTTTTGCGGACTGAATACATTGGTAGGATATGGCGCCCTGGCGGAAGCGATGGCTCGCTGGCAGGCAGCGCAGGTGAGCGCGATAATCACGCTCACCCCACTGTTTACGCTGTTTTTTTCAGATCTTTTATCACTGGCCTGGCCCGATTTCTTCGCCAGACCGATGTTAAACCTTTTAGGTTATCTCGGTGCGTTTGTCGTGGTTGCGGGCGCGATGTATTCCGCCATTGGTCATCGTATTTGGGGCGGATTACGTAAGCATACAACGGTGGTATCGCAACCCCGCGCAGGCGAATGATTTACGGAGAATAAAATGAAGTTTGTTGATGAAGCATCGATTCTGGTCGTTGCAGGTGATGGCGGTAATGGTTGCGTGAGCTTCCGCCGCGAAAAATATATTCCGAAAGGCGGCCCGGATGGCGGCGACGGTGGTGACGGCGGTGACGTATGGATGGAAGCCGACGAGAACCTGAATACGCTTATCGATTATCGTTTTGAAAAATCTTTCCGCGCCGAGCGTGGTCAGAATGGCGCAAGCCGCGACTGCACCGGTAAGCGTGGTAAAGACGTGACGATTAAAGTACCAGTAGGTACGCGTGTTATCGATCAGGGCACCGGTGAAACCATGGGCGATATGACCAAACACGGTCAGCGTCTGCTGGTTGCTAAGGGCGGCTGGCACGGTCTGGGCAATACTCGTTTCAAATCGTCCGTTAACCGTACACCACGGCAGAAAACCAACGGTACGCCGGGCGATAAGCGCGAGCTGCTGCTGGAGCTGATGCTGCTGGCGGACGTCGGGATGCTGGGGATGCCAAATGCTGGTAAATCGACATTCATTCGCGCTGTTTCGGCGGCTAAACCGAAAGTAGCGGACTATCCGTTTACCACTCTGGTGCCAAGTCTGGGTGTGGTACGAATGGACAACGAAAAGAGCTTCGTTGTTGCCGATATTCCAGGGCTGATTGAAGGCGCTGCGGAAGGCGCAGGTCTGGGGATTCGCTTCCTGAAGCACCTGGAACGTTGCCGCGTCCTGTTGCACCTTATCGATATCGATCCGATTGACGGCACCGATCCGGTTGAAAACGCGCGTATTATTATCAGCGAGCTGGAAAAATACAGTCAGGATCTGGCGGCGAAACCGCGTTGGTTAGTCTTCAACAAGATCGATCTGCTGGATAAAGCGGAAGCCGAAGAGAAAGCGAAAGCGATCGCTGAGGCACTGGGCTGGGAAGATAAATATTATCTGATCTCTGCGGCAAGCGGACTGGGCGTGAAAGATCTCTGCTGGGATGTGATGACCTTTATCATTGAAAACCCGGTCGTGCAGGCCGAAGAAACGAAACAGCCAGAGAAAGTCGAATTCATGTGGGATGATTATCACCGTCAGCAGCTTGAAGAAATTGCTGAAGAGGATGATGAAGACTGGGATGACGACTGGGACGAAGACGACGAAGAAGGCGTTGAGTTCATTTACAAGCGTTAATTACTGATGACAAACGCCAAATAGCCTGATGCGCTACGCTTATCAGGCATAAACAAAGCGCACTTTGTCAATAATCTGAAACCCCGACCATGCGCCGGGGTTTCTTTTTGACTAATTGTTCTGATAAATATCTTTATACAAGCGGCTTTCAAAGCGCACTAACGGAATACGGCGATTACGCTGATCCGCCGGTTCTACTGCATAGCCAGAAAGATATTGCACAAACGCCATTCGTTGCCCGCTCGCTGTGGTAATGAATCCCGCCAGGTTATATACCCCCTGCAACGAACCGGTTTTCGCTGAGACTTTGCCATCCACGCCCGCCTGATGCAGACCCGCACGGTACTGTAACGAGCCGTCATAACCCGCCAGCGGCAGCATAGAGATAAAGTTAAGCTCATTGTCATGTTGGGCGATATATTGCAGCACCTGCATCATGGTGGCAGGCGCAATCAGGTTATGGCGTGAAAGTCCCGAGCCGTCGGCAATAATCGTGTTGCCAATATCGACACCGGCTTGCTGACGCAGAATTTGGCGCACGGCGTCCGATCCGGCCCGCCATGTTCCAGGCACATTGAAGCGCGCATGGCCTATCATGCGGAAAACCGTATCGGCGATCATGTTGTCTGATTTTTTCAGCATAATCTTAAGCAGATCATGCAAAGGAGCCGATTGTTTACTGGCCACCACCGTTCCCGGTTCGTTAACCTGCGTTTGTCGCAGCAGTGTTCCGCTCCAGGTGATACCCGCTTGTTTTAACTCATCTTTCAGAATCGCCCCGGCATAGCTGGCACCATCTTGCACCGCAAAGGCTAACGGTAGAGGTTCGGAACGTTGTGGCAGGCATCCGGTCAGCGTAAAGCGGTTCAGGTCGCCTGGCACGACATCCAGCTCGCAGTATTGCGCTTCGGCAGAACCACGGGGGAGGGTGCGTACCTGGCTGAACATCGTAACGGGGTAATAAGATGCCACGCGTATAAAAGCCATATCACCGGGTTTTTGGGCGCTGTAGAGCGAGACGGAGAAGCAATTGCGGTCAACGATGGCAGCGGCGGGTGGTGCGCTAAAGCATTGTGTCATGTCATTCCATGGCCAGCCGGGAGCTTTATCATGGCTGGCAAAAATGGAGGTATCTATGAGTACATTACCATCGATTTGTGTGACACCAGATTTTTTCAGAGTCGCGACCATATTGCGAATATCCTGACGTTTTAACGTCGGATCGGCACCAAATCGCGCCACTAAATCGCCTTTAAGCACTCCGTTTTCCACATTACCTTTGGTTTCAAGCGTAGTGGTAAAACGAAAATCGGGGCCGAGTTGAATCAACGCAGCCAGCGCAGTGATTACTTTTTGCGTACTGGCGGGCAGCGCCATCTGCTGACTGTGGTAATCAATCGTGGGGGCAGACGCGCCGACTCTTTGCACCATCAGGGCAAGGTTGGCACCAGCGGGAAGTTGAGTAATGTACTCATCAACATTCGCAGCCTGAACACTGAACGCTATACAGCTGGTCAATCCGATGATAAATCTGGAAAATCGCATAATCTCGCGCTAACAACCTGGAATCGAGCCGTCATACTACGGCGCAACGCCCTATAAAGTAAACGATGACCCTTCGGGAACTTCAGGGTAAAATGATCATCAAAATGTGAATTGTAGCTGACCTGGAACCTGTTTCCGGGTCGGTATTTTTTTGCTTCTGGCCTGGTGAGGAGTTATGCCGGGCTGACCGAACAGCCGGGGTGGGTGGAGACTCGCCCCATCAGGAATATTCAAGAGGTATAACAAATGCAAGCTATTCCGATGACCTTACGCGGCGCTGAAAAATTACGCGAAGAGCTGGATTTTCTGAAATCTGTGCGCCGTCCTGAAATCATTGCTGCTATCGCGGAAGCGCGTGAACATGGCGACCTGAAAGAGAATGCTGAATATCACGCTGCGCGTGAACAGCAGGGCTTCTGCGAAGGCCGTATCAAAGACATCGAAGCCAAGCTGTCGAACGCGCAGGTGATTGATGTTACCAAAATGCCAAACAATGGCCGCGTTATTTTTGGTGCTACCGTAACGGTGTTGAATCTGGATTCTGATGAAGAACAGACTTATCGCATCGTAGGCGATGACGAAGCTGACTTTAAACAAAACCTGATTTCTGTAAACTCACCTATCGCTCGTGGCCTGATCGGTAAAGAAGAAGATGATGTTGTGGTCATCAAAACGCCAGGCGGCGAAGTAGAATTTGAAGTAATTAAGGTGGAATACCTGTAAGAATTACCCAATACTCAAAATGTTGATGTATTGTAAAGAAAGGAAAAAGGCCGCTATGCGGCCTTTTATCAACGAACAGAGCGTGGCATTTTGCTCTCCTGCCTGCGGAAAATCCCTCGTTTTACACAGAAAATGTGTGTAACTTTAGGATAATCTTAGCGTGGCAGCGAGATTTTACGTTCTTTAGTTGGGCGATAAAGCACCAGCGTTTTACCGATGACCTGTACATTACAGGCGCCGGTTTCGCGCACGATAGCTTCCACGATCAAGGTTTTAGTTTCGCGATCTTCTGTGGCGATTTTCACCTTGATGAGTTCATGGTGCTCTAACGCTTGTTCAATCTCGGCCAGCACCCCTTCGGTCAAACCATTACTGCCAAGCAGAACAACTGGCTTGAGCGGATGTGCCAGACCTTTCAGGTGTTGTTTTTGTTTAGTACTCAGATTCATCGTATTTTTTTGCTTACGTTGGGATTGAAAACGGGTCATTCTACCGCCATCTCCCATATATCACCAAATAGGCGCGTAAAAATTTACGCAATTGGTTACGATGAGTTATCCCAATGGGAAAGTTAAATGACAGGTAAGAAGCGTTCTGCCAGCTCCAGCCGCTGGCTTCAGGAACACTTTAGCGATAAATATGTTCAACAGGCACAGAAAAAGGGGTTACGTTCCCGTGCCTGGTTTAAACTTGATGAAATACAGCAAAGTGACAAACTCTTTAAACCGGGAATGACGGTTGTCGATCTTGGTGCTGCCCCGGGTGGTTGGTCACAATATGTGGTCACCCAAATTGGCGGCAAAGGCCGCATCATCGCTTGCGATCTTTTACCTATGGATCCTATCGTTGGTGTGGACTTTCTTCAGGGCGATTTTCGTGATGAACTGGTGATGAAAGCACTGCTGGAACGCGTAGGCGACAGCAAAGTCCAGGTTGTCATGTCCGATATGGCACCAAACATGAGCGGAACACCGGCGGTGGATATCCCCCGTGCCATGTATCTGGTGGAACTGGCGCTAGAAATGTGTCGTGATGTGTTAGCGCCGGGTGGCAGTTTTGTAGTGAAGGTGTTCCAGGGCGAAGGTTTCGATGAGTATCTAAGGGAAATTCGCTCCCTGTTTACGAAGGTCAAAGTTCGTAAGCCGGACTCTTCTCGTGCACGTTCGCGGGAAGTGTATATTGTAGCGACCGGGCGTAAACCCTAACCGGGAGATTTCAGACGAAAGTTTGAAAGATGCTGGATATAGAGTATCCTGACGCTGTTTTTAACACAGTTGTAATAAGAGGTTAATCCCTTGAGTGACATGGCGAAAAACCTAATACTCTGGCTGGTCATTGCCGTTGTGCTGATGTCAGTATTCCAGAGCTTTGGGCCCAGCGAGTCTAATGGCCGTAAGGTGGATTACTCTACCTTCCTACAAGAGGTCAATAACGACCAGGTTCGTGAAGCGCGTATCAACGGACGTGAAATCAACGTTACCAAGAAAGATAGTAACCGTTATACCACTTACATTCCGGTTCAGGATCCGAAACTACTGGATAACCTGCTGACCAAGAACGTCAAGGTTGTCGGTGAACCGCCTGAAGAGCCAAGCCTGCTGGCTTCTATCTTCATCTCATGGTTCCCGATGCTGTTACTGATTGGTGTCTGGATCTTCTTCATGCGTCAAATGCAGGGCGGCGGCGGTAAAGGCGCGATGTCGTTCGGTAAGAGCAAAGCGCGCATGTTGACGGAAGATCAGATCAAAACGACCTTTGCTGATGTTGCTGGTTGCGACGAAGCAAAAGAAGAAGTTGCCGAACTGGTTGAGTATCTGCGTGAGCCGAGCCGCTTCCAGAAACTGGGCGGTAAGATCCCGAAAGGCGTCCTGATGGTCGGCCCTCCGGGTACGGGTAAAACGCTGCTGGCGAAAGCCATTGCAGGTGAAGCGAAAGTTCCGTTCTTTACCATCTCCGGTTCTGACTTCGTAGAAATGTTCGTCGGTGTGGGTGCATCTCGTGTGCGTGACATGTTCGAACAGGCTAAGAAAGCGGCACCGTGCATCATCTTCATCGATGAAATCGACGCCGTAGGTCGCCAGCGTGGCGCTGGTCTGGGTGGTGGTCATGATGAGCGTGAACAGACCCTGAACCAGATGCTGGTTGAGATGGATGGCTTCGAAGGTAACGAAGGTATCATCGTTATCGCCGCGACTAACCGTCCGGACGTTCTCGACCCGGCACTGCTGCGTCCTGGTCGTTTCGACCGTCAGGTTGTGGTTGGTCTGCCAGATGTCCGTGGGCGTGAGCAGATCCTGAAAGTGCATATGCGTCGCGTACCGTTGGCGCCAGATGTTGATGCGGCAATTATTGCTCGTGGCACACCAGGCTTCTCCGGTGCAGACCTGGCGAACCTGGTGAACGAAGCGGCACTGTTTGCGGCACGTGGCAACAAACGCGTTGTATCAATGGTTGAATTCGAAAAAGCGAAAGACAAAATCATGATGGGTGCGGAACGTCGCTCCATGGTGATGACGGAAGCGCAGAAAGAATCGACTGCTTACCACGAAGCTGGCCACGCGATTATTGGTCGTCTGGTGCCGGAACACGATCCGGTGCACAAAGTAACGATTATCCCGCGCGGTCGCGCGTTGGGTGTGACCTTCTTCCTGCCTGAAGGCGACGCAATCAGCGCCAGCCGACAGAAACTGGAAAGTCAGATTAGTACCCTGTACGGCGGTCGTCTGGCAGAAGAGATCATCTACGGACCAGAACATGTTTCTACCGGTGCGTCGAACGATATTAAAGTTGCGACTAACCTGGCGCGTAACATGGTGACCCAGTGGGGCTTCTCTGAAAAACTCGGTCCGCTGCTGTATGCGGAAGAAGAAGGTGAAGTTTTCCTCGGTCGTAGCGTGGCGAAAGCAAAACATATGTCCGATGAAACCGCGCGTATCATCGACCAGGAAGTGAAGTCACTGATTGAACGTAACTATAATCGTGCGCGTCAGTTGTTGAACGACAACCTGGATATTCTTCATGCGATGAAAGATGCACTCATGAAATATGAGACCATCGACGCACCGCAGATTGATGACTTGATGGCTCGTCGCGATGTACGCCCGCCTGCAGGTTGGGATGAGTCGGGAGCATCTAACAATTCTGACAATAATGGCACTCCAAAGGCGCCGCGTCCGGTTGATGAACCACGTACGCCAAATCCGGGTAACACCATGTCAGAGCAGTTAGGCGACAAGTAAGTTCCCGCATCAGATGACTGTATTTGTACCGAAAACCCCGGGGCGTGCTCCGGGGTTTTTTCTTATCAATTTATACCAGGGATAACACCATGAAACTCTTTGCCCAGGGCACTTCACTGGATCTTAGCCATCCTCACGTGATGGGGATACTCAACGTCACGCCAGATTCTTTTTCTGATGGTGGTACGCATAACTCTCTGATTGATGCAGTGAAACATGCGAATCTGATGATCAACGCTGGCGCGACGATTATCGACGTTGGTGGAGAGTCTACGCGTCCAGGTGCAGCGGAAGTGAGTGTTGAAGAAGAGTTGCAACGTGTTATTCCGGTGGTTGAGGCAATTGCGCAACGATTCGAAGTCTGGATCTCTGTGGATACCTCCAAACCGGAAGTTATCCGTGAGTCGGCGAAAGTGGGCGCTCACATCATTAACGATATCCGCTCCCTTTCCGAACCTGGCGCTCTGGAAGCGGCTGCGGAAACTGGTTTACCCGTATGCCTGATGCATATGCAGGGAAATCCAAAGACCATGCAGGAAGCGCCTAAGTATGACGATGTTTATGCTGAAGTGAATCGCTACTTTATTGAGCAAATAGCACGCTGTGAACGGGCGGGTATCGCAAAAGAGAAATTGTTGCTCGACCCGGGATTCGGTTTCGGTAAAAATCTCCACCATAACTATTCATTATTGGCGCGTCTGGCTGAATTTCACCATTTCAACCTGCCGCTGTTGGTGGGTATGTCACGAAAATCGATGATTGGACAACTGCTGAACGTGGGGCCGTCCGAACGCCTGAGCGGTAGTCTGGCCTGTGCAGTTATTGCTGCGATGCAGGGCGCACACATCATTCGTGTTCATGACGTCAAAGAAACCGTAGAAGCGATGCGAGTGGTGGAAGCCACTCTGTCTGCAAAGGAAAACAAACGCTATGAGTAATCGTAAATATTTCGGGACCGATGGGATCCGTGGTCGTGTTGGGGATGCGCCGATCACCCCTGATTTTGTGCTGAAGCTGGGCTGGGCAGCAGGTAAAGTGCTGGCGCGTCATGGTTCCCGTAAGATCATTATTGGTAAAGACACGCGTATTTCTGGCTATATGCTGGAGTCGGCGCTGGAAGCGGGTTTGGCGGCAGCGGGACTTTCCGCACTTTTTACCGGCCCGATGCCAACACCGGCAGTGGCTTATCTGACGCGTACCTTCCGCGCAGAGGCCGGGATTGTGATTTCCGCATCGCATAACCCGTTCTACGATAATGGCATTAAATTCTTCTCTATCGACGGCACCAAACTGCCGGATGCGGTAGAAGAGGCCATCGAAGCTGAAATGGAAAAAGAGATTAGCTGCGTTGATTCGGCAGAACTGGGTAAAGCCAGCCGTATCGTTGATGCTGCGGGTCGCTATATCGAATTTTGCAAAGCCACGTTCCCGAACGAACTTAGCCTCAGTGAACTGAAGATTGTGGTGGATTGCGCAAATGGCGCGACTTATCACATCGCGCCAAACGTGCTGCGCGAGTTGGGAGCGAACGTTATCGCCATCGGTTGTGAGCCGAACGGCGTAAACATCAATGCCGAAGTGGGGGCAACTGATGTTCGTGCGCTACAGGCACGCGTATTGGCTGAAAAAGCAGATCTCGGCATTGCCTTTGACGGCGACGGCGACCGCGTGATTATGGTTGACCATGAAGGCAATAAAGTCGATGGCGATCAGATCATGTATATCATCGCGCGTGAAGGTCTTCGTCAGGGGCAGCTGCGTGGTGGCGCGGTGGGTACATTAATGAGCAACATGGGGCTGGAACTGGCGCTGAAACAGTTAGGCATTCCATTTGCACGTGCGAAAGTGGGCGACCGCTACGTACTGGAAAAAATGCAGGAAAAAGGCTGGCGTATCGGTGCAGAGAACTCCGGTCATGTGATCCTGCTGGATAAAACCACTACCGGTGACGGCATCGTTGCTGGTTTGCAGGTGCTGGCGGCGATGGCGCGTAACCATATGAGCCTGCACGACCTTTGCAGTGGCATGAAAATGTTCCCGCAGATTCTGGTTAACGTGCGTTATACCGCAGGCAGCGGCGATCCGCTGGAGCATGAGTCTGTTAAAGCCGTGACCGCCGAAGTTGAAGCGGCGCTGGGTAGCCGTGGGCGTGTGCTGTTGCGTAAATCCGGCACTGAGCCGTTAATTCGCGTGATGGTCGAAGGTGAAGACGAAGCGCAGGTCACCGAGTTTGCTCACCGTATCGCTGATGCGGTAAAAGCGGTTTAATGCGATAACTAACTGGCTAAAAAGGCGGCGATTGTCGCCTTTGTTTTTCTTATGCACATCTATTTTGCTGTTTTTTTCCGCAGTTGATACAATGCAATAAAATTGCCCTTGCGAAGGTCATTCGCTTTGGTTAGTATTTACACCCGCTTCAGTGGGAAAGATTAAATTCTCCCGCTTTATTGGTTGAAGCATTGGTACGCGGCAACTCCGCAAGGAACAGGTTGATTATGTACGAAGCTCTTTTAGTAGTTTTCCTTATTGTAGCAATTGGCCTTGTTGGTCTGATCATGCTGCAGCAAGGTAAAGGCGCTGATATGGGAGCCTCCTTCGGAGCAGGCGCTTCCGCTACGCTGTTTGGTTCAAGTGGTTCTGGCAACTTCATGACCCGTATGACGGCTGTGCTGGCAACGTTGTTCTTCATCATCAGTCTGGTGCTGGGTAACATCAACAGCAACAAAACCAATAAAGGTAGCGAATGGGAAAATCTGAGTGCTCCGGCGAAAACCGAACAAACTCAGCCAGCTGCTCCGGCTAAGCCGACCAGCGATATCCCGAACTAAGAATAGTATCTGTGCTGAGGTGGTGGAATTGGTAGACACGCTACCTTGAGGTGGTAGTGCCCTAACGGGCTTGTGGGTTCGAGTCCCATCCTCAGTACCAATATTCCAAAAGAAAGACGCTGAAAAGCGTCTTTTTTTGTATCTGTTGCCCGTCTGAATAGCGTTAAACAAAGTTTTCTGCATCATTATTTTCTACAAGCGCAATCGCCCTATGTTGCATAGGTTGTGATTACATAATCGTTGTAGATACCGTTTGAAGAGGCTGAAGATTACCAACAGAGTCCAGAGCATTGATGGATGCGCATAAATCAAATTTGTGAGTGCTCACTTTTCCTGCCAAAACCGCAAAATAACGTCAGCAAATTTGTCGGAAATAATCCCCCGACGGGCTGCCGAGCTAAAATGACTGCTTCGTAGCGCCGTTGTCCAGTTTTCTGGCGTTCGGTACGCTGAACCGTAATATCCCGTGATTAAATCGTCCGGATCTTCATCAGGCTCGTTCGTTAGCCCTCGTTCGTCTTGTTGCTGGAAGCCGACAAAAATAATATTGGTTAAGGCATTCTTTTTGTAATTGCCATAAATAGTTTCGTACGCATGAGGATAATTTTCTTTCCAGTACCAGGTGGTATCGCCGCAGAACCACGGAGCAGCGGAAGTGTTAGTATTCAGAAGCTGAGAACTGTACTGCTTTAAATCCTTACGAAAGGCCTCAAGCATATTATTAAAATATTGAGGGTGTAACGCGTAGTCACTCGTCATTAAATCAAATTCGCCCTGCATCCAGCATACGCCGAGGAATTTATTCTGCGGATTCTTCGCCAGTGCAGCTCGCGTTCTGTTAACTAAATCCTGATACAGCGGAGTATCTGTTCCCCAACGACATGCATCATGGCTGGCTCCGTGCTGTTCTGAATATGTTCCTTCGCAGCCTGCGGTAAAAGCCGATCCGCCACGGCAACAAGGAACGATGAGAACGCCAGCATTATCAGGAATGAAGGGCAATAATTTCCGCGCAATATGCAGTGCCTGTCCAACTGTACCGTATTGTGTTTGATGATCCGTTGCCAGAGGATGGTGATAATCCCGCATATCCTGAATATCGTGTGGGCAGTGAGTCAGTGGAATAATGTCATTAAATTGACATGACGAGCCACCGGGATGCGTCTGTGTAAATCTTGCCAGTTGTTTTATTCTGGGGTGAGGCGCATCTTCACTGTCTGGTAACGGGAGTCCTTCGCCATATGCCATGGCATTAGATTGTCCGGCAACGGTAAGAACATAGTAATAATCGGGCGATATTATCGTGTTCATATATATGCGTAATTGAAATGACAACGGGTGATGAGCCATTGAGCGCAGGGCTCCTTTGCTGGAGCCCTGAAAAGTTAGTTTTGCACAGTAACTTTATTATCTTTCACAGAGAGCAACACTGAATCCGCCACAGCTTTGCCGCCCGTAGTTTCACCGCCAATAATCAATAAATTATTATTCCAGGGCAATGATACTCCGTAGGCCCGACCTTGCGACAGTTCGCCAGATTTCTCCCATTTCCCGTTATGCCAAAGATGAATATCGGCGCTATACGATTTTTTCAGACCTTCATGCGCATAGTTTTTACCGTTCTGGTAATTTTCTCGTGAACCTTTGAATCCGGCTCCCCCGGCAAATATAAGAGAGTCATTGCTAATACCTGCAAAACCGCCAGCTACGCCATCTGGGGAGGAGACGGGAGAAAGTTTATTCCATTTTATGCCATTGCCGGTGAAATTAAGCTCAAATACAGCATCAGTTCGCAGTCCTGGTTTTGCTTCGCCATTAATAAGCCAGGTTTTATCACCTTTATTTACTACCGCTGCACCAGCCGTACCATACCAGGGGGATTCGCCAGTGTAACTCCATTGCTGTGTAGAGGGATCAAAAGACAACAGGAACTTATTGAAGAAATAATCTTCTGCTTTTTTGTCAAAATAGTGGGTGTTGATTTTATCTATAGCCGCTGAATCTTTTCCTGCCTCCTTGAGATCTTCAAAATAGCCATTAAAGATATTTTGGTTAACGCCGCCAGTAATATAGGCTTTGCCGTTGTGTACAAAGGTCACATGACCTGCCATGCCCATCGGTGCGTGCGACATTAATTTAACCCAGGTATTGGTTTTGGGATTATATTTGTGTACGTCGTTGAATACCTGAGTTAACCCCTCACTGTTTTTACCAACACCGCCAAATACATACAAATTACCATCAATAAAGGCAGAGGTTGCTTGATCTCTCGGGCCAGCGGGGAATTCCGCCAGAGCTATCCATTTTTTATCTTTGGCTTGCGTATCCAGCTTGTACCATGCCGTACCTGCGCTACCTAAACCAATGTAGACAGTGTCGTTATCAATTACACCAGTACCACTTTTAAATGGCACAGGAGTTTCTGGTAATACCGACGCGTTTGCGGCACATGAAGCCATCATGATAGCAAGTGCCGTTATTGTTTTATTCATTGTGACTGTCTCCTGTCTACTACAGTTTAAATGACACACCAATGCGATAACTGTTTTCCGATAAATTATCTCTACCGTTGTAAACACCCTGACGGTCAAGGTAGTCATATTCTATGTATGGCGTAATATCGGGCGTCATATGGTATTGTAGAACAAATGCATTTTCCGTCGCCCATTTCTTATGGTTTGCATAGCGATAATCGTTTTGTTTGCTGTACAGCGTCGTTTGCCATGCGAAGGTGAAATCACTATTAATATTGTAAGTGACATATCCATCCCAACGATGAACGTTATCACGAGACATATCACCAGATAAGTCTTGTTGTCGGTAAGCTTTCCAGTCGTAACGATAGCGAATGCCAAAATTGAGATCTTTTGTCGCATCCCATGACAGTTTTACGTAAGGTCCATAGCGTGTGCCATTGCTGCTAAAATGGGTTAACATTCCTGGGCGCACGGTCCATTGATCATCAAGTTTAATCGCGTAATTAACTTCAACCTGAACATCATTTAATGCGGCATTTTCCTTTTTATTATCATGAATGGTATTCCAGGTATTACTTTCCATACTTGCCCACCATCCATTTTTCCACCCCTCACTGACTTTGAGTCGAGTTTCATAGGCATGGCTTCCACTACGATATCCACCACGCACATCCAGTGTTGCAGCCTGAGAAATTAATGGTGACGAAAAGCAGAGTAATAATACGCCAGAAAGTATTTTAGCCTTTTTCATAAATTTCACTCATTTGTAGAATACAGAAAGTAATACGAAGTCCGAATAAACAAATAGCATTTATGTTATGTGCTCTTTTTTGCCAGGCTTATAGCGTCATTGGCCACGGATAATTATGTTTTATTTTTTGTATAATGCCTCCTATGAGAAATTGCTTTCCACATAATTTAAGATAAACCGAGATCTGGATTAAATACCTGAGTATTAAATCTATTCTGATGTTTATTTGATTTTAGTGTTCGTAAGCTATTTCACTTACTAAATCCATTTTTAGCCAGTGTCATAAAATGGATTGTTTGTTGATCTCATTTTCATACTCCTTTCAGACTGAAGTGCTCTTTCATCACCCGATAAGAGAGGACGCCAGGGATGTTTGTATTAGATTGCGATATGAGTCGTCTTATTTATCTCTTGCGTGTACCTTTATACCTGTTATACCAGATCAAAAATCACACAATCCATACAACAAAACCAGATTTGCAATTCGCGTCACAAAATATGTCGATATTTTTCGAAGGTAAAGATGTTATGTAAGGCCAGATGGTCATTGTCGACTGCCTTCATGAAACTGAAGTTTTGTTATTAACTAATTGTTTATAATGTATTTTTAATGATTTTCGGCAGTACCGGGTTTACACGCTAACTCCTCAGGTATGGTGAAAATGAGTGTTTATCCGCTATCAGATTGACAATAATTCTCATCATAAAATATGTTTTAACGTTCTGAGACTAAGGGCAACCTGGTATGTAGTAGAGGAGTTTCTGATCCTGTCCAGGGCTGGCTCGTTGATGTTCAGCACACTTCAGGATGGGGGGGAATCGGTTATTTGCCGTATCGCCAGTAAATAGTAGTGAGTAAGAAAAGATTAAGTTGAAGTAACCACACCATATTTAACACGAATGTAGATGAAAAAAGGTGCGTGCAGACTTCCCCCCATATCTTTGGACAATACACGGTCTGGAAAGGAATATAACAATCTCACTGCATGAATTTACAAACCAAAGGGTAATAATGGCTAGGGAACTAAGCATTAGCATGATAATAGCCACTTAAAAATTAAGGAATCTCATGAAATAGCAATTTTGAGGGAAATGGAGTTGACTAATAATGTTATATGTGAGATAGCGCGTTGAACAAAAAATTAAATTTTGCTGAATTTTTTTATGTTGATTTTACTTGTTACAGAACATATCACGTGATATATAGATAAGATTAGTTACATTGATGATGAGGGTTATTATTAGATTCGTATCAGATTGAAAATATATAAAAGAACATAGCATGCAAGAGCATAGCGTTGTATGGCAAAGTTATTATAAGTAGCTATCGCCATTCTATTTAAGTTCATTCAAAAGAGCTAGTCCACTTGCGTTAGTCATTAAGCAAACATTCGCTTTTATAAACATAATCAGGATTACAATGTTGGATTATTGCTAACCCAGCACAGCTAGTGCGCGTCTGTAATAATAAGGGAAAACGATGAAGAATAAGGCTGATAACAAAAAAAGGAACTTCCTGACCCACAGTGAAATCGAGTCACTCCTTAAAGCAGCAAATACCGGGCCTCATGCTGCACGCAATTATTGTCTGACTTTGCTTTGTTTTATTCATGGCTTTCGGGCGAGTGAAATTTGCCGATTGAGAATTTCGGATATTGATCTGAAGGCAAAGTGCATATATATCCATCGATTAAAAAAAGGCTTTTCAACAACGCACCCGCTATTGAACAAAGAAGTTCAGGCTTTAAAAAACTGGTTGAGTACGCGTACTTCTTATCCACATGCTGAGAGTGAGTGGGTATTTTTATCACGCAAAGGGAATCCACTTTCTCGTCAACAGTTTTACCATATTATCTCGACTTCAGGTGGTAATGCCGGGTTATCACTGGAGATTCATCCGCACATGTTACGCCATTCGTGTGGTTTTGCTTTGGCGAATATGGGAATAGATACACGACTTATCCAGGATTATCTTGGGCATCGTAATATTCGTCACACCGTCTGGTATACCGCCAGCAATGCAGGGCGTTTTTACGGCATCTGGGACAGACCCAGAGGTCGACAGCGTCACGCTGTTTTATAAAGATGGATGAGATACCAGGGATGGTGTTAAAACCTACATTATTCTTACGATATATCAATAATAATTAACCATTTATTAATTGATGTTATTGTTGGTGTAATTCTTAATTATCATAATAAACATTAGCTTAACCATACCCATACAAAATACAATGGTTTATTTTATTCGAAATAAACAAACAAAAGCATTCATAAATTTACATATCACTTAGATCCTTCTCTTTCTGCACTTTTTTCTTTATTTTTTAAGCAACTGGGAGTTAATCAGGTGCTATCTATTGTTATATTGAATTAAATCAATGAAAATAGATGTTGTCACATCAGTGATATTTTATTTTTGTATGATGTTTAATGTAATTGACTGATAACCACATAACTTTATGTGTGATTATCTTTTTATCTATTGGGCTAATTTTGACCGTTTGAGGTTTCCTATAGGTATTCATTCAAATATATCTCAGTCAGGAGTACTACTATTGTGAGTAAACGTCGTTATCTTACCGGTAAAGAAGTTCAGGCAATGATGCAAGCGGTTTGCTATGGGGCAACGGGAGCCAGAGATTATTGTCTTATTCTATTGGCATATCGGCATGGGATGCGTATTAGTGAGCTGCTTGATTTGCATTATCAAGATCTTGACCTTAATGAAGGTCGAATAAATATTCGACGGCTGAAGAACGGATTTTCTACAGTTCACCCATTACGTTTTGATGAGCGTGAAGCTGTAGAACGCTGGACCCAGGAACGTGCTAACTGGAAAGGCGCTGAGCAGACCGACGCCATATTTATTTCCCGTCGTGGAAGTCGACTTTCTCGTCAGCAGGCCTATCGCATCATTCGTGATGCCGGTATTGAAGCTGGAACCGTGACGCAGACTCACCCTCATATGTTAAGACATGCTTGCGGTTATGAACTGGCGGAGCGTGGTGCTGATACCCGTTTAATTCAGGATTATCTGGGGCATCGAAATATTCGCCATACTGTGCGTTATACCGCCAGTAATGCAGCACGTTTTGCCGGATTATGGGAAAGAAATAATCTTATAAACGAAAAATTAAAAAGAGAAGAGGTTTAATATAACTTGTTGATAATAAAATGAAAAAATAAAGAAATACAAGACAATTGGGGCCAAACTGTCCATATCATAAAAAAGTTTCGTGTTTTTTCTCAAGCATAAAAATATCAAAAAACGACAAAAACAAACTAACTGTTTGATATGTAAACCATTTATCTTGTAAATTAATTTCACATCACCTCCGCTTTACGTAAAGATAACGTTTCTGTGTCTCGAAGCAACTTCCTCATTCTTCTCTCCAAAAACCACCTCATTCAATATAAAAATCTATAAATAAAACTAATACCAGAATATAAAGCCAACAAATAAACTGAAAAAGTTCGTGCGCGATGCTTTCCTCTATGAGTCAAAATGGCCCCAAATGTTTCATTTTTTGGGGGGAAACTGTGCAGTGTTGGCAGTCAAACTCGTTTCCAAAACAAAGTGTACAGAACGACTGCCCATATTGATTTATACGTAGATTTAAAAAGGAAAGCAGCATGAAAATTAAAACTCTGGCAATCGTTGTTCTGTCGGCTCTGTCCCTCAGTTCCACAGCGGCTTTGGCCGCTGCTACGACGGTAAATGGTGGGACAGTTCACTTTAAAGGGGAAGTTGTTAACGCCGCTTGTGCGGTTGATGCAGGCTCTGTTGATCAAACTGTTCAGTTAGGTCAAGTGCGTACCGCTTCGTTGGCACAAGAAGGTGCAACCAGTTCTGCTGTCGGTTTTAACATTCAGCTGAATGATTGCGATACCACTGTTGCAGACAAAGCAGCCATTGCCTTCCTTGGCACAGCAATTGATGGAAATCATACCAACGTACTGGCTCTGCAGAGTTCAGCTGCGGGCAGCGCAACAAATGTTGGTGTACAGATCCTGGACAGAACGGGTACTGCGCTGGCGCTGGACGGTGCGACATTTAGTGCACAAACAACCCTGAATAACGGTACCAACACCATTCCGTTCCAGGCGCGTTATTTTGCAACCGGTGCTGCAACCCCTGGTGCTGCTAATGCGGATGCGACCTTCAAGGTTCAGTATCAATAACCTACTCAGGTTTAGGGACGTCATTATGGGCAAGGATGCCCACTCCTTGTGCGATAAGAATAATGATGAAAAGGACGAGATTATTTCTAGTAGCGTTGTTGCTGCCGATGTTTGCTCTGGCCGGAAATAAATGGAACACCACGTTGCCCGGCGGAAATATGCAATTTCAGGGCGTCATTATTGCGGAAACTTGCCGGATTGAGGCCGGTGATAAACAAATGACGGTCAATATGGGGCAAATCAGCAGTAACCGGTTTCATGCGGTAGGGGAAGATAGCGCACCGGTGCCTTTTGTTATTCATTTACGGGAATGTAGCACGGTGGTGAGTGAACGTGTGGGCGTGGCTTTTCACGGTGTCGCGGATGGTAAAAATCCGGATGTGCTTTCTGTGGGAGAGGGGCCAGGGATAGCCACCAATATTGGTGTAGCGTTGTTTGATGATGAAGGAAACCTCGTACCGATTAATCGTCCTCCTGTGAACTGGAAACGGCTTTACTCTGGCTCTACTTCGCTACATTTCATCGCCAAATATCGTGCTACCGGGCGTCGGGTTACTGGCGGCATCGCCAATGCCCAGGCCTGGTTCTCTTTAACCTATCAGTAATTGTTCAGCAGACAATGTGATAACAGGAACAGGACAGTGAGTAATAAAAACGTCAATGTAAGGAAATCGCAGGAAATAACATTCTGCTTACTGGCAGGTATCCTGTTGATCATGGCAATGATGGTTGCCGGACGCGCTGAAGCGGGAGTGGCCTTAGGTGCGACACGTGTAATTTATCCTGCAGGGCAAAAACAAGTGCAACTTGCCGTGACAAATAATGATGAGAATAGCACCTATTTAATTCAATCATGGGTAGAAAATGCCGATGGTGTAAAGGATGGTCGTTTTATCGTGACGCCACCTCTGTTTGCGATGAAGGGAAAAAAAGAGAATACCTTGCGTATTCTTGATGCAACAAATAACCAATTGCCACAGGATCGGGAAAGTTTATTCTGGATGAACGTTAAAGCGATTCCATCAATGGATAAATCAAAATTGACTGAGAATACGCTACAGCTCGCAATTATCAGCCGCATTAAACTGTACTATCGTCCGGCTAAATTAGCGTTGCCACCCGATCAGGCCGCAGAAAAATTAAGATTTCGTCGTAGCGCGAATTCTCTGATGCTGATTAACCCGACACCCTATTACCTGACGGTAACAGAGTTGAATGCCGGAACCCGGGTTCTTGAAAATGCCTTGGTGCCTCCAATGGGCGAAAGCACGGTTAAATTGCCTCCTGATGCAGGAAGCAATATTACTTACCGAACAATAAATGATTATGGCGCACTTACCCCAAAAATGACGGGCGTAATGGAATAACGCAGGGGGAATTTTTCGCCTGAATAAAAAGAATTGACTGCCGGGTAATTTTAACCGGAGGAATAATGTCATATCTGAATTTAAGACTTTACCAGCGAAACACACAATGCTTACATATTCGTAAGCCTCGTCTGGCTGGTTTTTTTGTCCGACTCTCTGTTGCCTGTGCTTTTGTCGCACAGGCACCTTTTTCATCTGCCGAACTCTATTTTAATCCGCGTTTTTTAGCGGATGATCCCCAGGCTGTGGCTGATTTATCGCGTTTTGAAAATGGGCAAGAATTACCGCCGGGGACGTATCGCGTCGATATCTATTTGAATAATGGTTATATGGCGACGCGTGACGTCACGTTTAATACGGGTGACAGTGAACAAGGGATTGTCCCTTGCCTGACTCGCGCTCAACTCGCCAGTATGGGGCTGAATACAGCTTCTGTCTCCGGTATGAACCTGCTGGCGGATGATGCCTGCGTGCCATTAACCACAATGATCCATGACGCTACTGCGCATTTAGATGTTGGTCAGCAGCGACTCAACCTGACGATCCCTCAGGCATTTATGAGTAATCGCGCGCGTGGTTATATTCCTCCTGAGTTATGGGATCCCGGTATTAATGCCGGATTGCTCAATTATAATTTCAGCGGAAATAGTGTGCAGAATCGGATTGGGGGTAACAGCCATTATGCATATTTAAACCTACAGAGTGGGTTAAATATTGGTGCATGGCGTTTACGCGACAATACCACCTGGAGTTATAACAGTAGCGACAGTTCATCAGGTAGCAAAAATAAATGGCAGCATATCAATACCTGGCTTGAGCGAGACATCATTCCGTTACGTTCCCGGCTGACGCTGGGTGATGGTTATACCCAGGGCGATATTTTCGATGGTATTAACTTTCGCGGCGCACAATTGGCCTCAGATGACAATATGTTACCCGATAGCCAAAGAGGATTTGCCCCGGTGATCCACGGTATTGCGCGTGGTACTGCACAGGTCACTATTAAACAAAATGGGTATGACATTTATAATAGTACGGTGCCACCGGGGCCTTTTACCATCAACGATATCTATGCCGCAGGTAATAGTGGTGACTTGCAGGTAACGATTAAAGAGGCTGACGGTAGCACGCAGATCTTTACCGTACCCTATTCGTCAGTCCCGCTTTTGCAACGTGAAGGGCATACACGTTATTCCATTACGGCAGGAGAATACCGTAGTGGAAATGCGCAACAGGAAAAACCCCGCTTTTTCCAGAGTACATTACTCCACGGCCTTCCGGCTGGCTGGACAATATATGGTGGAACGCAACTGGCGGATCGTTATCGTGCTTTTAATTTCGGTATCGGGAAAAACATGGGGGCACTGGGCGCTCTGTCCGTGGATATGACGCAGGCTAATGCCACACTTCCCGATGAAAGTCAGCATGACGGACAATCGGTGCGTTTTCTCTATAACAAATCGCTCAATGAGTCAGGCACGAATATTCAGTTAGTGGGTTACCGCTATTCGACCAGCGGATATTTTAATTTCGCTGATACAACATACAGCCGAATGAATGGCTACAACATTGAAACGCAGGATGGTGTTATTCAGGTTAAGCCGAAATTCACCGACTATTACAACCTCGCTTATAACAAACGCGGGAAATTACAGCTCACTGTTACTCAGCAACTCGGGCGCACATCAACACTGTATTTGAGTGGTAGCCATCAAACTTATTGGGGAACAAGTAATGTCGATGAGCAATTCCAGGCTGGATTAAATACTGCGTTCGAAGATATTAACTGGACGCTCAGCTATAGCCTGACGAAAAACGCCTGGCAAAAAGGACGGGATCAGATGTTAGCTCTTAACGTCAACATTCCTTTCAGCCACTGGCTGCGTTCTGACAGTAAATCTCAGTGGCGATATGCCAGTGCCAGCTACAGCATGTCGCACGATCTCAACGGTCGGATGACCAATCTGGCAGGTGTATACGGTACGTTGCTGGAAGACAACAACCTCAGCTATAGCGTGCAAACCGGCTATGCCGGGGGAGGCGATGGTAATAGCGGAAGTACAGGCTACGCCACGCTGAATTATCGCGGTGGCTACGGCAATGCCAACATCGGTTACAGCCATAACGATGATATTAAGCAGTTCTATTACGGAGTCAGCGGTGGGGTATTGGCTCATGCCAATGGCATAACGCTGGGGCAGCCGTTAAACGATACGGTGGTGCTTGTTAAAGCGCCTGGCGCAAAAGATGCAAAAGTCGAAAACCAGACGGGGGTGCGTACCGACTGGCGCGGTTATGCCGTGCTGCCTTATGCCACTGAATATCGCGAAAATAGAGTGGCGCTGGATACTAATACCCTGGCTGATAACGTCGATTTAGATAACGCGGTCGCTAACGTTGTTCCCACCCGTGGGGCAATTGTGCGAGCAGAGTTTAAAGCGCGCGTTGGAATAAAACTGCTCATGACGCTAACCCACAATAATAAGCCGCTGCCGTTTGGGGCGATGGTCACATCAGAGAGCAGCCAGAGTAGCGGCATTGTTGCGGATAATGGCCAGGTTTATCTCAGCGGAATGCCTTTAGCGGGAAAAGTTCAGGTGAAATGGGGAGAAGGGAAGAATGCTCACTGTGTCGCCAATTATCAACTGCCACCAGAGAGTCAGCAGCAGTTATTAACTCAGCTATCAGCTGAATGTCGTTAAGGGGGCGTGATGAAAAGCAAACCTTTTTATCTTCTCTGCGTTTTTTTGTCGCTGGTTGTCAGTCACGCCAGAGCCGCAGATAGCACAATTACTATTCGCGGCTATGTCAGGGATAACGGCTGTAGTGTGGCAGCTGAATCAACCAATTTTACCGTTGATCTGATGGAAAACGCGGCGAAGCAATTTAGCAACATTGGGGCGACGACTCCAGCCGTTCCTTTTCGTATTTTGCTGTCACCCTGTGGTAATGCCGTTTCCGCCGTAAAGGTTGGGTTTACCGGTGTTTCAGATAGCCACAATGCCAACCTGCTTGCACTTGAAAATACGGTGTCAGCGGCCGCAGGGCTGGGAATACAGCTTCTGAATGAGCAACAAAATCAGATACCCCTTAATGCCCCATCGTCCGCGATTTCGTGGACGACCCTGACGCCGGGTAAACCAAATACGCTGAATTTTTACGCCCGGCTAATGGCGACACAGGTGCCTGTCACTGCGGGGCATATCAATGCCACGGCAACCTTTACTCTTGAATATCAGTAACTGGAGATGCTCATGAAATGGCGCAAACGTGGGTATTTATTGGCGGCAATGTTGGCGCTCGCAAGTGCGACGATACAGGCAGCCGATGTCACCATCACGGTGAACGGTAAGGTCGTCGCCAAACCGTGCACAGTTTCCACCACCAATGCCACGGTAGATCTCGGCGATCTTTATTCTTTTAGCCTGATATCTGCCGGAGCGGCATCGGCCTGGCATGATGTTGCGCTTGAGTTGACTAATTGTCCGGTGGGAACGTCCAGGGTCACCGCCAGCTTCAGCGGGGCAGCCGACAGTACCGGATATTATAAAAACCAGGGGACCGCGCAAAACATCCAGTTAGAGCTACAGGATGACAGTGGCAACACATTGAATACTGGCGCAACCAAAACAGTTCAGGTGGATGATTCCTCACAATCAGCGCACTTCCCGTTACAGGTCAGAGCATTGACGGTAAATGGCGGAGCCACTCAGGGAACCATTCAGGCAGTGATTAGCATCACCTATACCTACAGCTGAACCCGAAGAGATGATTGTAATGAAACGAGTTATTACCCTGTTTGCTGTACTGCTGATGGGCTGGTCGGTAAATGCCTGGTCATTCGCCTGTAAAACCGCCAATGGTACAGCTATCCCTATTGGCGGTGGCAGCGCCAATGTTTATGTAAATCTTGCGCCCGCCGTGAATGTGGGGCAAAACCTGGTCGTGGATCTTTCGACGCAGATCTTTTGCCATAACGATTACCCGGAAACCATTACAGACTATGTCACACTGCAACGAGGTTCAGCTTATGGCGGTGTGTTATCTAATTTTTCCGGAACCGTAAAATATAATGGCAGTAGCTATCCCTTCCCGACCACCAGCGAAACGCCGCGCATTGTTTATAATTCGAGAACGGATAAGCCCTGGCCGGTGGCGCTTTATCTGACGCCGGTCAGCAGTGCGGGTGGCGTTGCGATTAAGGCAGGCTCATTAATTGCAGTGCTTATTTTGCGACAGACCAACAACTATAACAGCGATGATTTCCAGTTCGTCTGGAATATTTACGCCAATAATGATGTGGTGGTGCCCACTGGCGGCTGTGATGTTTCCGCTCGTGATGTCACCGTTACACTGCCGGACTACCCTGGTTCAGTGCCGATTCCTCTTACCGTTTATTGTGCGAAAAGCCAAAACCTGGGGTATTACCTTTCAGGCACAACAGCAGATGCGGGCAACTCGATTTTCACCAATACCGCGTCGTTTTCGCCAGCACAGGGAGTCGGCGTACAGTTGACGCGCAACGGAACGATTATTCCAGCGAATAGCACTGTGTCATTAGGGGCAGTAGGGACTTCGGCGGTAAATCTGGGATTAACGGCAAATTACGCACGTACTGGAGGGCAGGTGACTGCAGGTAATGTGCAGTCGATTATTGGTGTTACTTTTGTTTATCAATAAAGAAATCACAGGGCTTGCTAATGCTGGTACGTAATATTACGTGATGCGCCAGGCTACCTACAAAACCTGCACGTTAGCCCTTTGTAGGCCAGATAAGACGCGCCAGCGTCGCATCTGGCATAAACAAAGCGCACTTTGCTGGTCTGTTCCCCTCACCCTAACCCTCTCCCCGGAGGGGCGAGGGGACTGTCTGGGCACATTTTTAGACTTTGTCATCAGTCAGAGCCTGCCATTGGCAGGCTCTGGTGTTCTTTTACGCTACCATGCTAATAATCAACACAATAATCAGCCCAACCACGGAGTTGACCAGTTCCAGCAGACCCCAGGTTTTTAACGTGTCTTTTACCGACAGGTCAAAATAACCCTTAAACAACCAGAAAGATGCATCGTTAATGTGGGTGAGGGTGTTGGAACCCGCAGCCGTCGCCAGCACCAGCAGCGCCGGATTCACGCCAACCAGTTGACCGGTTGCCGGATCAAGGATTGCAGCACTGATAATCCCGGCGGCAGTCATCGCCGAAACCACACCCTGACCGGTCGCCAGACGAATCAGTACGGTGATCAGCCACGCCATGATGTAGGGCGAGATATTGCCGTGGGACATCAACATGCCGATGGTGTCACCAATGCCGGTGTCGATGATGGTCTGCTTCAGCACGCCACCCGCACCGATGATCAGAATCACCATTGCAATACTCTTCACCGCGCTTTCAAAAGCGTTCATCACCCACTGCATATCGTGCCCGCGCGCGGTGCCAAAGAGTACGAACGCAACAACCATCGCAATAAACATTGCAATCGGCGAGGAACCGATAAAGTTAACCACTTCCCAGGCAGGGGTATCTTTTACCAGCCAGATATTGGCGATGGTGGTGGAGATCATAATGATCGCCGGGATCAGCGGCACCAGAATCGAAACGCCGAAAGAAGGCAGATTGTTCATATCTACCGGTTGATCTGCTTTCAGAAATGACGGCGTTGGGCGTTCCAGATTACCGAGGAACTTCGGCAGGATCAGGCCAGCGCAGATTACACTTGGGATCGTCACCAGTACGCCATAGATATAAACCATCCCCATATCCGCGCCATAAGCATTTACCAGCGCCACCGGACCCGGCTGCGGCGGGAACAGTGAATGTGCGGTGGTGGCAGCCGCTACTGCCGGAATAGCCAGTTTCAGGAACGGGATTTTAGCTTCGGCTGCAATCACGATCACCAGCGGTGCCAACATGATAAAGGCCACTTCATAGAACATCGCCAGACCGAAAATCAAGCCGATGATAATCACCGATAGCTGTACATAGCGCAGACCGAGACGTGCCAGCAGCGTATGCGCTATCTGGTGAGCCGCGCCAGAGTCGACCATCAATTTACCGATGACCGCACCGAATACCACGATGATCGCCAGTTCCCCCAGCGTGTTGCCGAAGCCCGCTTTCATGGTGTGAAGCAGCGACATCAAATCCATGCCCGCCAGCATCCCGACGGACAGCGCCGCCACTAGCAAAGCCACCATTGAATTGATTTTGAACTTCAAATTCAGTACCAGCATCAGGCCAATGCCGAATACCACCCAGAGAATGTTAAGCACATGCATAACGTTTTACCTTACCTGGTTGAACCGTTGTTATTTTGGGCGACATGTTATGCAAATTGGTCAACCATTGTTGCGATGAATATCACATACCCTGATCAATAACCGTTGTTTACCCTTTGCTGTAATTTACAACAACCGGCAGGAGAGTAGATTTCTTGTGATGTGGTTAACCAATTTTAGAATCCGGGTTGACATGTCTTACCAAAAGGTAGAACTTATACGCCATCTCATCCGGTGCGACGCCACGGCTGCGGTCTGGTTGTTCATCCGGATACCTAAACAACTCCAGGGTTCCGCGTCTCTTTGCTGTGGAACCCACTATGTGAAAGAGGAAAAATCATGGAACAGACCTGGCGCTGGTACGGCCCAAACGATCCGGTTTCTTTAGCTGATGTCCGTCAGGCGGGCGCAACTGGCGTGGTTACCGCGCTGCACCATATCCCGAACGGCGAAGTATGGTCCGTAGAAGAGATCCTCAAACGCAAGGCGATCGTTGAAGATGCAGGCCTGGTGTGGTCTGTCGTAGAAAGCGTGCCAATTCACGAAGATATCAAAACCCACACTGGCAACTACGAGCAGTGGATCGCTAACTATCAGCAGACTCTGCGCAACCTGGCGCAGTGCGGCATTCGCACCGTGTGCTACAACTTCATGCCGGTGCTCGACTGGACCCGTACTGACCTCGAATACGTGCTGCCAGACGGCTCCAAAGCTCTGCGCTTCGACCAGATCGAATTCGCTGCATTCGAAATGCATATCCTGAAGCGTCCAGGCGCGGAAGCGGATTACACCGAAGAAGAAATTGCTCAGGCTGCTGAACGCTTCGCCACTATGAGCGACGAAGACAAAGCTCGTCTGACCCGTAACATCATTGCTGGTCTGCCGGGCGCGGAAGAAGGCTACACCCTCGACCAGTTCCGTAAGCACCTGGAGCTGTACAAAGATATCGACAAAGCGAAGCTGCGCGAAAACTTTGCGGTCTTCCTGAAAGCCATTATTCCGGTTGCCGAAGAAGTTGGTGTGCGTATGGCTGTTCACCCGGACGATCCGCCGCGCCCGATCCTCGGCCTGCCGCGCATTGTTTCCACCATTGAAGATATGCAGTGGATGGTTGATACCGTAAACAGCATGGCGAACGGTTTCACCATGTGCACCGGTTCTTACGGCGTGCGTGCTGACAACGATCTGGTTGATATGATCAAGCAGTTCGGTCCGCGTATTTACTTCACCCATCTGCGTTCCACCATGCGTGAAGATAACCCGAAAACCTTCCACGAAGCGGCGCACCTGAACGGTGACGTTGATATGTACGAAGTGGTGAAAGCGATTGTTGAAGAAGAACACCGTCGTAAAGCGGAAGGCAAAGAAGACCTGATCCCGATGCGTCCGGACCACGGTCATCAGATGCTGGACGACCTGAAGAAGAAAACCAACCCAGGTTACTCCGCGATTGGTCGTCTGAAAGGCCTGGCCGAAGTTCGCGGTGTCGAACTGGCGATCCAGCGCGCTTTCTTTAGCCGTTAATATCCACCGGCATGGCTGCGCGCCGTGCCGGTTCCTTCTTCCTTGCCGTCACTCTCTGAAGACGGATTCTGGAGTTTACGATGACTACTATTGTTGACAGCAATCTGCCGGTTGCCCGCCCGTCATGGGATCATTCTCGTCTGGAATCACGCATTGTGCATCTCGGTTGCGGGGCGTTTCACCGCGCGCACCAGGCGCTGTACACCCATCATCTGCTGGAAAGCACCGACAGCGACTGGGGTATCTGCGAAGTTAACCTGATGCCAGGCAACGACCGCGTGCTGATCGAAAACCTGAAAAAACAGCAACTGCTGTACACCGTGGCGGAAAAAGGTGCAGAAAGCACCGAGCTGAAAATTATCGGTTCGATGAAAGAAGCTCTGCATCCGGAAATCGACGGTTGCGAAGGTATTCTCAACGCAATGGCGCGTCCGCAAACAGCGATTGTCTCTCTGACGGTCACGGAAAAAGGTTACTGCGCCGATGCGGCAAGCGGTCAGTTGGATCTCAATAACCCGCTGATCAAGCACGACCTGGAAAATCCGACCGCGCCGAAGTCCGCGATTGGTTACATCGTTGAAGCTCTGCGCCTGCGTCGTGAAAAAGGGCTGAAAGCGTTTACCGTAATGTCCTGCGACAACGTGCGTGAAAATGGTCATGTGGCGAAAGTTGCCGTTCTGGGGCTGGCTCAGGCGCGCGACCCGCAGCTGGCGGCATGGATTGAAGAGAACGTCACCTTTCCGTGCACCATGGTTGACCGCATTGTTCCGGCGGCGACGCCAGAAACCTTACAGGAAATTGCTGATCAACTGGGCGTTTACGACCCATGCGCGATTGCCTGTGAACCGTTCCGTCAGTGGGTGATTGAAGATAACTTCGTTAATGGTCGCCCGGACTGGGATAAAGTGGGCGCACAGTTCGTTTCGGACGTTGTACCATTCGAAATGATGAAACTGCGTATGCTCAACGGCAGCCACTCTTTCCTGGCGTACCTTGGTTACCTCGGTGGCTATGAAACCATTGCTGATACCATGACTAACCCGGATTATCGCAAAGCCGCCTTTGCCCTGATGATGCAGGAACAAGCGCCAACGCTGTCGATGCCGGAAGGGACTGACCTGAACGCCTATGCGACGCTGCTGATCGAGCGTTTCAGCAACCCGTCTCTGCGTCACCGCACCTGGCAGATTGCGATGGACGGCAGCCAGAAGTTACCGCAGCGTCTGCTGGACCCGGTGCGTCTGCACCTGCAAAACGGCGGTAGCTGGCGTCACCTGGCGCTCGGCGTGGCGGGCTGGATGCGTTACACCCAGGGTGTGGATGAGCAAGGCAACGCCATCGACGTAGTTGACCCGATGCTGGCTGAATTCCAGAAGATCAACGCGCAATATCAGGGAGCAGAACGCGTAAAAGCCCTGTTGAGCCTGAGCGGTATTTTTGCAGATGATCTGCCGCAGAATGCCGACTTTGTTGGTGCAGTGACAGCGGCATATCAGCAACTGTGCGAGCGCGGCGCGCGCGAATGCGTGGCTGCACTGTAACTGACTGATTACCATACAGACTTACTGGTCAATCAAACCAATATTTGGTTGACCAGTTTTCGTTTTTTTGCCTACCTGTACGTGCCAACTTCCAGTGCTAATGGTATAGTTTGTCATTGACGATCTACGTAAGATCGCCCGATGCGCACGCTTATCGAGCCAGGGTATCAATCACAACTTATTAAATACGCACTCTTTGTCGGTCGGATAAGGTGTTCACGCCGCATCCGGCAATAATTTGATTAACCGCACCTAACGGACACAACATCATGAAATCTGCCACCTCTGCGCAAAGACCTTACCAGGAAGTCGGGGCGATGATCCGCGATCTGATCATCAAAACACCGTACAATCCTGGCGAACGACTGCCGCCGGAGCGTGAAATCGCAGAAATGCTCGAGGTCACGCGTACTGTGGTGCGTGAGGCGTTGATCATGCTGGAGATCAAAGGACTGGTAGAAGTGCGTCGGGGCGCCGGTATTTATGTTCTCGACAGTTCAACCAGCCACACTGCCGACAACGCAGATGCCAACGTCTGCAATGATGCCGGTCCTTTTGAGCTGTTACAGGCGCGTCAGTTACTGGAAAGTAACATCGCGGAATTTGCCGCTTTGCAGGCCACCCGCGAAGATATCGTCAAAATGCGCCAGGCATTGCAGCTTGAAGAACGCGAACTGGCCTCCAGCGCACCGGGCAGCAGTGAAAGCGGCGATATGCAGTTCCACCTCGCCATCGCGGAAGCGACGCATAACAGTATGCTGGTGGAGTTGTTCCGTCAGTCCTGGCAGTGGCGTGAAAACAATCCGATGTGGATCCAGTTGCACAGCCATCTGGATGACAGCTTGTATCGCAAAGAGTGGCTGGGCGATCACAAACAGATCCTCGCTGCGTTAATCAAAAAAGACGCCCGTGCGGCGAAGCTGGCAATGTGGCAGCATCTGGAAAATGTGAAACAGCGCCTGCTGGAATTTTCCAATGTTGATGATATCTATTTTGACGGCTATCTCTTCGACTCCTGGCCGTTGGATAAAGTTGACGCCTGACCCTTATTTCTGGTGCCAAGTTGAGCAGCTTTGCACCAGGCCTTTTAGCCACGTAATAACCGATATTATTAATAAACGATGAGTAATTTAATAATTACTTATTACATGTCTTTTATAAGCATTTTATATCTATTTAAATCTGAGTGATTATTCGGAATAATCAAAATATATTGATTTGTTTCTGTCTGGTTTAGTGACTTTTATCAAATTATATCTTTTTAAATAAAAAGTAAGTGGATCTTCATTTCTGTTCAGGGTCTTATACTTTGCGGGCGAGAATCAAGCCTGTTATCAGGCACGGATGCAATGAGCAAAAAGGAATGACTATGAAAAATGAGCATCAACCCAGTGGTGTCAAGCCGTCAGGGCAAGATATCGATGCCGCTAAACGTCAGGAGTGCGCAAAATGATGCGCCAATTACTTCAGACCGTATTACCTGAAAACACAGGCAGCAATACATCATCGCTGCGTGATTCCGTATGTCGGGATCTCTTTCAACTTTTCAATTCTCCTCATTCACCGCTACCTGCATTACTTATTTCAGGTATGCCAGAGTGGCAAGGGGATAATCAGAGCGACAAACATCTCCAGAGCTGGTATTGCCGCCAGCTGCGTTCCGCTCTTTTATTTCATGAACCACGTATTGCTGCATTGCAAGTGAGTCTGAAAGAAGCATATTGCCACGATCTGACGATCAGTCTGGAGATGATGCTGTACCACGATGATGAACCTCTGACGCTTGAGTTGGTCTGGCAGCATGGCGGTTGGTACAGTGCGACGGTGGGAAAAGTCAGCTAAATACCATCTTCTGCGTTTTACTTTGTCAGCCGTCCGAACGGGCTTCTACGTCCATTCGGGCGGCAGACAACCGCTTATGCAGTTTCAAACGTTCCTTTCACACACGCCTTGCCGTCTTTGACCATCAGTTTGCCGTGAGCGTACACCTGCTCAATGCGCAGTTCCGGTGTCATAACCAGCAAATCCGCGTCATTGCCGGGCAGAATTTCACCTTTCCCTGTCAGGTTGAGGAAACCGGCGACGCTGCTGGTGAGTGGACGCACGGCATCGCTGATACTGAAACCGAAGTCTTTGACCAGCACCTGTACGGTTTCCAGCAAAGTCTCAAAACCGGCAACGCCGATATGCGTTAAATTCCCCTCGTCGTCAAAGAACGGCTGGCTACCGTTGCCGTCGGAGCTGAGGGTGATGCGAGCCAGCGGAATACCCGCCTGAACGGCGCGGGCAATCCCTTCTGCAGGGGCGACCGGCTCGTCAATGCTGCTGGTGATGTCGATGGTGCCGCCTTTCAGGGCGAACTCCAGCGCCTGTTCAAACAAAGGAACGTTGCGGTTAACGTGCGTCGGCAGTAACTTGCTGATTGGCACATCGCAGTTTTCCAGGAGGTCATAGATTGGCTGTAACGCCTTTTTGCTGTCGCCCATGTGGAACACGGTGACGCCAGGTTTACCGCCGAGCAAGCCACCAACGCGGGATTCTGCCGCCATATTAGCCAGATGATAAACATCCGGTGCGGCAGAGCGGTGATCAGAAATGGCACATTTCACACCAATCACCCGATCGATAATCGCCACATCTTTTTCCACGGAACCCGTAATGGTGCGGGAAGGTACATGATACGCACCGGTCAGCATCCAGGCGCTGATACCTTCTTCATTGAGCGCACGGGTCTTGGCAAGGAGGGATTCCGGGTGGCGAGAGATAGAGTCGGTGCCAAGCAGGCCAACCACCGATGTGACGCCCGCTTCCGTCAGGCGGCTTAACGCCACTTCCGGCGTGCGTGTCGTGGGACCAGCTTCGCCGCCGCCGCCAATCAAATGAACGTGTTGATCAATAAAGCCAGGGCAGAGGATCTGCCCACTGAGATCGACAACCATGCAGTCCGGTACGATGTCAGAAGGGATATTGCTGGCAACGGCGATAATCTTGCCGTTAGCGACGAGGACATCGCAAACTCCCCGATCTTCCGGCGCATACAAATGCGCTCCCTGCAGCAGGATGAAACCGGCTGCGGAATAATCAATCATGTAAACTCCTTGTTAAACAATAAACTGCATAACCCAGATCGACAGAAAAGCGTTAATCACGCAGACCGTAATGATATGCAGATGGTATTTAGCATTCACTTCGGCTGTCTCCAGGCTGCGACCGACATTTTGCACCGTGCTGGCCATTAAATACATTGCGGGCAGTAAAACGGTGTTAATGGTCAGGCTGACAGCAACTGTTGCGGTTGAGTTTCTTGACTGGCAAGGGAAATGCCCCAAAGGAAAATACCAGGGCGCTCTTCTCTGGTATGGCGGGGAGAAAAATCCCCCCTTATGAAGTCGCCGTTTGCAGCTTAAATAATTGCACTGTGCTGATGAGCGCGGCAATAAACAGCGCCGCTGCGCCACAAAGCGTGGAGTTGGCGAGCGCCGACGTTCCGTTGCCGAGCATACTGGTCAGTGCCGGGCCGAGAATTTGCCCAATGCCATAAATAAGCGTCACAAAGCCTAACAGGTTGAGATTTCCCGGCACACTAAGCTGGCGGGCGATGGTCATCACCAGCGAGGTCGTGCCCATAAAGGTGCCGCCAAAGCCAATACTGCTGATGATGAGTAATAAAGGAGAACTGCTGGCGAGGGTTAACAGTACGCAGATAGCCTGTACCAGCAAATTCACCGTCAGGCAGGGTAACGCCCCCCAATGTTTTGCTGCCCACAACCAGCCAAAGCAGCCTGGCACAATCGACAAGCCGACCAGCGTCCAGAGATGGGCGGTCAGTAACGGCAGGCCGGCGTCTTTCGCCATGAGCGGCAGATAAGTGGCAACGATGATATAACCAAAACCCGCCAGACCGTACAGAATAGCCAGCAACCACCAGCTCATAGGTTGTTGATTGGTTTTTGCTAACGGCGCAGGCGTGATGGTGTTTTTTTTCGAGGGGATCAAAAGCGCCAGTACAATCAATATCATGCCAGAAAGCGCCCCGGCACCTTGCCATAGCGTTTGCGAGGAGAGGGCAAAATGCAGCCCAGCCAGCACATATTCATTGCCTAGTGCGATGCCAACACCAACGCCAGAAAACAGTGCCGCAAGTACAAAAGGATGGCGGGTATGTTGCATGATGAGCGTCGAGCCGAAAATCAACATCCCGGCGCTGGCGATACCCGCCAGAAAGCGAACCAACAACACCAGAATAAACGACGGCAACCACGCCATCGCGAGGATCAACAAGCCGGTTGCCAGGGCGCAAGCCAATAAAAACGGGCGCAGACGTGAGGGTAAATGAAATGCGCCGAATGAAAACAACAGGCTTCCAGCCAGATACCCAGCGTAGTTGCCGCTGGCAATCCACGATAGTTCGTTAAATGAAAAGTGCCCCTCCGCCAGCATAACTGGCAGCATCGGCGTATAAAGAAAGCGACCTAACCCCATACCTAAGGTCAGAACCAGCATCCCGAAAAGCGCGGTGCTGAAGGAAAAGCGTTCTACGGGATGCGATGACGGGGACATGTTTTACCTTGCTTGTCTTTTTGTTGTTAACAAGTTAATAACAAAAAGGTGAAACATGCCAGTCTGTTAATGTGATGATGTAGGGGTAAAGCGATAAAAACGATTCGGTTCGCCAACGATATAAATATTGCCAGAGGCATCCATCGCAATCCCTTCAGCCTGTTTGATGTTATGTGACAAACCCCGACTGCCTTTGGTAAGTGACATCTCACCGATCACTTCCCCAGTGGCGGTCACTTCCTGCAGTACGCGTGACTCATGAGACAGTACCAGCAACGTATTTTTTTGAGGGTTAAATTCTGCGCCAGACACATCATCTAAAGTAAACTGGTTTTGTAATGTCTGGTCTTTGCTAATATGTAGCTCATCGCTGCGTAATAACCCGGTAACTTTGTAGACTTCGATAGGATCTTTCTCTTTAAAAAACCAGAAGGTGTGATCCTGGCGAGAATAAGCCAGCCCTTCAAAACCACTATTGGTTGGCGTTTCCTGTAACGGAATTTTTATTTTTTTGAGGATTTTTACTTCTGACTTTTCATTAAGTGAAATCACATAAATGGCATAATCGCGTTCATCACTGATGACGAATTTATTATCACCAATATATTCGATAGTCTCGAGATCTTTCACAAAATCCAGAGGAATGGTGCGGACTAAATCCCCATTCGTGGTCATTTCAACAATCGCCGCAGGTTTATTGATAGTGCTAAACAGGGTATTACTCTGCGCAGACCAGGTCAGTGAGGAGATATTATTCGTTACACCTGCAATCTCTTTGCCATCAATAGTCACGTGGTAATTTTGAAACCCTGCGGGATAACTGCTTTTGCGAGCGCAAGATTGCACGAAGAAAGCACACACTGCCACAATGGCAAAAAGAATAATAATGCTGATACGTTTACTTAACGAAAACCTTTTTGTCATGGCATATCCATCCAACAAAATCAATAAGATATCGATAAGTATACGTAGTGATCTTAATGAATCCTTAACGCGGAGCCAGAGCGTAATGCGCAATGCATTTCCTGTCGCTGTCTTTCTTCCTGTTACTGACGAATGCAGGCAGATATCGCATTCAGCTCGTTGCGCAATGACAAAGATTGCGCAGGCTCTTTCTCTGCTTCTTCGAGAGTTTCAGTTGAGGTGGAGCAACCGCATCGCAGGCCGTTAGCATCTTCTGCGGCATAAACGTGCAGTAAGTGCCGACCAGCGGAATGCCGCATTTCGGAGAACTGCTCGAAAATGGCGACAAATGGAATGATTTTCCTTCCCCGTACACGGGAGACAATGAAAAAGGCCGCATTATTACCATGATTTGAGTTTGCTTTATTTGTTCTCTCTCGCGGTTAAAAATTGCCGAGGGGTAACAAAGTCGGGATTTGCGATAAAAGATACAGTATCAATCCAATACAACCACCAACCAGCGTACCGTTGACGCGGATAAACTGGAGATCTTTGCCGATATTTAACTCGATTTGCCGCGACATATCCCGCGCATCCCAGCTTTTCACCGTGTCAGTAATGTGGCGTGTCAGGAATGCCGAAAACTCTGGTGCGACGCGGTGTGCAGCCTGTTCGAGATGACCATTTAACGACGCCCGCAAGGCATCATCGGCAATTAACGTCTCGCCAAACCATTGACCCGCCCGCGCGATACGTTCCTTCACGCGAGAATCTTCGCTATTGATATCGGCCTTCAACCATTCCCGCAAATCCCCCCACAATTCACCGAGATAGCGGTTAAACGCTTCATCTTCTTTCAGATACGCTTTGATATTGTCGGCGCGCGCCGCCATTTCCGGATCGTTTTTCAGCTTATCGATCAGCGCAAAGGTAGCGCGATCAAACGCATGGCGGATCTGATGCGCGCGATCGCGGCTGATATCATCAAGCAAAGAGTTTACCGCATCAGAAACCAGCTCCGCACTGTGTTCACCCAGCCATTCAGTCGGCAAAATTTTCGCTTTCAGCGGATGCTCGCTCTCCAGCCAGCGGACGATCTGTTGGGCGATAAATTTGCGTGATTTATCGCGCTGGAGCAGGGCGATCAGTTGTGCGATCAGAGTATCCAGCAGCACCTGATGACGATCGTTTTTGGTCATGCTTTCCAGCATTAACGCACTGGTGCCGGAAAGATCCACTTTATCAATCGCCCGATGCACCGCGCGCTTAAGCAGACGCTGAATACGTGCATCATCGGTAAGTTCGAGAAAACCACTCATGATCTGCAAAAGATGCTGCCCAACGCGGCGGGCGTTTTCTGGCTGACTAAACCAGTTACCGATTAACAACGCCGGTTCATGACGACGAATTAACGCCACCAGGGATTGGGTATCGAGAAATTTTTCCTGTACGAACTGACCGAGATTTTCGCCAATCCGGTCTTTATTACGCGGGATAATCGCCGTATGGCGAGAAATAATCGGAATCGGCACGCGGCGAAACAGCGCCACCACCGCAAACCAGTCAGCCAGAGCGCCGACCATTGCCGCCTCCGCAATCGCCTTCACGCCGCTCACCCAAAAATTGCGGGGCAAAAACAGCGTAACGATAAAAGTCGCGGCAGCAACGAGCAGTAAAGAGAGCGCCAGCATTTTGGCGCGTCGGAGTTCAATGATTTTATTCATATCGTAAGAATAGAGCCTGACGGCAGGTTCACGCAAAAATCGAGATGCCTTCCAGAAAAATGTATCGCTTGCAGGAGAACAAAAATAGCCTGGAAAGCGCCTCGGGGAATGAGATATTGCCGGGTGTGAGCGGAATTAGGAATCGCTAAAGTCGGACTATCTCTTCAACAGGTGACGGATCGCCATGACAAACTTCACCACCAGTACGCCGCATGACGCATTATTTAAATCCTTCCTCACGCATCCTGACACCGCGCGGGATTTTATGAAGATCCACTTACCAAAAGGTTTACGTGAACTGTGCGATCTCGACACCTTAAAACTGGAATCAGCCAGCTTTGTCGATGAAAAATTGCGGGCGCTGCACTCCGATATTTTATGGTCGGTAAAGACCCGCGAAGGCGATGGTTATATCTATGTGGTGATTGAACATCAGAGCCGCGAGGATATTCATATGGCCTTTCGCCTGATGCGATATTCCATGGCGGTGATGCAGCGTCATATAGAGCATGATAAACGCCGACCACTACCGCTGGTCATTCCGATGCTGTTTTATCACGGCAGTCGTAGTCCTTACCCCTGGTCTTTGTGCTGGCTGGACGAATTTGCCGACCCGATTACCGCTCGGAAACTTTATACCGCTGCGTTCCCGCTGGTGGATATCACTGTGGTGCCGGACGACGAGATTGTTCAGCATCGCAGAGTCGCCCTGCTGGAGTTGATCCAAAAGCATATTCGCCAGCGCAATATGATGGGGCTGATTGATCAACTGGTAGCATTACTGGTTACAGAGTGCGCTAATGACAGCCAGATAACCGCGCTGTTAAATTACATTTTACTGGCTGGTGATGAAGCGAGTTTTAAGGAGTTTATCAGCGAACTTACCAGGCGAATGCCACAACACAGGGAGCGAATCATGACGATTGCAGAGCGAATTCATAATGCGGGATGGCTGTTGGGAAGGGAAGAAGGGAGGATCGAAGGCAAAGAAGAAGGTAAAGAAGAAGGGGAACAGCGCCTTCTCCGATTATTTTTGCAAAATGGTGCAGATCCTGAATGGATACAAAAGATTACCGGACATTCATCAGAGCAAATACAGGCATTAGGTCAGTCTTTGCCTGACAGTTACCGCGATTCAGGGATCGAATAATAATCAGAGACTGATGACAAACGCCAAACTTCCTGATGCGCTACGCTTATCAGGCTTACATAGCCCATGCCATATATTGAATTTGCAATATTCTGTATGCCGGATAAGGCGCTCGCGCTGCATCCGGCATGAACAAAACGCTTTTTGCCTAAGCCATGCTGGAACGTAGAGATGTTGCTATAGAGACAAAACGAGCCACAAGCTATTCGTCAGAGGAAATTCAGGCGCGTCGTCACGATGCCGTATTTATTCCATTGCCCGATACACGGCCTCGCCAATTTGCTTCAGTGCTTCGCGGTAGGTTTCGCTGAGCGGCAAAGCGCAGTTGATGCGCAGGCAATTACGGTATTTACCGGAAGCTGAGAAAATCGAGCCTGCCGCCACCTGGATTTTCATGCGGCACAATTGCCGCGCGACGCAGACCATATCGACCTGTTCAGGCAATTCTATCCACAGTAAAAATCCGCCTTTCGGGCGCGTAATACAGATTTCGCAGGGAAAATATTCCCGTATCCAGCAGGTATAAAGCGCCATATTGCGCTGATAATTCTGCCGCATCCGCCGGATATGGCGATGATAGTGACCTTCCTGCACAAACGTCGCCGCCGCCATTTGCGTGGACGGTACATTAAAGCTGCTGGTGGCGTATTTCATATGCAGCAGTTTATCGTGATATCGCCCCGGCGCGACCCAGCCCACGCGCAGGCCTGGCGCAATGCTTTTACTGAACGAACTGCACAGCAGCACCCGACCATCGATATCCCATGAATGAATAGTACGCGGGCGTGGATACTCCGTTGCCAGTTCGCCGTAGACATCATCTTCAAAAATCACAATATCATGACGCTGAGCGAGAGAGAGAACGGCTCGTTTGCGGGCGTCCGGCATAATAAATCCCAGCGGATTATTGCAGTTTGGCACCAGAATGATGCCTTTAATCGGCCACTGTTCCAGCGCCAGTTCCAGAGCTTCAACGCTGATACCGGTTTCTGGATCGGTTGGGATTTCAATCACTTTCACGCCCATACCGCGAAGCATCTGCATTGAACCGTAATAACACGGGGATTCGACCGCGACAATATCGCCCGGTTTACACACCGCCATTAACGCCAGCGACATCGAGTTATGGCAGCCGCTGGTGATAATGATGTCATCGGCAGTGACCACCGAGCCGCTGTCGAGCATCAGACGGGCAATCTGCTCGCGCAATACCCGCTGACCGGCTAATGAGTCATAACCGAGAACGATTTGCAGATTATGCTGCACCACCCGGCTTAGCTCCCGCCAGAGCGGTTTCAGGCTGGGCGCTTCGACATCCGGCGTGCTTTTACTGAACGGAATAACAGAACTATCGCTATGCGCTTTCAGCATATCCAGCACCTGATCCCACTGGGTAATCTCTACCGGGCGCTGCACCGGACGCGTCATTGGCGGCACTGGTGGCTGGGCTTTATGTTGCGCGACAAAATAACCCGAACGCGGCTGCGGAGTGATGAGCTTCATCGTTTCCAGCGTCTGATACGCCTGCTGCACGGTGCTGATACTGACGCCGTGCTCCTGACTTAAGCTGCGCACCGACGGCAATTTCTCCCCGTGACGATACAGCCCTTGCTCAATCCGTTCGGCAAGCAGAGTCGCCAGATGTTGATAACGCGTCATGCTGTATTCCTTATTTGGAGCATACAGAGAGAAAAACCGGTACAGATGAGGCTAAAAAACCGGATGCAGATGCTGTTTTAACCTGCCTGTATGTTAAATAAAAGTAATATTTGCATCTGTATTGTGAACTGCCAGAAGGCGGATGATTAAGCCTCTGAAAGATGAGGAGGCAGCAGATGGAATTTCATGAAAACAAAGCTAAAGCGCCGTTTACTGGCTTCGTACAACTCTGGCAGGCAGTGAGAAGCTGGTGGCTGAAAAAACAGACCCGGCGGGTGTTACAGCAGATGAGTGATGAACGGTTGAGGGATATTGGGTTACGCAGGGAGGATGTGGAGTGAGGGGCTGTTCGTCGCGGATAAACAGGATTTCTCTATAACCTTCACAAGGAAGTGTTTATTATTGTGAAATCATCGCTTCACGGAAAGACGTCAGAATGAAAGCAACAGAAGCCCGTTTACTCGATTTTTTAAAACGTTCGCAGCAGTTTGTTATTCCCATTTATCAACGCACCTATTCATGGACAGAGCAACAATGTCGGCAACTTTGGGACGACATCATTCGTGCCGGAAAGCGTGATGATATATCAGCGCATTTTATCGGTTCGGTTGTTTATATAGAGCAGGGGTTGTATCAGGTTTCCGGTATTTCTCCGTTGCTGGTCATTGATGGTCAACAGCGGCTGACGACCGCAATGTTGCTGATTGAGGCTTTATCGCGCCATCTTGGCGAAGAAGAAGTTTTTGATGGCTTTTCGGCAATGAAATTGCGTAATTATTATTTACTCAACCCTTATGAGTCTGGTGAGAAAGGATTTAAATTACTGCTGACCGAGACCGATAAAGACAGTTTGCTGGCGTTAATAAAACAAAGACCAATGCCAGAAAACTATTCCCATCGAATAATGGAAAATTTTAGTTTCTTTGATGAGCAAATTACCAAACTCGGTGATGACTTGATCCCCTTATGTCGTGGGTTAGCAAAGCTATTAATTGTCGATGTGGCGCTTAATCGTGGTCAGGATAATCCGCAACTGATTTTTGAAAGTATGAACTCCACCGGTAAGGCGTTAAGTCAGGCCGATCTGGTGCGCAATTTTATTCTGATGGGCCTCGAACCAGAGCATCAAACACGGTTGTATGAAGATCACTGGCGTCCAATGGAAATCGCTTTTGGTCAGCAAGGTTACAGCGAATATTTTGACAGTTTTATGCGTCATTATCTGACGGTAAAAACGGGGGAGATCCCTCGGACAGATGAAGTCTATGAGGCATTTAAACTACATGCCCGCAGCCAGAGTGTTGCTGAAAAAGGCGTAGATCGGCTGGTTGAAGATATACACATCTACGCGGAGTATTACTGTGCAATGGCATTGGGTAAGGAAAGTGACAAATCGCTTGCCACGGCTTTTCAGGATTTGCGCGAGTTAAAGGTCGATGTGGCGTATCCTTTCTTACTGGCGCTTTATCATGACTATAAAAATGGCGTTTTGTCTCACGAAGATTTCCTGAGCATAATTCGTTTAATTGAATCTTATGTTTTCCGCCGTGCAGTGTGTGCAATTCCGACGAATTCTTTGAACAAGACGTTTGCCACTTTTTATAAGATCATTAATAAAGAAAATTATCTGGAAAGCATTCAGGTGCATTTTATGAACCTGCCTTCGTATCGTCGTTTCCCCAACGATGATGAATTTAAACGGGAATTAAAAGTTCGCGATCTCTATAACTTCCGCAGTCGCAGCTACTGGTTACGACGACTAGAAAACGATAAACGCAGAGAGCGCGTGGAAGAGTTTACGATTGAGCACATTATGCCGCAGAACGAAAACCTGTCGGCTAAATGGCGCGAAGAGCTGGGAAGCGACTGGCAGCGTATTCATAAAGAATTGTTGCATACGTTGGGGAATCTCACTTTAACGCGCTATAACTCCCGCTACAGTGACAGACCTTTCGCGGAAAAACGCGATATTGAAGACGGCTTTAAGCATAGCCCGCTCTATTTGAATATCGGTCTTGGACAGTGCGAAAAATGGGATGAAGCCGCCATTCGCGCCCGAGCCGATCGTCTGGCCGATCTCGCGGTTCAGGTCTGGCAAGCGCCTTCTCTTCCTGAAGAGGTATTAGCTGTTTATCGGGGTCAGCCGGAGAACAAAACCAGTTACAGCCTGAGTGATTATCCTTTCCTTGCTGATGGTTCGCATAGCCGGGTGTTATTCGATCATCTTCGCGATGAAGTTATGCGCCTGGACGCAGGGATCACACAGGAAGTTTTAAAGCTGTATATTGCGTTTAAAGCGGAAACGAATTTTGTTGATGTTGTGCCGCAAAAAAGCCGACTGCGATTGTCGCTTAATATGCAGTTTCATGAACTGGTCGATCCGAAAGGTATTGCCAAAGATGTGACAAATGTTGGGCGCTGGGGCAATGGCGATGTAGAAATTGGTTTTAGCGACCTCGCACAACTTCCTTACGTTATGGGATTAATTCGTCAGGCATTTGAAAAACAGATGGAGAGCGCGTTGGTATAACGCGGCGAATAATACCCGGTAGCACTGGTGCTACCGGGTCAATGTATCAGGCAACTTTCTGTTTACCCGCAATCACCCCAATAAACTCCTGCACCTGCTTTTGTTTACGCGCCGACAGCTTGCACGCCTGGCGCAGCGACTGCATCAGTTCGCTCTCTTCGACGGCGGGTGGTTGGGCGGTGAGGACAATACAGCCTTCCATCACTTTGACATTTACCGCCGTGCCGGTAGCAAAACCGGCGGCTTCCAGCCACTGACCTTTCAGGGTGATGGCGGGAATACGGTTGTAATCCGGGTAGCGGCTCGCATAACTCACGGTTAATTGACGGTTATTTGCCGGGGAGACTTCTGCTTCGAACGGTTGTGCAATAGAATGCGTGTCAGTCATGATTACTATTCCTTAGAAATAGGGATTGTGATTAGCGGTGCGGGTGTGTTGGCGCACATCCGCACCGCGCTAAATACCTGGATATATCATCAGTAAATACTGGGGAAGTCCAGCTAAAAATTAATGAAAATAAGATGAAAATTAACGTGAAATATAATTTTTGGTGATGTGAATAAAGCGGCCATTTAGCCGCTTTATTGGTTTTTTGAGTGCGAGGAAATTAGTTTATCGCCGCGTCAGTGAGTGCGTCTGCAAGGTGCAGTTGGGTTTGCTGGGCGGATTGGATTTGAGAACTAAGCTCTTCACATATTTTCATGTATTGTTTTAATGTTTCAGTGATTTTTAATTGCTCTTTATAGCAAGGCAATGCAATAACTAACTCTGAAACTTGGTTTCTGGATACATTTTTCATAGATGAACTTGTTCCTCCCGCTACGTCCTTATAATATTTTCGCGAAAACACTGAATTATTAACTAAGTTAATATAATAAGGGTTTGCAAATGAGGAAAATTCAAATCTAATGATCTTATCACTAAGCATTAGATTTATTGGTGGATTTTCAGGTACAACAACAGATCGAGCAACTAGCTCTGAAGTGTTTGCTCTGGAAATTAAAAAATCATTTTCTTTAACTTCATATTCTTGCCTTGGTAATAAATGTGCGGGTAATGCTTTGTTTTCTTGTGGTCGATATTCTCCCCAAGTTACAGCACTAATTTTCAGTACGCCCCATTGATTTCCAGATCTTGGTTCATTCTCACATTGTGGACTCCAGCCTGCCTCGGACTTTAGAGCTAAATCACCTAAACGACACCACTCCCACCCTTTCGGTAGTTCAAACGGTTTTTCCTCATCTCTAATCGGGGGCAACGGTTTTTGTTTTTTTATTTTCCCTTCTTTCACCAGTTGAGCTTTTTCCTGCGCAATACGTTTGAGCAGTTCAGAGGCTGGTTCGTCATTCGGATCCTGCGGCACAAGTTTACCCATTACGGCCAGTTGCAGAATGGTCTGTTTTAACGTATCCACGCTGGCTTCGGTGGTAAAAAGTGTGTCGAAATGCTCGCTAATACGCGCCCAGTTTTCAGCCAGTTCCTCGGCGTTTTGACTGTCTGTAAGCGTTCCCAACAGGGTTTCAACCAGTTGCTGATGTGCGTCCAGACTGGTCAGGGATTGTTGTTCCAGTTGGTCGCACAAAGATAATAAAAAAGTAGCCTCTTCCAATAATTGAGCACAGTTTCTCTTGGAGGGCATAGCTACTAATAGCATTTCCAAATTTGATTTGTTTAAATTCTTAATTCCAATACCTTTACCTGAAGATTGTGTTTGCCTTCTGTACAATGGTGTTTTGAGAAAGAATCCGATGAACTCATCGATTATTTTAGAGTATGTTCTGACAACACCGCAGAAAGCACCGAATGTGTAATTTCCATTCTCAAAAAATTGAGCGGCTTTTCCAACAAGTGACTCCGAACCACTAGACATAGCTATTAATACATCCCCCATACGTAAGTATTGTTCAGGGGAAACTAATTCTTCATCAACATAGACAATCGGCTCAAGTAAAATTTCAGATTGGATATTATTCGCCCTAAGAAGGGGGAGCATTCCGTCTTTCTTTATTTCCGACGATTGAGATTTCCCATATGTCACGCCACGGATAATTTCAGCAATATCCCCCAACCGCACCCACTCCCATCCCTGCGGCAATTCAAACGGCTTCTCTTCCTCGCTAATTTCCGGCAGTGGTTTTTGCTTTTTAATTTTGCCTTGCTTCACCAGCTCTGCTTTTTCTGCCGCAATACGCTTCAGCAGCTCCGACGCGGGTTCATCATTCGGATCCTGCGGCACCAGTTTACCGCGCACAGCCAGTTCCAGAATCAGCTCACGCAATTTCTTAATGCCATACAAATCAATTTTACCGGAACTGCCGCGCCCGGCGGTGGAACGGGTTTGCAACGCCGAGGTCCAGGTTTCCATATGATCAACGATCAGCTTTTCCACACTCATCAGTTAACCTCCTTGCCAGACAGCGCAGCGCCGAGAATATCGCGCAGTTGATTACGCAGCGTCTGGATCTCCGCCTGCTGTTTTGCATACTGCGCTAACAGTTCGTCCGGATCATGGCTAACGGTTTCCGCCTGATGTGGGTTTTTAATATCCAGATTGAAGTTGCGCGCAATCACGTCATCAATGCTGACTTTCCACGCCTGCTCATTCTCGACGCGGGTGGCAAAACCATCGGCCTCGTTACCCCACCAGTCGATCTCCGCCTGAAACTCTTCAAACTTCATCGGCTTGGTTTTGCTGTAGTTTTTCACGCCCGCCGGATACGGATGCTCATAGAACCAAATCTCTTTGGTTGGCTGGCCTTTGGTAAAGAACAACAGGTTGGTTTTAATGCCGGTATAGGGGTTAAACACACCATTCGGTAAGCGCACGATGGTATGTAGGTTGCACTCTTCGGTAAGTAGCTTTTTGATTTTGGTTTTAACGCCTTCGCCAAATAGTGTGCCATCCGGCAATACCACCGCCGCACGACCGTTTTTCGCCAGTACTTCCACAATCAGTTGCAGGAACAGATCCGCCGTTTCGCGGGTTTGCATCTCTGCCGGAAAGTTCTTCTCAATACCGTCTTCTTCCGTGCCACCAAATGGCGGGTTGGTAACAATCACATCCAGTTGCTCATCCCAGGAGGAAAGCGGTTTATTCAGGGTGTTGTCGTGACGAATTTGTACCGGTACTTCAATGCCGTGCAGCAGCATATTGGTGGTCGCCAACAGGTGCGGAAGCTGTTTTTTCTCAACACCGTGGATCTGTTGTTGCAGCGTCTGATGATCGGCGACGCTCTTCACGTATTTGTTCTTTACATGATCAAATGCGCAGGCAAGAAAACCGCCCGTACCGCAGGCCGGGTCCATAATGGATTCGCCGAGTTTCGGATCAACGCGATCCACCATAAAGCGAGTGACGGCGCGTGGAGTATAGAATTCGCCAGCATTGCCCGCAGATTGCAGATCTTTAAGGATCTGTTCGTAAATATCACCAAACAGATGGCGTTCGCTGGCGCTGGTAAAGTCAATTTCGTTCAGCTTGTTGATCACCTGGCGCAGTAGCGTACCGTTTTTCATATAGTTATAGGCATCGCTGAACGCCTGCTTCACCACGTAGCCACGTGGGTTTTTATCGATAGGCGCAGTGAGGTTTTTCAACGCCGGAAACAGATCATCATTAACGAATTCCAGCAGGGAATCACCGGTAATGCCCTGCGCGTTGGCGGCCCAACTGCGCCACAAATAACGCTGTGGGATCGGATATTGATAGTTATCCTGCTCCAGTTCCAGCGCCTCTTCCTGGGCATCGAAGATTTTCAAAAACAGCAGCCAGGAGAGCTGACCGAGACGCTGCGCATCGCCGTCCACACCGGCATCTTTGCGCATAATATCTTGTAATGATTTGATTACTGAACTGATAGACATGTTGTATTCCATGAAAAACAAGGCCTTCTGCAACATGTTGGTTGCAGAAGGCACAAAAGTGAGTTGTTAAGCAGAGCGGGGCGGTAATTGGTAGATTTCGTTTTCCAGCTCGCTGAGCGCCTGATTATACCCGTTACGGTCGCCAAATCCGGTTTTAATAATCTCCGGTAAGGTGCCCATGCTGTCGAATGGTTTAAGTTTCAGCACCTGAATACTTTCGATCTCCTGTACGCCCGCATCGGCGTATTTATCCAGCAGATTATCGAGCACGGCTTGCGCTGCTTCAGAGTATTTTGTGAAGTAGTTCCGCTTGCGCACGTTCTCGGCGCGCTCTTTGCGGGTTAACGGCGGCTGACCATACACTACGTGGCAAAGCATGTCGAACGGGTCGAGATCTTTACCGACTTCTTCTGCCAGTACTTCCCAGATGATCCCCTGTTGCTCCAGCTCGTGAATGATCGCTTCTTTGCGATCGGCGTCCTGCCACTTGCGGGTAAAGTCATCCAGCGAGGCATATTCTTTGAGCAGTGTTTTGCGGGTGTAATCTTTAAAAGATTCGGTAACCAGTTTACCGTCGGCATCGTAATACTGAACACGCTGCGCAATAACACCCACCGCTACACCGTTGACGTGAAACTTGCGGATTTTCTTCTCGTCTTCTTCCGGAAGTGGGCCAACATCATCGGTATCGGTAACCTGGTATGGTGGCGCAGGCGGTTCATCAACGCCTGTTACCTGTTCGTCGTCATGTTCGCTGATTTCTTCGAGTTTCTCTTCAAAATCAGATTCTGGATCGGCGATATCCTCTGGTGTGGTATCCATGACTTTTTCGGGAATGCCATCGAAACGCTCATCGGCAAACAGTTCGGTGGCTTTTTTAAAGTCGAGGATGGTAAACCAGAGTTTGCCGTAACGTTCGTCGATGCGTGTACCACGACCGATAATCTGCTTGAATTTGGTCATCGACTGGATGTTCTGATCCAGTACTACCAGTTTGCAGGTTTTAGCATCCACACCGGTGGTCATCAGCTCTGAAGTGGTCGCGATAACCGGGTACGGTTTTTTCGGGTTGATGAAGTTATCCAACTGAGCTTTGCCAATTTCATCATCGCCGGTGATTTTCATGACGTATTTGTCGTTCTTTTTCACCTGCTCCGGGTTGAGATTAACCAGGGCGCGGCGCATACGTTCTGCATGATCGATGTCGTTACAGAAGACGATGGTTTTATCCATCGGGTTGGTGCGCTTGAGGTAGTCGGTAATGGTTCTGGCAACCAGTTCTGTGCGTTCGTCGATTACCATTGTGCGATCGAAATCTTTCTGGTTATAGATACGATCGTCGATCACTTCGCCGTTTAAGTCAGTTTGCCCTTTGGTTGGGCGCCAGCCTTGCAGATCGACATCAATATCAACACGGACAACTTTATACGGGGCGAGGAAGCCGTCTTCGATCCCTTCTTTTAGCGAGTAGACGTAAACCGGATCGCCGAAGTAATCCGTGCTGGAGACTTCATGCGTCTCTTTTGGCGTGGCGGTTAAGCCAATTTGGGTGGCTGAACTGAAATAATCAAGGATCTCTCGCCAGGCGCTATCTTCGGATGCGCTGCCGCGATGGCATTCGTCGATCACGATCAGATCGAAGAAATCTGGTGCGACTTGTTTAAACGCTTTTTGGTTTTCCTCCGGGCCAGTTATAGCCTGATAGAGCGCGAGGTGTATTTCATAAGCGGGATCAATGGTGCGTCCGCTGACTTTGGTCATTGCCGTACCAAATGGCTGGAAATCATTATTTTTGGTTTGGTCGACCAGAATGTTGCGATCGGCAAGGAACAGAATGCGTTTTTTATTTTTTGATTTCCACAGGCGCCAGATGATCTGGAATGCGGTATAGGTTTTCCCTGTTCCGGTCGCCATTACCAGCAGAACGCGGTTTTGTCCGTTGGAGACGGCTTCTATGGTTTTGTTGATTGCCTGAAGCTGGTAATAACGTGGCGATTTACCGCTGCCATCGTCGTAATAGTCCTGAGTAATCACCGGAAGCTGAGCTTGTGTGTATCCTTTCCAGAGGCAGAATTTTTGCCAGAGTTCAGCGGGGGAGGGGAAGTCATCCAGCGTTATTTGCTTTTCAAGGCATTCACCTTCGGCTGCGGTGGCATCGCGGAAGATAAAGCCATCACCATTGGTGGCAAAAACAAAAGGAACGTCCAGCAGGCGCGCATATTCAATGCCCTGTTGCATCCCTTTGCCAATTTCATGTTTGTTGGCTTTTGCTTCAATCACGGCTAAGGGAATGCCTGGCTTGTGGTACAGCACGATGTCAGCAGATTTTACCGTTCTGCGTGCCGCAACTTTACCACGTACGATGACTTTACCGTCCCGGAGTTTGACCTCCTGTCTGATTTGCGTTGTGTTGTCCCAGCCTGCATTGAGAATGGCTGGCATAACGCATTTGGTAATGATGTCTGCTTCCGTCAGGTTACTTAGGTTCAGTTCCGCCATGGGGTGTTCTCATCTAAATGCGATGCGCAAATTCTACACAGAAAAATAGATGAATTCATCTGTTCAAAGAGTATTATCAGCGTTAAGTCACTGTTTTAAAGGTATTCTTGAGTTTCATCAATAGTAGGATAAGGATTCATATGGAGAATGTTCGGTTCTTGCAAGGAGTGAAACAATATTTTTGTACTAAGGCATTAGATGTCATTCTGCTAATTTATCTACTCCTTGGTTTTATACTTCTCCCTTATAAATATCTGTGGAAAGATATTATTTTATCTCTGTGCTTTGTTGGTATTCTTCTTTATGCATTAGTGGAAGAAAATCGCATTACAGAATATATGGGGTATTTTGTCAAGTTCAGTAATAAAAACAGTTTGAATAGTTGTGCTGCCTGGTGTTCACTTATTGCATGGTTTATATTTTTGTTTTTTGTGCTTTCAATTAATATTTTTCCAGTCAGTGTCTCTGTATACGTTTTTAGTGCTTTTTCAGTATTTGTTTTTCTGGGAGGTGTTTTTATTATATTAGAGTTGGAATTTAAAAATAATAAAAAATTAATGATTATTAGGTCTATGACTTTAGCTGTCATACCAATTATATATTTATTCTCAAGTAGTTTTTCTTCCAGTTTATTTTTAAGTTTGAGTAATCTAAATATCACACTATCACCATGGGTTGAGTATTTCTGGAAAGGGATGGCTTTTTTGTTTCTTTTCTTCATGTTAATGCAACTTATTATCTATTTTACTTTTTTAACTCTGTGGGCTAAATTAAGTGTGTACAGGTTGTTTATACTTGCCGGAGCATTTATAGCATCTACTATTTTAGTGGTTTTTGCTTCAAAAAACGTAGAGAGTATTTCGTACTACGTTTTAAAAAGTACTATAGATTTTGAATGGCGCAGTCAGGTTAAATGTGGACAGTTGAATATTTCACATCCGGATGAAAGGTATTTCGGGTTTAATACCGATAAATATACTGTATTTTATTCCAATAGAGAGGGTAAATGGGGGTTCAATGAGTTGAAATGTAAGAAAGGTTCTGACAGGAGAGATGCATATTCCATTGAGAATGTCTCAGAATATAACGTGCCAGGATGGTTGAAATAAGTTATCTTTATAATTAAATCGTAAAGGTTCTGGACATAAATGAGCATGGTTAAACATAAACGGGGCACACTCTACACACTTGATGTGCAGCAAGAAGCTGAACTCAAGGCTTTGGTTAATAAATCCGACGATTATATTGATTACAGCGATATTCCTGCGTCTGGTAGCGATGCATGGGCTGACGCCAAACGCGGCAATTTTTTGCCAAATCCAGGTATTCACGCGCAATAAAACTTAGCGGAGGGGAGCTCGTCGTTCTGCTTCCCCCTCACTGCTAAATGGGGCATTGAACTGCTTTACACTCAACCTTTCACGCAGACTTCCTCAACCCCGCAAACGCTGCCCGAATCTCATCCTCCGGCAGCTGAATCCCGATAAACACCATCGTGCTATGCGGTTTTTCATCGCCCCACGGGCGGTCCCAGTCGGCGCTGTAGAGGCGCTGGACGCCCTGGAACAGCAGGCGGTTAGGTTCGCCGTCAATCCATAGCATCCCTTTGTAACGCAGCAGTTTATCCGCCGACTCCAGCAGCAGGTTTTCCATCACCCGGGAAACTTCGCTGATATCTACCGGGTAATCCAGTTCCACCACAATCGACGAAATATCGTTTTGTTTATCCGCGATAAAGTGAAAACGTGGCTTGGTGCTGACGACGTTCTCTTCCAGCATAAAACCGTTGGTGTTGAACAGCAGGCCCAGGTCGATGTCGCCGTGGGTGACGGTGTAGACCGGTGCGCGGGCGTTGATGCGCGCCAGACGTTCACGCAGTTTTTCTGCTTCGCCAGCGACGTCGGTTTTGGTCAGCAGAATACGGTCAGCGTAGCCAACCTGTGACTGGGCGATGGTGAACTGGTTCATCTGCTCATCGGCATGTACCGCATCCACCAGCGCAATCACGCCGTCCAGCAGGTAACGCTGGCATAAAATCTCATGGGAGAAAAAGGTCTGAATAATCGGGCCGGGATCGGCCATGCCGGTGCATTCAATCACCAGACGGTCGAACTGAATATTGCCCTTGTCGAGATTATCCAGCAGGTCGAGTAGCGCGTCTTCCAGCTCGTTGGAGCGCGAACAGCAGATGCAGCCGTTGGTCAGCGTTTTGATCTGCGTGGCGCGGTCGCCAATTAATTGATCGTCAACGGAGACTTCGCCGAATTCGTTTTCAATCACGGCAATCTTGTAGCCGTGTTGTTCGTTAAGAATATGGCGCAGCAGGGTGGTTTTGCCCGCGCCTAAAAAACCGGTGAGTAGGGTAACTGCAATCGGGTTCATGCTCTCTCCATTAACAACAGCGCATACCGCCTTTACCATCGCCGCCGTAGCGTGCGTTCTGGCGTTCGCGGAAGAATTCTTCATAGCTCATGTACGGCTTGTCGGGATGGTTGGTCTTCATATGCTCGACGTAGTTGTCGTAGTCTGGAATGCCAATCAACATCTTCGCCGCCTGGCCGAGATATTTTTTTGCCTGTCCTAAGTTACCAAACATAGTTCACTCTGATAAGAACAAAGCCCCGCCGAAGCGGGGCTGAGATTGCTGACAAACTCGCTTACAGGTCAATACGGTCACTGTTATCTCCCTTTCCCTGGAAGGCGAGAGGGCCAGGGTAGAGTCTTTATATACACCGACGCTGGCCTGTTCCCCTCACCCTAACCCTCTCCCCGAAGGGGCGAGGGGACAATCCGTGCGCTTGCCTGGCTTTGTCATCAGCCTGAGCCCCGCCGAAGCGGGGCTAAACACGGTTAGTGGTGCGAAGAGATCTTCACGCCGCCTTCCGGGATTGGAACGTACGGCGTTTCTTTGTCAGTACGTTTGTCGCTGTTACGCACCTTCAGCCAGGTTTTGAAACCGTAGAAGATGATGCTGTACACCACAATCAGGAACAGAATACTCAGACCCGCGTTGGTGTAGTTGTTCACAACGATGTGGTTCATGTTGGCAATCTGCTGCGCCGTCAGGTCAGTACCGTTAGCAATCTTCTCTTTGTACTGGCTTGCCATGTAGAAGAAGCCTTCCATCTGCGGGTTGGTGCTGAACAGTTTCAGGCCCAGCGCCCAGGTGGTGCAGATAAGCAGCCATACCGCCGGAACAACAGTTACCCAGATGTATTGGGTGCGCTTCATCTTAATCAGCACAACGGTGCCCAGTACCAGCGCCACGGCTGCCAGCATCTGGTTGGAGATACCGAACAGCGGCCACAGGCTCTTAACGCCGCCCAGCGGATCGACCACGCCCTGATACAGCAGGTAGCCCCACAGACCCACACAGCCCGCTGTACCGATGATACCGGCAACCAGAGAGTCGGTTTTTTTCAGGAACGGGATGAAGTTACCCATCAGGTCTTGCAGCATAAAGCGGCCAGAACGCGTACCGGCATCCAGCGCGGTCAGGATGAACAGTGCTTCGAACAGAATACCGAAGTGATACCAGAAGCCCATGTCAGCCATCGGCAGCACTTTGTGGAACACGTGAGCGATACCTACCGCCAGCGTCGGCGCACCACCTGCACGGTTCAGGACAGAAGGTTCACCAATGTCTTTCGCGGTTTGCAGGATCTGCTCTGGCGAAATCACGAAGCCCCAGGAGCTGACGGTTGCTGCCGCGTGTGCGGTAACGTCTTTCAGCTGCGCCATGATGATCGGCGCGTTCTCGCCCCCCATTTCATGCAGGTTAGGCATGGTGATGCCGAGACCCGCAGGCGGGGTATTCATCGCGAAGTAAAGACCCGGTTCGATGATGGACGCAGCAACCAGCGCCATAATCGCCACGAAGGACTCCATCAGCATTGCGCCGTAGCCAATGAAACGCGCGTCGGTTTCGTTAGCCAGCAGTTTCGGCGTCGTACCGGAAGAGATCAGTGCGTGGAAGCCAGATACCGCACCACAGGCGATGGTGATGAACAGGAACGGGAACAGAGCGCCTTTCCACAGCGGGCCAGTACCGTCAATGTACTGGGTCATCGCAGGCATTTTCAGTTCCGGGTTCAGTACCACGATACCCAGCGCCAGGCCGACGATAACGCCAATTTTCAGGAAGGTTGCCAGATAGTCGCGCGGTGCGAGGATCAGCCACACCGGCAGCAGTGCGGAAACAAACGCATAGCCTATCAGCGCGAAGGTAATGGTGGTGTCTTTAAAGGTCAGTGCCGGACCCCAGTACGGATCGTGAGCAATCACGCCACCGAAGTAGATAGAGGCAACCAGCAGCACGATACCAATGACAGAGACTTCACCCACACGCCCCGGACGGATAAAGCGCATGTAGATACCCATAAACAGCGCAATCGGTACGGTTGAGCAAACGGTGAAGACACCCCACGGACTTTCGGCCAGGGCTTTAACCACAATCAGCGCCAGGACGGCAAGGATGATGATCATGATTAAGAAACAGCCAAACAGCGCGATAGTCCCCGGTACTGGCCCCATCTCTTCTTTAATCATCTCACCGAGAGATGCGCCGTTACGGCGAGAGGAGATAAACAGCACCATAAAGTCCTGAACCGCACCGGCCAGCACCACCCCCGCCAGCAGCCACAGCGTACCTGGCAGGTAGCCCATCTGCGCGGCGAGAACCGGACCAACCAGCGGACCGGCACCGGCGATAGCGGCGAAGTGGTGACCAAACAACACGTAACGGTTGGTCGGAACGTAGTTCAGACCGTCGTTGTTAATAACCGCAGGCGTCGCGCGCGTGGGGTCGAGTTTCATCACTTTCTGGGCGATGTATAGGCTGTAGTAGCGATAAGCCACCAGATACACCGACACAGAGGCGACCACGATCCATAGGGCGCTGACGTGCTCCCCCCGACGTAATGCAACTACCGCGAGGCAGAATGCACCGATGATTCCAAGAATCACCCAGGGTATGTGCTTGAATATCTTTTTAGTATCCATAGTAAAACCTGGCATGTATTGATTAATAGTTGGCCGAAGCCGTTCTAGGTTTGCGTTGCGTTTGAGGAGGTAAATTGACCGCTATCCTGCAGTGATGTTGCCAGAGTTACGCGCGCGTAAAGTAAGGTAAATAACTGAGTGGTTAAATTAGGGACGTAAGCGGTCAGTTTTGCGGTTGAGCGGTATTGAGCAAGGTTTATGAAGGCTATTTATGTGATATTGATCACAACCGAAGCGATTTTTAGCCCTCAGTTGTGTTACTCATATAAAAATTATATTCATGCTATATATATTAAAACCCCATTTCCTCACTGATAATATTATTTTGGCCAATAATATTAATCTATTGGCAAATATCCTCACGTTCAAAATAGATACAGCTAATGTGAAAAATAAGAAAGAAAAATATATCAATACGTGGTTATTGTATTTTTGAACAAAAATAAAAAAGTGAGGTAAATTTAATCAATTTCAGGTCGCTACCTATAAAGTTTTCTCATTCCAGGCCGAAAATTCTGCTATCGGTCAACAGGAAAAGAGAAACCATGTTAAAACGTATCAGGATCGTGACCAGCTTACTGCTGGTTTTGGCCGTTTTCGGCCTTTTGCAACTGACATCAGGCAGCCTGTTCTTTAACGCTTTAAAAAAGGACAAAGAAAATCTCTCCGTCTTACAAACCATTCGCCAGCAGCAATCTACGCTAAATGGCAGTTGGGTTGCGTTGTTGCAGACGCGTAACACCCTCAACCGTGCGGGTATCCGCTACATGATGGATCAGAACAATATTGGCAGCGGTTCAACCGTCGCCGAGCTGATGCAGAGTGCCACTATTTCGTTGAAACACGCGGAAAAAGACTGGGCAGATTACGAAGCACTACCGCGTAACTTGCATCAGAGCACAGCGGCTGCTACGGAGATCAAACGTAATTACGATATCTATCACAATGCACTGGCGGAGCTGATCCAGTTGTTAGGGGCGGGCAAAATCAACGAGTTTTTTGACCAACCTACTCAGGGATATCAGGACGGTTTCGAGAAGCAGTATATGGCGTACATGCAGCAAAACGATCGTCTCTATGACATCGCCGTCGCTGATAATAATGCTGCCTTTAACCAGGCAATGTGGGTGCTGGCGGGTGTTCTGATCGTCGTACTGGCGGTCATCTTCGTCGTCTGGTTTGGTATTAAAACGTCGCTGGTAGCGCCGATGAATCGCCTGATCGACAACATTCGTCATATTGCTGGCGGCGATCTGGTGAAACCGATCGAGGTAGATGGCTCCAATGAAGTGGGGCAACTGGCAGAGAGTTTGCGCCATATGCAAAGTGAACTGGTACGTACCGTGGGTGATGTGCGTAATGGTGCAAATGCCATCTATAGCGGAGCCAGCGAAATCGCTACCGGTAATAACGATCTCTCTTCACGCACTGAGCAGCAAGCCGCTTCGTTAGAAGAGACGGCAGCCAGCATGGAGCAATTGACTGCGACAGTGAAACAGAATGCCGAGAACGCGCGACAGGCAAGCCATCTGGCGTTAAGTGCTTCCGAAACGGCACAACGTGGCGGTAATGTGGTCGATAGCGTGGTACAAACTATGCGCGATATCTCTACCAGTTCGCAGAAAATCGCCGATATTATCAGCGTTATCGACGGCATTGCTTTCCAGACTAATATTCTGGCCTTGAATGCGGCGGTCGAAGCAGCGCGTGCGGGTGAACAAGGGCGTGGTTTTGCGGTGGTCGCGGGAGAAGTGCGTAATCTGGCTCAGCGTAGCGCCCAGGCGGCGCGTGAAATTAAAAGTCTGATTGAAGATTCGGTTGGCAAAGTGGATGTCGGATCGACACTCGTCGAAAGCGCCGGGGAAACTATGGCGGAGATTGTCAGCGCCGTGACCCGCGTGACCGATATCATGGGCGAAATTGCCTCCGCTTCTGATGAGCAGAGTCGCGGTATCGATCAGGTTGGTTTAGCGGTTGTTGAGATGGACCGGGTAACGCAACAGAACGCTGCGCTGGTGGAAGAGTCAGCCGCTGCTGCTGCCGCGCTGGAAGAGCAGGCCAGCCGCCTGACTGAAGCTGTGGCTGTATTTCGTATTCAGCAAGAGCAACAGCGTCAGCGCGAAGCGTTGGCGGTAAAAACGGTGACGCCGGTTGTGCCGCGTAAAGCGGTAGTGGCTGATGGCGGGGATAACTGGGAAACGTTTTAATTGCCACAAAAAATGCCCGATAAGCGATGACTTATCGGGCAAGGGGAGATTACTCTTTATGCGGATCGCTAATGGGTTGATGTACCATGAAGATGTACGCCAGCGCGCCTGCTGCGGTGACGCAACCGCAGATGAGCAGCGCCAGACGGAATGAGTGAGTGGTATCGACAATAAAACCGGTAATAATCGGTGCTAATGAGGCACACATGAAGCTGGCAAAGTTCTGGATACTGCCCACTGACGCAGCCATGCGAGAAGCGACCGCTACGTGAACCAGCCCCCAGCAGGAGGTTCCAGCAAAGTGAAGGCAGAACAGCGCCATGCCAATCAGCAGAACCGCACTCATGGGGGTTGTCGCTTGTGGTACTACCAGAGTAAAGGCGGCTGAAATGAACATCCCGGTAACAATACAGAGCTTACGGTTCTTAATCGGCTTCATCCCGCCTTTGACCAGCCAGTCGGTCACATATCCGTTGAGTAGCATCCCGATCCCACCAAACAGGAAAGGTATTGCTGCCATCAAGCCCGTGCTTTTTAAATCCAGGTGATAGACTGTTTGCAGGTAACCTGGCAACCAGGCAATGTACAACCACCCCGCATAGTTCATACCACTGAAACCGAGCATCATTCCCCACATTGTGCGGTTACGAAACAGGCTGCGCCATTCGGCAAAAGTGAGTGGGTCGCGGCGGGTATTGACGCTACCGGCGTTGAGATAGGTTTGTTCAGCGGCGGTCAGCACCACCTGCTCGCGGTTGCGATAGAACATAAACCAGGCGATGGCGAGAAAAATGCCCAGTAAGCCGATGGTTATAAACATCCCACGCCAGCCGATGGCCAGCATTATCGCCGCCAGAATCGGCGGGCTTATGGCAATACCAATGACGGAGGCCGCGTTGAAAAAGCCCATCGGGCGTCCACGTTCTTTGATGTTGTACCAGTCGTTAATCACTTTAACACCGCACGGGTTCATGGGAGCCTCACCGATCCCCATACCTATGCGCATCAGCACGAACTGCGCCAGGCTGTGCACCATGCCAGACATTGCCTGGAACAGCGACCAGACGATCATCCCTAGCCCCAGCATCAGGCGTGGGCCTTTGCGGTCCAGCAGTATGCCTGCGGGCAATTGCGCAATCCCATAAGAGAGCGAGAACACGGAGAGTAAAGCGCCCATCTCGGTGGCGTTTAACCCCAGCTCTCCACGAATAGTTACATTTGCTACCGACAGCGAACTGCGATCGAGAAAATTTATTACCGCAGCAATAAATAATAACAACATGGCGGTGGTTTGAATGTGTTTAATTCGGGGACTACGTTGAATTAATCCATTTGGTGGCACGGGGATATCTACCGACGACGATGAGCGAAAGGACGAATGCGGATCGAGGGTAATATTTTCTTTTTCCACGCCGAACTCCTGTATTTATAATATTTTAATTATTGCGTAATTATGTATTGCGCAGGGTTAATATTAATGGCAGATGAAATTTTTAGGATTTCACTACCGCTCACAAAAAAACATTTATAGTCGACTGGTTGCGAGCATAGGTAAGCCGGAAATTTCGGGCGTTTATATTTTGATAAAACCGTGCACAATCTAATAGTTTGCTGTTTTTAATCTGTATTTAATAAACGTACCGCTTGTTCTTCTTGATGGAACGAATCATCGCTTGTTTAGCTGAATTCAAATGGTTACGTAGTGCAAGCGTTGCATCCACATAGCTGCGGCAAACCAAAGCACTGAGAATAGTCATATGCTCATCTATGGCAATAATATTGCGCTGCCTGCGATCGTTTTCGTCCCATTGATAGTGGAAGTGGAAGATGACGGAGATAATATCAATGGATTGATTGAAAAAGATATTGTCAGTGGCTGAAAGCAATAAGGCATGGAACTCTCTGTCCAGTTGCGAGAAGGTGTGGAAATTACTGCCGATGTTGTCACGCAGCATTCGGTGGCGTTCGAGCATGGTTTTCACCTGAAACCAGCGCGGATCATTATCAGGCAGAGTGAGAAAACGCTGGATTGAGCGCGTTTCCAACATTTCGCGCAGTTCAAAAAGCTGCTCGGCGTAGGATTGATCGAAATGCTTTATCCTCCACTGACCGCGTTTTTCGCTTTGGGTGAGGTTGTAGCACCATAATTTTAAAAGATATTTTCTTGCGGTAATCGAGCTGACACCTGCCGCTCGCGCCAGTTGCAGCTCAGAAAAAGTTTCACCAGGCAACAACTGACGCTGATTTATCATCGTGAAAAAAAACTGCTCAAATACTTTATCCTGCTCACTTATCGAAGCTGCGGGACAGGCAAAACCGTCGTTGTGATCAGGTTTACGCGTGATGACGTGGTCATTTCCGACCTGCGTCAGGACACCGCATTCGCGTAAGTGGCTGAGAACATGACGCACCGTGGTGCGACTGACGTTGTACATTTCCGCTAGTGAGCTTTGCGATGGGAGTGGGGAAGGGATATGACCACATACCATCTCATCAATAAACTGGTTAACTACATTATGGCGTAAATTTTGTGAGCGACTCATATTTTTCTCCTTGTCGCGCTATTAAAACCCGATTTAAAACATTTTTATGCGTGTATTTTCACAAAATAGATTTTCTATTTCACTGGCATTTTTCATTTCCATTGATATCTAAGATAACAAAAAATGGAGAGCAGAATTATGCCTAAGATAAATACATTAATTTGCCAGAAACCGAAAGAATTAGTCTGGAAACAATATGAAATGCCTATTCCCGGTGGTGATGAAGTATTGATAAAGATTAAGTCTGTCGGAATTTGTGGTACTGATATTCATGCCTGGGGTGGGAATCAACCATTTTTTAGTTATCCACGTGTGTTAGGCCATGAAATATGTGGCGAGATTGTTGAATTAGGTAAAGATATTGCTGATCTCAAAAATGGTCAGCAAGTTGCCGTGATCCCTTATATTGCCTGCCAGAAATGCCCGGCGTGTAAAAGTGGTCGCACCAACTGCTGTGAAAGCATTTCGGTCATTGGCGTTCATCAGGATGGCGGTTTTAGTGAGTATTTAAGCGTGCCAGAGGCGAACATTTTGCCCGCAGATGGCATTGACCCGCAGGCGGCAGCGTTGATTGAACCCTTCGCCATTAGTGCTCATGCGGTACGTCGCGCGGCAGTTGCGCCTGGTGAGCAAGTGCTGGTGGTCGGGGCGGGGCCAATCGGTTTGGGAGCTGCGGCAATCGCTAAAGTTGATGGCGCACATGTGGTGGTGGTGGATACCAGTCCGGCGCGGCGTGAGCATGTGATAAGGCGTCTGGAGCTGCCCGTGCTTGATCCGTTCGCAGAAGATTTTGATGACCAACTACGTGCGCAATTTGGCGGCTCTCTGGCGCAGAAAGTGATCGACGCGACAGGTAATCAACATGCGATGAATAACACTGTTAATCTGATTCGCCACGGTGGCACGGTAGTCTTTGTCGGCCTGTTTAAAGGCGATTTGCAAATCTCTGATCCAGAATTCCACAAAAAAGAGACCACAATAATGGGTAGCCGTAACGCTACGCCGGAAGATTTTGCGAAAGTCTGGCGGCTGATGGCGGAAGGGAAAATCACTGCTGACATGATGTTAACCCATCGCTATCCGTTCGCCACGCTGGCAGAAACCTATGAGCGCGATGTGATTAACAATCGTGAGTTGATTAAGGGCGTGGTTACTTTCTGAGAATGAGTGACTGGTAAAGTGGCTATGCAGTGTTGGACACTATTTTTATTTATCAATAATGTTTTGTTGGTCGGATAAGACGTTTACGCGTCTTATCCGACCTGTAAATCAGTCAGTGATTACCCTTCTCGCTCCACCACTTTAATTTCCACCATCCCGATACCGAGTTTACGCGGCGAGTGACCGAGAATATTCCCTTCGTTGGTTGCGACGGGTTCCGGCGGCACAATCACCAGGGTGTCGGCATCGGTTGGGTTCTCGAAATGCAGCGTAGTGGTGGTTACTTCGTTGCCCAGCACGATGGTTTGTTCTTCATTGCCAACGCGTACCGGAATGGGGCGGCTGGCGTTATTACCGTAGGCTTTGGCGGTAATCACCAGATCAAATTTCTTCGGCAGCGGATGCTTGTACTCGATTTTCACTTCATCGCCAAGCTGTGCGTTGGACCAGCGACCCCACGACTCCGGACGGGAAATCCCGCTAAACTGTTTTACCTCTTCCGGCGCACCCGCGACGTTAAAGATGAAACTGTCTGCTTTGTAGCGAATATCGTTATCGACAATCTTCAGTGTATCGACATTGCCTTTGTAGCGTTCCATGTCGATGACCGTGTCCTTAAATGCCGTTTTACCTTTCCATTCTGGCTTATCGACATGTTGCACTGTTTGTTTCCCGCCAAGTTGCCCCTGTGAAACACACCAGTCGGTAGAAAGCGCCAGTTCCGGCGCCCACAACTGCCCCATTTTGTAGCAGCGGTCAACCCAGATGAAATTATCACGTGGGGCGAAATCGGCCAGTTGGAAACGCAGTGGCGCGGAGTATTCACTTTCTGGCAGTGGTTCCACTCGTTTGTCTGAAACCCGCAACAGCAGCGGCAAACGGAAATGACTACCTGAGAAGGCGATCATGTTTTTATTCTGATTGATGGTAAATTCTTTTATCTCGGTGGGGAATTTCCACAGACGAATGATATCCGGTTTCCACGCCAGTACCTTCTCTTTCATGTTGAGGAACACTTCTGACATTGACTGACCAGAAAGGCTACTGCGTCCGAGGCCGATAAAATTATCACCACCAAGGATATCCAGTACCGTAGCGCCGTTATCCATCGTGTTGCGCTTCACCGCCAGCGTCTCTTGCTGCGGTTTGTCGCCACGGATGACAAAAAACAGGTTATTGCGATCCTGCTTATTGAGGTATTTCCATGCCGTGTTGTTCATCGCCAGATGGTCGGAAGAGACGACAATGACGGTATCTTTAAACCACGGAGAGGCTTTGATTTTATTGATAAACGCCGCAATGTTCTCCTGGCTGCAACTTACCGCGCTGAATGACTGGTTCGGTTTACCGTCAAAATCATATTTTTTGCGATTACAGGTACGAGAGATGAAACCATCCGGGTGATGGGTATCGACCGTCAGGGTAAACAGTGAGAACCGTTGACCGGAGCGAGACAGCTCCTCAAATTTTTTCCATGCTTCATCCAGCACGGTATCGTCGTAGAATCCCCAGTCGTTGCGATAATGTGGGTCTGCGACCACGCTTTTCAGCTCTTCCGAGCCGTACAAATGGTCGAAACCGTGTGATTTCAGGAACACATCTTTACCAGCAAAACGCAGATTGGCTCCCTGTACGAAATAGTTCTGATAACCCGAGTTTTTCAGAATATCGCCCAGACAGATGTTCTGCGGGAAGAAGCTGGAAACGGATGCAGAAGCGTTGCCTTCAAATGGAGCAAAAAGCGGAATGCCACACTGGGAAGCCACCATGCCCGCAATCGTGTAGTCCGTTCCCGGCAACTGCTGCGTGTGGCTGAAATCCAGACTTTCATTTTTCAGCGCGCCCAATTCAGGCGTGAGATCCGGGAAAGCATCGTTGTCAAAATAGGTGCGCTCGAGGCTTTCTCCGTAGATATAAACCAGGTTGAGTTTCGGGTCAGGAATGGTTTTCGACGGTTCTTTATAATAAGCCGCAAAGTCCGGATCGCCGTCGCGTGACTGTGATTTCACCAGTTCCGTTATCTGACGAAACGCCGGGCTGGCATCGACAGAAGCCAGTGCCAGCAAGAGCGCCAAAAGGCTGTAACCAAAATGGTGCGGATGATGACGGCGGCGGCGCAGGATCCAGCCCAGTGCACCGAAAACGACTGCCAGTGCCAGTACAATGCCAATACCTGGCAGGATATATTTGCTGACGCCTGCACCGGTCAGGCTGTTGGTTAAGGTATAGAGAACCGCGTCGTTAATGCCATCGCCAGTAAAGTAGTCACTGGCAAAAAGGGTGATATTTAAAACGACAAATAGCCCTAGCACCGTTAATGTGGCGGCAAACCACCAGGTGTTACGTCCCGCTTTCCATGCGTAGATCAGCACAGAGGCGAGAAACAAGGCAAATGAGAGTAGTTCTGACAACGGGCGATCCTCACTAAACCAGGCTGTGTAGCCGATGCTTAAGATTTTTTGAGAAACACAATGTAATGGCGCTGCCATATTGCTGCAATTCTAGTGTCAAAAAAATGCGATGTTGTTAGGAATTAGTTTATAAACAGACTTTTTTGATCGGGGTTGTTTCCCGCATAGCAGGGGATGAAAGCGTCAGAAGCGGGAAAAAGAGAAGGGGATTGCCGCGCCAGCCGATTAACAGCTAAAACGCGGCGTTATGCGGATCAAGAGATAAAGTTCAGACCTTGCTTTAATACCAGATCGCAGGCTTTGGTTTTCACTTTCTCCGCCAGCGGAGTCGTACCGATGTTATCCAGATTAAGCTGCTGGCCATCTTTGGTTTTCAGCAAACCCTGAATACCGTCCAGATAGTTGGTGTCTTCTTTCTGCTCTTCGCTGTTCAGACCTAACTTTTCCAGCACCTGGTTTTTGATGTTTTCTGCATCGGTCACCGAAGCCAGCTTTTGCTTCGCGCAGTATTGCAGAATGCCTGCGGCATTGTTCATGTTATCTGCGCTTAATGCCTGGTTGCCGCTACTAAGCAGGTTAGTTAATGAAGCGAGCGACCAGCCGCCTTCCTGTGTAGTGCTGTTTTGATTGCTTAACTCGCTGGCGGCACTGGAGAGCGCATCTTTCCAGGAAGCGGCATTTACCCCGGTGGAAATTAATGCGCTGGCGGTAATTGCACAGCACAGAAGGTGTTTAACAGTTTTCATCATCATTACTCAAGGTGGAATTGTGTCGCAGTATAACGCCGGGAATGGGGATTAATACTCTTTACCCGTTACCCGACTACGATAACTGTCCCAGTTGAAGATCACCCACAGACTGTTACCCAGGCGCATACGATCCATAACACGCTCGCCCAGCAACTTCGTCATTTCTTCCATATTGCTGTTCGTCAGCATTCCGGTTGGGCGCTTGGAAGAAGAACGACGATCGACGATCTGATTGATGATCACTTTTTCGTATTTAGATTCGGTCTGCACGCCGATCTCGTCGATCACCAATAGATCAACGTTGCTCAGATCGTTGAGCAGTTGTTCTTCACTGACGCCGCTATTTCTGAAGGTATCTTTCATCGCCGACATAATATCGGCAACAGTAATAATCAATACCGATTTGCCGCGCAGCAGTAGTTCGTTGCAGATTGCCGCCGCCAGATGGTTTTTACCGGTGCCCGGCTTGCCAGAAAAGATAAAGCTGGCGATGTTGCCGTCGAACTCTTCGACATATTGACGCGCTTTGCTCAACGCATTCATCTGCCCTTCGCATTCAACACGATAGTTCTCAAAGGAACAGTTCTGATGCAGCGGACGAATGCCGGAGCGGTTAAAGGTGCGCTGCATTTTCATCGCCCGATTCTCGCGCTCCAGAGCGGCGGAGCGGAGCGCCCCTTGTTCTTTCTGCCACGCCAGAAGTTCTTCACCCGTTTTGAAGGCGGGTTTGATATGGGCAGGCATCATTTTTTGCAGGCGTTGCATCAGGTCGCCAACGTTTTTCATCGTTACCCTCTGAATCCTGGTGGAATTTGGCTGTCAGGTTCGCTGACCGTGTTCACATCTCGTTTGGCTAGTCCGCCGTTGCTGGCGCGGCCAATTTGCAGACTGCGCGCCAGTTTTTGCTGCCACTGCACATGGTGAAAAACTTTACCTTCCGCCTGCCAGTAGGCAATGAATGAGGCCAGTTCTTCGGCGGTAGCGGGTTCTCTTAGTGCCACGCCCCATAACGCGGCCTGGCGGGTAAAGTCGGCATCGGGTCGCCAGTCTGGGTACATGGCAAATTTCCCCATCGGTACGGCAACGGGGGCAGTTTGCGGTTCCTGATAGAGTTGATCGTCCAGAGCGATATCGCTTCCCGGACGTGCCAGCTTTTCTTCCAGCGCCAGCAGTTCAGCAAGACGCGCGGGCGTGACGGCATAAAACGCCGGAGCGTTGTTAGCAAATACGGCAACCATTCCGCCTTCAGCTTTTGCCAGAACGGTCTGGTGATCGTGTACCAGGGCGTCAATACCAACGACGTCCGGGGTCAAAACTCTGGAAGACATACTGTTTCTCAATATGGAACGATGAACGAGAAGGGAGATTACTTTTATAGTAACACACGGATGAAAGGAGGCGGTCTCTCATCCGTGTGCTTTAAGCGAGGCAATTTTATACGCGAGGGCGCTTGCGGTACAACCATAATCCAGGAATGGAAAGGCCGATGGATAATGCTCCAACAATTGATGACGCCGTAAGAAAGTTGGTTAACAGGGTAATCATCAACGGCTCGCTGTAACCTAACTGACTGATTTTTACAGCTGAAATCATTGCTGTATAAGCAGAGATGCCAGGGAACATAGGGATAACGGCCGCCACGGTAAAGACTTTTGGATGCGCCAGGTACCAGCGCGACCATTGAATTCCAATGGTGCCGACCAGCATAGAGGCCATAAAGGTTGACCACTCAATATTCAGCCCGGTAGTCATTAAGATCATTCGTGAACCATGACCAATCGCGCCAAGCAGCGCACACCAGCGTAATGCCCGAACCGGAACGTTGAATACCATCGCAAATCCGACGGCAGGAATTGCCGCGAGGAGCATATCCTGCACCAACGCTATGAGAAATTCGATTATACCCATCCACGTAGCCCCCAAATCGTCAGTGCCATCACCACGCCAACGCAGGTAGCCAACGTCAACAGGCTGGCAATCGCCCAGCGTGCCAGCCCGGTATTGATGTGGCCTTTAAACATATCGGCGACGGCATTAATCAACGGAAAGCCCGGCACCAGCAATAGAACGCTGGCCGCCATCGCGATGGTAGGCGTATGACTGAATGTCGGAAGTTGTAAAAGGAGGCCGGAAATCGTGGTGGCGGCAAATGCGGTAATGCAAAAGTTTATCTGTGGGTGAAGATGGCGTTGTGCCAGCAGTTGGCGGATGTACATAGCAATCATGCTGGCGAAGAACGTAATCAGCGCGCCGTCCCAGCCACCGTTATTCAGTTTGCAGAAACAGGCGCAAGAAAGTCCTACCATCAAGGCTACCAGCCAACGCGGATAGCGCAGAGGATGTATTTGGCTAAAACGCTTCTCCACACCTTTGTAATCCAGCAATTTGTGTTCCGCCAGAATCACAATGTGTTGTACTTCAGTAACCACATGCATATTAATGCCGCGATCCTGATTTTTACGTGTCGAGGTTAAACATTGACCATCTTTAATGGTGGTTAGCACAATTGCGTTGGAAGAGATGGAGCTTTCAACGCAGTCCATCCCCAGCGCGCGCCCAAGTCTTGAAGAAAGCTCATCCACCAGTGCGCTTTCCGCCCCGTGCTGCAAAAGAAATAATCCGCACTGGATACATAACCGTGTTACGGCTCGCTGTTGCTCAGTTTGCATAACTCGCCCTTTGTCATAGACGCGCTGCGTATTGTTCAAATAATGAGACCCCATTTGTATCATGAAGCGCGGTTGTTTTGGGGTTGGTTAAGATCAAAATTGCGCTGATTAATTCTGGTTATGGCGACAGGAAGCGATCTGCGTCAGAGGTCAAATAAATATCCTCATGAATATTATCACTGAAATGAATTTATAGTTTTGTTTTTACTCGTTTGGCTAATAGCAGGGAAAATCAATTTTTCGAATCTGGATAAGAAATATCTTTCAGTTTTTATTGATTTTTTTGTTGCTCTTTCGGTCTAAAGGTCTTGAGTTTCGCCTTTGACCATTATTTTGAATGATATCGTAAACTGATTGGATTTGTGGTTTTTGATTAAGTATTTCTAACAACATAATTTAGATATTTTAAATGTGTCAGAGGTATTTTACCAGGTTATTATTTGATGCTAGCCTCCTGAAACATACAAAGGATTTTTGGTGTGTCAGGGGTAAACTGATATGGAAGTGAATGCTAAGGATAATTTATTCGCTAGAGCTATTAATTTGTTGGATTAATTTAGGGGATGAATATTCTGAATTAACCATCATGATTTATAGAGAGTGGATATGGAGGATATATGTTGCCAGGATGCTGCAAAAATGGAATTGTTATCAGTAAAATACCCGTTATGCAGGCAGGATTAAAAGAGGTCATGAGGACCCATCTACCTGAATATGAAATAACGAGTAGCGCCTCTGCGGAGGAGTTAACCTTATTACAATTACGTCGTGCTGGGTTAGTGGTTGCCGATTTATCCGGCGAAACGGAAGACCCGCGTTCCGTTTGTGAACATTACTATTCATTGATCTCACAATACCGGGAAATACATTGGGTTTTCATGGTTTCGCGTGCCTGGTACTCCCCGGCAGTAGAACTGCTAATGTGTCCAACAGCGACGTTACTGTCGGATATTGAACCCATTGAGAATCTGGTTAAAACAGTTCGTTCCGGTAATGCGTATGCGGATCGTATCAGCGCGATGCTGACCTCTCCGACAATGGCTGAAACTCAGGATTTTAGCTATCGCACCGTCGTTCTGACGCTTTCAGAGCGTAAGGTACTGCGGCTGTTAGGCAAAGGATGGGGCATTAACCAGATAGCTTCATTGCTCAAGAAAAGTAATAAAACTATCAGCGCACAAAAAAACAGTGCGATGCGTCGGCTGGCAATTCACAGCAATGCTGAGATGTATGCATGGATAAATAGCGCACAGGGTGCAAGAGAACTTAACTTGCCTTCTGTTTATGGAGATGCCGCAGAATGGAACACAGCCGAATTAAGAAGAGAAATGTCGCACTCGTAGAAAAATGCGTCATGAGCAGTATCGGTATTGAGAGTTTATTCAGAAAGTTTGCGGGTAACCCTTATAAGCTCCACACCTATACCAGTCAGGAGTCGTTTCAGAATGCAATGTCGCGGATCTCGTTCGCGGCGGTCATTTTTTCTTTTTCTGCCATGAGAAGTGAGCGCAGAGAAGGATTATCTTGCCTGACTGAGCTGGCGATTAAATTTCCGCGTACCCGACGTTTGGTTATTGCAGATGATGATATTGAAGCACGGTTGATCGGTTCATTATCTCCATCTCCGCTGGACGGAGTATTAAGTAAAGCATCGACGCTGGAAGTTTTTCATCAGGAGTTGTTTCTGTCATTAAATGGTGTGCGTCAGGCGACCGATCGGCTGAATAATCAGTGGTACATTAACCAAAGCCGGACGTTAAGCCCAACGGAGAGAGAAATATTGCGTTTTATGTCGCGTGGCTACTCAATGACACAAATTGCCGAGCAGCTTAAACGCAATATTAAAACGATCCGGGCGCATAAATTTAATGTGATGTCGAAACTGGGCGTCAGTTCTGATGCGGGGTTGTTGGAGGCCGCAGATATTCTGTTATGTATGCGGCATTGCGAAACAAGTAACGTGTTGCATCCCTTTTAATATGCTTAATGCCGGGTTATCGTCCCGGCAAAGTTTTTATTTCAGCGTACAGTCACCACATTGCTGCACATCCGGTAGGCGATAACGCTGGCAGCAGGTACGGCGTACCAGCAGACCATCGCGTAGCACTACTGTACGCCAGAGTGGATTATCTTCACCTGTAGTGAGCGTTTTCTCAAAAAACAGGGCATGACGCAGCGATTCAACCGCTGCCTCGCCGAGCAACTGCTTCATCTCTGTCAGATACCAGTTGATCAAATAACCGGTATTACTCCAGATGAGTTTGCCGTTGATCTCTCCAGTTGCTTCTAATGCCTGCACTACCGGGACAAGCGCCTGGCTGATTAACGTTTCCATTCGTTGTTGTGGAGAATGCGTTGTTGCGTTTTTATCTTCACATACATCGACCCAGAAACAGGCTGCGCGCCCGGTTTCGTGAAACTCAACGTGGAAATGTTCTGGGGAAAGGTCTAACGCTTTTTCCTGCGTCAGCAGCGCCAGCATTAAGGGTGGCACCATCAGGCCGATATACCATTGCGCCCAGAGTGAGATCAGCGGTTTGTTCTCACGGATCATCATCGGTTGATTACGGTAGATATGATCGGAATAGACCGCCAGTAGAGAACGTAGCGCATTCAGTGATGACCATTGCGCCAGTGTCATGGCGTTAAGCGGGGCGGGTTCATCCAGACGGATAAACTCCAGCAAATGTTCACGATGTTCGGCGATCGTCGCCCGTACTGATTCCGCAAGCCCAGCATCCTGCGGCTGGAGATGCGTTCGCCAGATAACATCTTCATAGAGCGGTGCAGAACGATAGGCCATAATCGTGATAGTAATCTAAATGATAATGATTGCTAATCCTAGCGATAGGTTTGCCCGATAGCAAGGGATTTCTCTGGCTTGCAAATGATAAAAATTATCATATGATATTGGTTATCATTATCGCTTTGAGAGATTAAACCATGTTGCAACGTATGCTGGGCAGTGGTTGGGGAGTGTTGCTGCCGGGATTGCTGATTGCAGGGATGACGTATGCGGATTTATCGCCGGATCAGTGGCGGATTGTCATTCTGATGGGATTAGTGTTGACGCCGCTGATGCTATATCACAAACAGTTACGGCATTACGTTTTACTACCATCGTGCCTGGCGCTTATTTCTGGCGTCATGTTAATGATAATAAAGTGGAATCAGGGATGAAAAAGCAGGGAAGAAACAAGAGAGGAAGTAAAGATAATTGGTGCGAGGGGGGGGACTTGAACCCCCACGTCCGTAAGGACACTAACACCTGAAGCTAGCGCGTCTACCAATTCCGCCACCTTCGCACAGTCATCTTACTTTTTTGATATCGCCTCGTTTGGTGCGAGGGGGGGGACTTGAACCCCCACGTCCGTAAGAACACTAACACCTGAAGCTAGCGCGTCTACCAATTCCGCCACCTTCGCCCAGTGCGAGCAATATCAACGTGGTTTTTGGTGCGAGGGGGGGGACTTGAACCCCCACGTCCGTAAGGACACTAACACCTGAAGCTAGCGCGTCTACCAATTCCGCCACCTTCGCATACCATCAATTCTTAAAAAGAATTGCTACCACGGAGGCGCATTCTAGTGGTTTTCAGCTTTTCGTCAATAGTTAATTATCGCCTGATGTGTAATTGCTGGAAAAATGGTCATCAGGAGGCTAACGTGCAGGTTTTGTATGTCGGATAAGGCGTTCACGCCGCATCCGACATGGTATGTGGGTGCAGATGCCAGATGCGACGCTGGCGCGTCTTATCTGGCCTATGAAGGGCTAATGTGCAGTTTTTGTAGGTTGGATAAGGCGTTCACGCCGCATCCAACAAGGCTTGCGGCGAGAGACTTAACCTTTCTTCGCCTGGCGGGTCATAATGGCGCGATACACCTTGAAACGCCCGGTTTGCGCGATAACTTCGTGGAAGCCAAATGTCTCATCCAGCACGTCCGGATAAGGCAGGAAGGCGTTCGCTACAATTCGCAGCTCGCCGCCGCTATTAAGATGACGCACCGCGCCGCGAATCAGCGTTTGCGCGGCATCCAGGCTGGTTTGCATCCCATCGTGGAACGGCGGGTTGGAGATGATCATATCAAAACGACCTTTCACCTCAGAAAAGACGTTGCTGGCAAAGACTTCACCTTCAACACCGTTAGCAGCAAGCGTTGCGCGGCTGGCTTCTACCGCTGGTGCAGAAACATCGCACAGAGTGAGGCGAATCTTCGGTGAATGGCGCGCAAAGGCAACTGAAAGCACGCCCGCACCGCAGCCAACATCCAGCACTTTACCTTTCGTGTGCGGGGTTAACGTCGAGAGCAGCAACTGGCTACCGACATCCAGACCGTCGCGGCTAAACACGCCAGGCAGCGTTTTGACCGTCAGGCCATCGACGCTGTATTCGCCCCAGAATTTATCGGCATCAAATACCGGCTGTTTTTCCAGACGACCAAAATAGAGGCCGCAGCGACGGGCGCTGTCTACCTTATTCAATGGCGCATAATCTGCCAGCATTTGCTCGGCGCTGCGCACGCCGCTACGGTTTTCGCCAACGACGAAAATGTCAGTGCCCACTGGCAGCAGAGAAAGTAAATTCATCAACTGGAACTGAGCTTCCGGTTTGTTCTTCGGCCAGTAGTAAATCAGCGTATCGCAATCTGCGATGTCATCCGCCGTGGCGACCAGACTAAAACGGGCGTTATCACCCATCTGGCGGCTTAACACCTGCCAGTGGTGGAATTGCTGGGTATGAGCACGACTGGTCGCGGTATCTAAACGCGCGGGCAGGTCATCCTGTAAGTCACCGGCAAACAGAATACGGCTTTGTTCGAAATCATCACTGTGGCGCAGCAAGACTTCACTTGCCGGGGTAAATGCAGACATGGAATGCTCCTCAATTGATACTGGCGGCGATTATAGCCATATGTTGGCGCGGTATCGACGAATTTGCTATATTTGCGCCCCTGACAACAGGAGCGATTCGCTATGACATCCCGACGAGACTGGCAGTTACAGCAGCTGGGCATTACCCAGTGGTCGCTGCGTCGCCCTGGCGCGTTGCAGGGGGAGATTGCCATTGCGATCCCGGCACACGTCCGTCTGGTGATGGTGGCAAACGATCTTCCCGCCCTGACCGATCCTCTGGTGAGCGATGTTCTGCGCGCATTAACCGTCAGCCCCGATCAGGTGCTGCAACTGACGCCAGATAGGATCGCGATGCTGCCGCAAGGCAGTCGATGCAACAGTTGGCGGTTGGGTACTGACGAACCGCTGTCACTGGAGGGCGCTCAGGTGACATCACCGGCGCTCACCGAATTACGGGCAAACCCAACGGCACGCGCCGCGTTATGGCAACAAATTTGCACATATGAACACGATTTCTTCCCTCGAAACGACTGATTTACCTGCGGCTTTCCACATTGAACAACGCGCCCACGCCTTTCCGTGGAGTGAAAAAACCTTTGCCAGCAACCAGGGCGAACGCTATCTCAACTTTCAGTTGACACAAGACGGCAAAATGGCTGCGTTTGCGATTACGCAAGTGGTGCTGGATGAAGCTACATTGTTCAATATTGCGGTCGATCCCGACTATCAGCGTCAGGGACTGGGAAGGGCGTTGCTGGAACATCTGATCGACGAGCTGGAAAAACGCGGCGTGGCGACGCTATGGCTGGAAGTCCGCGCCTCTAACGCCGCTGCCATTGCTCTGTACGAAAGTTTAGGCTTTAACGAGGCGACAATTCGCCGCAATTACTACCCCACCACGGACGGTCGCGAAGACGCCATCATCATGGCGTTGCCAATCAGTATGTAAGACAAGGTGGAATAATGAAGTGGGACTGGATTTTCTTTGATGCCGATGAAACGCTGTTTACTTTTGACTCGTTCACCGGCCTGCAGCGGATGTTCCTTGACTACAGCGTCACCTTTACCGCTGAAGATTTTCAGGACTATCAGGCCGTTAACAAACCACTGTGGGTGGATTATCAAAACGGCGCGATCACTTCATTACAGCTCCAGCACGGGCGTTTTGAAAGCTGGGCCGAACGGCTGAACGTCGAGCCGGGTAAACTCAACGCTGCCTTTATTAATGCGATGGCGGAAATCTGCACACCGCTGCCTGGCGCGGTTTCCCTGCTTAACGCCATTCGCGGCAATGCCAAAATCGGCATCATCACCAACGGTTTTAGTGCCTTGCAGCAAGTGCGTCTGGAACGAACGGGTTTGCGTGATTATTTCGATTTGCTGGTGATTTCCGAAGAAGTTGGCGTTGCCAAACCGAATAAGAAAATTTTCGATTATGCGCTGGAACAGGCGGGCAATCCTGACCGTTCACGCGTGCTAATGGTTGGTGACACTGCTGAGTCCGATATTCTCGGTGGCATCAACGCCGGGCTTGCTACCTGCTGGCTGAATGCGCACAATCGCGAGCAACCAGAAGGCATTGCGCCCACCTGGACCGTTTCTTCGTTGCACGAACTGGAGCAACTCCTGTGTAAACACTGATTGCCTCCCCCCCGTTGATGGGTAAAATAGCCGCAATTTTTCGTTTTCAACAAGCGCGGCGCGATGCCGCTTACTCAAGAAGAAAGAATTATGACGTTGTCTCCTTATTTGCAAGAGGTGGCGAAGCGCCGCACCTTTGCCATAATTTCTCACCCGGACGCCGGTAAAACCACCATCACCGAGAAGGTGCTGCTGTTCGGACAGGCCATTCAGACCGCCGGTACAGTAAAAGGCCGTGGTTCCAACCAGCACGCTAAGTCGGACTGGATGGAGATGGAAAAGCAGCGTGGGATCTCCATTACCACGTCTGTGATGCAGTTTCCGTATCACGACTGCCTGGTTAACCTGCTTGACACCCCGGGGCACGAAGACTTCTCGGAAGATACCTATCGTACCCTGACGGCGGTGGACTGCTGCCTGATGGTTATCGACGCTGCAAAAGGTGTTGAAGATCGTACCCGCAAGCTGATGGAAGTTACCCGTCTGCGCGATACGCCGATCCTCACCTTTATGAACAAACTTGACCGTGATATCCGCGACCCGATGGAATTGCTCGATGAAGTTGAGAACGAGCTGAAAATCGGCTGTGCGCCGATCACCTGGCCGATTGGCTGCGGCAAGCTGTTTAAAGGCGTTTACCACCTTTATAAAGATGAAACCTATCTCTACCAGAGCGGTAAAGGCCACACCATTCAGGAAGTGCGTATCGTTAAAGGGCTGAACAACCCGGATCTCGACACTGCGGTCGGTGAAGATCTGGCACAGCAGCTGCGTGACGAACTGGAGCTGGTGAAAGGCGCCTCTAACGAGTTCGACAAAGAATTGTTCCTTGCGGGCGAAATTACTCCGGTATTCTTCGGTACTGCGCTGGGTAACTTCGGCGTCGATCATATGCTGGATGGTCTGGTGGAGTGGGCGCCTGCACCGATGCCGCGTCAGACTGACACCCGTACCGTAGAAGCGAGCGAAGACAAATTTACCGGCTTCGTATTTAAAATTCAGGCCAACATGGACCCGAAACACCGTGACCGTGTGGCGTTTATGCGCGTGGTATCCGGTAAATATGAAAAAGGCATGAAGCTGCGCCAGGTGCGCACCGCGAAAGATGTGGTGATCTCCGACGCGCTAACCTTTATGGCGGGTGACCGTTCGCACGTTGAAGAGGCTTATCCGGGCGATATCCTCGGTCTGCACAACCACGGCACCATTCAGATCGGCGACACCTTTACCCAGGGTGAGATGATGAAGTTCACCGGTATTCCGAACTTCGCACCGGAACTGTTCCGTCGTATCCGCCTGAAAGATCCGCTGAAGCAAAAACAGCTGCTCAAAGGGCTGGTACAGCTTTCTGAAGAGGGCGCAGTGCAAGTGTTCCGTCCGATCTCCAATAACGACCTGATCGTCGGTGCGGTTGGTGTGCTGCAGTTTGATGTGGTGGTATCGCGCCTGAAGAGCGAATACAACGTTGAAGCAGTGTATGAGTCAGTCAACGTTGCCACCGCCCGCTGGGTAGAATGCGCGGACGCAAAGAAATTCGAAGAGTTCAAGCGTAAGAACGAAGGTCAACTGGCGCTCGATGGCGGCGATAACCTCGCTTACATCGCCACCAGCATGGTTAACCTACGCTTAGCGCAAGAGCGTTATCCGGACGTTCAATTCCACCAGACCCGCGAGCATTAATTCTTGCCTCCAGGGCGCGGCAGCCGCTGCGCCCTGTCAATTTCCCTTCCTTATTAGCCGCTTGCGGAATGTTCTTAAAACATTCGCTTTCGCTTATGTTTGCTCGCTTTTTAGCCGATATGGCGGGCGGTTTCAAAATTGTGATCTATATTTAACAAAGCAATGACATTTGTGTCGGCTTTAAATACCGTTATGTGAGTAGGTAACAGTATTTAAAACCGTTAACTGTCATTCGATTGATATTAATAACTGATTAAGAAGTTGTAACGGTCGTTATTCATCACCTATCGCTTTTGTGATGGCGACCATTGACTTCTGTCGAGGGTGAAGTCTCTCCCTATTCAGCAATGCAACCTCGTGTTGCCTGGCTCAAATTACGAGCAAATATACAGGAATAAATCGATGACTATGACAAGACTGAAGATTTCGAAAACTCTGCTGGCTGTAATGCTGACCTCTGCCGTCGCGACCGGTTCTGCCTACGCGGAAAACAACGCGCAGACCACCAATGAAAGCGCAGGGCAAAAAGTCGATAGCTCTATGAATAAAGTCGGTAATTTCATGGATGACAGCGCCATCACAGCGAAAGTGAAGGCGGCTCTGGTGGATCATGAAAATATCAAGAGCACTGATATCTCTGTCAAAACCGATCAAAAAGTCGTGACTTTAAGCGGATTTGTTGAAAGCCAGGCACAGGCCGAAGAGGCAGTGAAAGTGGCGAAAGGCGTTGAAGGCGTGACCTCCGTCAGCGACAAACTGCACGTTCGCGACGCTAAAGAAAGCTCCGTGAAGGGTTACGCCGGTGACACCGCCACCACCAGTGAAATCAAAGCCAAACTGCTGGCGGACGACATTGTTCCTTCACGTAAAGTGAAAGTTGAAACCACCGATGGCGTGGTTCAGCTCTCCGGAACCGTAGATTCTCAGGCACAAAGCGACCGTGCTGAAAGTATCGCCAAAGCGGTAGATGGTGTGAAAAGCGTTAAAAATGATCTGAAAACTAAGTAATTCGTCGTAATTCGTCCTCCCGAACTTTGTCGGGAGGCGCGATGTGCACCACACTAAAAATATCGCATTGAGTGAATATCAAGCGGTGACATTAACTATGGTAAAGGAGAGGCTTATGTTTCGTTGGGGCATCATATTTCTGGTTATCGCGTTAATCGCCGCCGCTCTTGGGTTTGGTGGTCTGGCCGGTACTGCAGCGGGTGCTGCAAAAATTGTCTTTGTCGTCGGGATTATTCTGTTCCTGGTGAGTTTGTTCATGGGCCGAAAACGACCCTAGATTTCAGACGATTAAGAAAATTTTATACAAAGCCAGTCCAGCGGACTGGCTTTTGCGGTTTTAGCGAATAATAAATTGCGTTACTTTGTCATTCTTTCACAACAAAAACAGGAAGGCAGAGGTGGGGCAGCGAATACCTGTAACGCTTGGTAATATTGCGCCGTTGTCGCTAAGGCCGTTCCAGCCTGGACGAATTGCGTTGGTGTGCGAAGGCGGCGGGCAGCGTGGAATCTTTACGGCTGGCGTGCTGGATGAGTTTATGCGCGCGCAGTTTAATCCTTTCGATCTCTATTTTGGCACGTCCGCCGGGGCGCAGAACCTTTCGGCGTATATTTGTAATCAGCCCGGTTACGCGCGTAAAGTTATCATGCGCTATACCACAAAGCGCGAATTTTTCGATCCAGTGCGCTTTGTCCGTGGAGGAAATCTTATCGATCTCGACTGGCTGGTGGAAGCGACTGCACGCCAGATGCCGTTGCAGATGGATACCGCCGCGCGGTTGTTCGATAGCGGCAAATCGTTTTATATGTGTGCCTGTCGTCAGGATGACTACACACCAAATTACTTTTTACCAACCAAACAAAACTGGCTGGATTTGATTCGCGCCTCCAGTGCTATTCCAGGTTTTTATCGCACCGGGGTTTCACTTGATGGGATTAACTATTTTGATGGTGGCGTCAGCGATGCGATTCCGGTTAAAGAAGCGGCAAGACAGGGGGCGAAAACGCTGGTGGTAATCCGCACCGTGCCGTCGCAAATGTACTACACGCCGCAGTGGTTCAAACGCATGGAACGCTGGCTGGGAGACAGTAGCCTACAACCGCTGGTCAATCTGGTGCAGCATCATGAAACCAGCTATCGCGCCATCCAGCAATTTATTGAGAAACCGCCAGGCAAGCTACGCATTTTCGAAATTTATCCGCCGAAGCCGCTGCATAGCATCGCGCTTGGCAGTCGGCTTCCGGCGCTACGTGATGACTATAAACTTGGGCGTTTATGCGGTCGCTATTTCCTGGCCACGGTCGGTAAAATGCTAACCGAAAAAGCACCGTTCACTCGCCATCTGGTGCCTGTGGCGATGCCGGAACCGATCGTCATTCCGCCAGCGCCAGTCGCCAACGATACGCTGGTTACCGAGGTGATAGACGCCCCGCAGGCGAATGACCCGACATTTAACAACGAGGATCTGGCTTGATTTGCCGTTTTATCGACACCCACTGCCATTTTGATTTTCCGCCGTTTAGCGGTGATGAAGAGGCCAGCCTGCAACGCGCGGCACAAGCGGGCGTAGGCAAGATCATTGTACCGGCAACTGAGGCGGCAAATTTTGCCCGCGTGCAGGCGTTAGCGGAAAATTATCAACCGCTGTATGCCGCCTTAGGGTTGCATCCGGGGATGTTGGAAAAACATTGCGATGCGTCGCTGGAGCAGTTACAGCAGGCACTGGAAAGGCGCTCGCCGAAGGTGGTGGCGGTAGGGGAGGTAGGCCTGGATCTCTTTGGCGACGATCCACAATTTGATCGCCAGCAGTGGTTACTCGACGAACAACTTAAGCTGGCGAAACGCTACGATCTGCCGGTGATCCTTCATTCACGGCGCACGCATGACAAACTGGCGATGCATCTTAAACGCCACAATTTGCCGCGTGCTGGCGTGGTTCATGGTTTTTCTGGCAGCCAGCAACAGGCCGAGCGGTTTGTGCAACTGGGCTACAAAATTGGCGTTGGTGGAACTATCACCTATCCGCGCGCCAGTAAAACCCGCGATGTCATCGCAAAATTACCGCTGGCGTCGTTGTTGCTGGAAACCGACGCGCCGGATATGCCGCTAAATGGTTTTCAGGGGCAGCCCAACCGCCCGGAGCAGGCTGCCCGGGTATTTGCCGTACTGTGCGAGTTACGCCCGGAACCCGCAGATGAGATTGCCGACGTGTTGCTTAATAACACGTATGCGGTGTTTAACGTGCCCGATGGCTGGTAAGGCCGTCCGTAAGTGAACAATGGTGCTGCTTGTTCCCCTCACCCTAACCCTCTCCCCAGAGGGGCGAGGGGACTGATTGTGCTTGATGTTGAGTTTTGCGACATCTCTGGCATGTCACAAATACAGCGCCGGAAATATCAATCGACTTACCCCGCGCTCCCGTAACGCACCAGCCAACTGCTCAACGTCTTCCGGTGTGGCGCTCGCCCAGCTTTGCGCTTCGCCATACACGCCGTGGGCATGAAACGCGTTCAAGCGTACCGGAACATCGCCAAGTCCCTTGATAAACGCCGCCAGTTCTTCAATGTGTTGCAAATAATCCACCTGATTGGGGATTACCAGTAAACGCAGTTCTGCCAGCTTGCCGCGCTCTGCAAGCAAACTGATGCTGCGCTTAATCTGTTGATTATCGCGTCCGGTTAACTGTTGATGACATTCGCTCCCCCACGCTTTGAGATCGAGCATTGCGCCGTCGCACACCGGAAGCAATTTTTCCCAGCCGGTTTCGCTCAACATGCCGTTGCTGTCCACCAGACAGGTGAGATGGCGCAATTGTGGATCATTTTTGATAGCAGTAAACAGCGCCACCACAAACGGCAGTTGGGTCGTGGCTTCGCCACCGCTCACCGTTATCCCTTCAATAAACAACACCGCTTTGCGGATATGACTAAGCACCTCGTCCACGCTCATGGTTTGCGCCATCGGCGTGGCATTCTGCGGGCACATCTTCAGGCAGGTATCGCACTGCTCGCAGACTGCAACGTTCCACACCACTTTGCTGTCAACAATCTGCAACGCCTGATGCGGACACTGTGGCACGCATTCCGCGCAATTATTACAGCGTCCCATCGTCCACGGATTGTGACAGTTTTTGCAGCGCAGATTGCAGCCTTGTAAAAACAGAGCCAGACGACTGCCTGGCCCGTCAACGCAGGAGAAGGGGATAATCTTACTGACTAAAGCGCATCTGCTGTTCATGGCTTATCACGCGCGGCTGGCGTTCCAGAATACGAGTGTTACGTGCAGCTTCTTCGCCCAGCCATGTTGTGTTGGTACGTGAACCTTCGGCACGATATTTTTCTAAATCCGACAAACGCACCATATAACCGGTAACGCGAACCAGATCGTTACCGCTGACATTGGCGGTAAATTCACGCATTCCGGCTTTAAAGGCACCGAGGCAAAGCTGTACCAGCGCCTGTGGATTACGCTTGATGGTTTCGTCTAGCGTCAGAATGTCGCTGATCCCAGAGTAATAATATGCATGATGCGGGGCGACGGTTTGCAGATGGGTGATTGGATCTGGCTCATCGCCATACGGCAATCGCGCCCCCGGCGTGGTGCCGATATCGGAACTGATCCCCGACTGTGCGTGTAACATGGCGCGTTTTTGCCAGCCATATTTCACGGGAGTATTGGCGACAAACTCCGCCAGTTGCACGCTGATGCGATAACCGACTTCATTTGCGGCGGCTTCTTTACCGTAGCGCGCGGCAATCCCTTCTTTCTCGCACAGCAAGTTAACCGCTTCCGCCAGCCCGTACATGCCAAACATCGGCACAAAACGTTCAGGATCAATCAACCCTTCTTTGACCAGGAAGCTATTCTCAAAGAAGTGTGATTGTTGATAGAGAAATTCACATCGCGCATCGATGATGGCGATCTGCTGCTGGCAGTAGTGCGGTAGAGTGCGCGTAAAGAAGTCATCCAGCGATTCACTGCGCTCTGCAATGGCTTTCAGGTTAAGGCGTACTAGCGTGCTGCCACCACCAGCCAGCGGCAGTGAGTTGTAACAGCTCACGATCCCGTAGCCCCCTTTTGTGAAAATTTTATCATGCACCGGACCGTTGGCGATGTGCGGTTTGCTACATTCACAAATGTTTTTTGCCACTTCCAGCAGCAGATCATCAGGGGTGATTTCAGGATCGTAGATAAAGGTCAGATTTGGAGAAACCTGCTTCAGCTCAGCATCTGCGCGTAAAATTGCACGGGCGATGGGGGAATCGGACGGGCCGATATTGGCATGCATAAAAGCGTCTGGCAGGGTTCTGTCGAGATAACGCCAGAAACGTTTTATTCGAATATCGATTTCGTCTTGTGTTAGAATTTTAACATACGGTTGCAACAACGCATCCAGTTGCCCCAGGTAGACCGGCATTGATGTGACTGACGGGACATGGTGATAAAGAATGGTCAGCAGGGAGAGCGCATCATCAAGATCTTTCGCGCCTTCCAGCTCCAGCCATTCAGAACCGTTCGCCAGAAAACGGGCGTAATCGGGTAAGACATAGCGCGGTTTGTACGGCGCATGACCTTCAAACATATCGCAGATTACGCCTTCATCCAGCGCGCGGCGGGCTTCGGCAGGAAGCTGTGGGTAAGGCAGATTGTTTTCTGCTTCCAGCGCCAGAAAATGGCGCTTCTGCTCCGGGCTAAGTACCGGACTGGTGACAATTTGCTGGCAACGTTGTTGCAGTGCCATTTCATGAGAAGTGGGCATCTTCTTTTCCTTTTATGCCGAAGGTGATGCGCCATTGTAAGAGGTTTCGTGATGTTCACTTTGATCCTGATGCGTTTGCCACCACTGGCGCATTCATTTGAAAGTGAATTATTTGATCCAGATCGCATTACCATAATGCAAATTTGTAAGTAGATTTTCTTAATTGTGATGTATATCGAAGTGTGTTGCGGAGTCGATGTTAGAATACTAACAAACTCGCAAGGTGAATTTTATTGGCGACAAGCCAGGAGAATGAAATGACTGATCTGAAAGCAAGCAGCCTGCGTGCACTGAAATTGATGGACCTGACCACTCTGAATGACGACGACACTGACGAGAAAGTGATCGCCCTGTGTCATCAGGCTAAAACTCCGGTCGGCAATACCGCCGCTATCTGTATCTATCCTCGCTTTATCCCGATTGCTCGCAAGACTCTGAAAGAGCAGGGCACCCCGGAAATCCGTATTGCTACGGTAACTAACTTCCCACACGGTAACGATGACATTGACATCGCACTGGCAGAAACCCGTGCGGCAATCGCCTACGGTGCCGATGAAGTTGACGTGGTGTTCCCGTACCGTGCGCTGATGGCGGGTAACGAGCAGGTTGGTTTTGACCTGGTGAAAGCCTGTAAAGAGGCTTGTGCAGCGGCGAATGTGCTGCTGAAAGTGATCATCGAAACCGGTGAACTGAAAGACGAAGCCCTGATCCGCAAAGCATCTGAAATCTCCATCAAAGCGGGCGCTGACTTTATCAAAACCTCTACCGGTAAAGTCGCGGTGAATGCGACGCCTGAAAGCGCGCGCATCATGATGGAAGTCATCCGCGACATGGGCGTAGAAAAAACCGTTGGTTTCAAACCGGCGGGTGGCGTGCGTACTGCGGAAGATGCTCAGAAATATCTCGCGATTGCAGATGAACTGTTCGGTGCTGACTGGGCAGATGCACGCCACTATCGCTTTGGCGCTTCCAGCCTGCTGGCAAGCCTGCTGAAAGCTCTGGGCCACGGCGACGGTAAGAGCGCCAGCAGCTACTAAGCTGCCTTTTGCCAGAGGGCGGATGCCGGATGCTACGGGTCGGGTGCCCCTGTAGGCCTGATAAGACGCGTCAGCGTTGCATCAGGCTGTCAGCAGTGATGCCGGATGCGGCGCGAACGCCTTATCCGGCCTACGGGGCGAGTGCCGTGTAGGCATGATAAGAAGCGGTCAGCATCAGGCAATAACAACATCCGCCATCTGGCAACAACGCCTTCAAACTTATTCCACGGGAGGTTACCTTGTTTCTCGCACAAGAAATTATTCGTAAAAAACGTGATGGTCATGCGCTGAGCGATGAAGAAATTCGTTTCTTTATCAACGGCATTCGCGACAATACTATCTCCGAAGGGCAAATTGCCGCCCTCGCGATGACCATTTTCTTCCACGATATGACAATGCCGGAGCGTGTCTCGCTGACGATGGCGATGCGAGATTCAGGAACCGTTCTCGACTGGAAAAGCCTGCATCTGAATGGCCCGATTGTTGATAAACACTCCACCGGCGGCGTCGGCGATGTGACTTCGCTGATGTTAGGGCCAATGGTCGCTGCCTGCGGTGGTTACATTCCAATGATCTCCGGTCGCGGCCTCGGTCATACTGGCGGTACGCTCGACAAACTGGAATCAATCCCTGGTTTCGATATCTTCCCGGATGACAACCGTTTCCGCGAAATTATTAAAGACGTCGGCGTGGCGATTATCGGCCAGACCAGCTCACTGGCTCCGGCGGATAAACGTTTCTACGCAACCCGTGATATCACCGCAACCGTGGACTCCATCCCGCTGATCACTGCCTCTATTCTGGCTAAGAAACTGGCGGAAGGGCTGGATGCGTTGGTGATGGACGTGAAAGTCGGTAGCGGCGCGTTTATGCCGACCTACGAACTCTCTGAAGCCCTTGCCGAAGCGATTGTTGGCGTGGCAAATGGCGCTGGCGTGCGCACCACTGCGCTGCTCACCGACATGAATCAGGTGTTGGCCTCCAGTGCCGGTAACGCGGTTGAAGTGCGTGAAGCGGTGCAGTTCCTGACTGGTGAATACCGTAACCCGCGTCTGTTTGATGTCACAATGGCACTGTGCGTGGAGATGCTTATCTCCGGCAAACTGGCGAAAGATGACGCTGAAGCGCGCGCGAAATTGCAGGCGGTGCTGGACAACGGTAAAGCGGCAGAAGTCTTTGGTCGTATGGTGGCGGCACAAAAAGGCCCAACCGACTTCGTTGAGAACTACGCGAAGTATCTGCCGACAGCGATGCTGACGAAAGCAGTCTATGCTGATACCGAAGGTTTTGTCAGTGAAATGGATACCCGCGCGCTGGGGATGGCAGTGGTTGCAATGGGCGGCGGTCGCCGTCAGGCATCTGACACCATCGATTACAGCGTCGGCTTTACTGATATGGCGCGTCTGGGCGACCAGGTAGACGGTCAGCGTCCGCTGGCAGTTGTCCACGCGAAAGACGAAAACAGCTGGCAGGAAGCGGCGAAAGCGGTGAAAGCGGCAATTAAACTTGCCGATAAAGCACCAGAAAGCACACCAACCGTCTATCGTCGTATCAGTGAATAATTGTATACTGATCTGATCATTTAAATTTGAAGCACTGAGTACGGAGAACATATGAAACGTGCATTTATTATGGTGCTGGACTCATTCGGCATCGGCGCTACAGAAGATGCAGAACGCTTTGGTGACGTCGGGGCTGACACCCTGGGTCATATCGCAGAAGCTTGTGCTAAAGGCGAAGCTGATAATGGTCGTAAAGGGCCACTGAATCTGCCAAATCTGACCCGTCTGGGGCTGGCGAAAGCACACGAAGGTTCTACCGGTTTCATTCCGGCAGGAATGGACGGCAACGCTGAAGTTATCGGCGCGTACGCATGGGCGCACGAAATGTCATCCGGTAAAGATACCCCGTCTGGTCACTGGGAAATCGCCGGTGTACCGGTTCTGTTTGAGTGGGGATACTTCTCCGATCATGAAAACAGCTTCCCGCAAGAACTGCTGGATAAACTGGTCGAACGCGCTAATCTGCCGGGTTACCTGGGTAACTGCCACTCTTCCGGTACGGTCATCCTGGATCAACTGGGCGAAGAGCACATGAAAACCGGCAAGCCGATTTTCTATACCTCCGCTGACTCCGTGTTCCAGATTGCCTGCCATGAAGAAACCTTTGGCCTGGATAAACTTTACGAACTGTGCGAAATCGCCCGTGAAGAGCTGACCAACGGCGGCTACAACATCGGTCGCGTTATCGCCCGTCCGTTTATCGGCGACAAAGCCGGTAACTTCCAGCGTACCGGCAACCGTCACGATCTGGCTGTTGAGCCGCCAGCACCAACCGTGCTGCAGAAACTGGTTGATGAAAAACACGGTCAGGTGGTTTCTGTCGGTAAAATTGCAGACATCTACGCCAACTGCGGTATCACCAAGAAAGTGAAAGCGACCGGCCTGGACGCGCTGTTTGACGCCACCATCAAAGAGATGAAAGAAGCGGGTGATAACACCATCGTCTTCACTAACTTTGTTGACTTCGACTCTTCCTGGGGTCACCGTCGCGACGTCGCAGGTTATGCTGCGGGTCTGGAACTGTTCGACCGCCGTCTGCCGGAGCTGATGTCTTTGCTGCGCGATGACGACATCCTGATCCTCACTGCTGACCACGGTTGTGATCCGACCTGGACCGGTACTGACCACACGCGTGAACACATTCCGGTACTGGTTTACGGCCCGAAAGTAAAACCGGGTTCATTGGGTCACCGTGAAACCTTCGCGGATATCGGCCAGACTCTGGCAAAATATTTTGGTACTTCTGATATGGAATATGGCAAAGCCATGTTCTGATAATGGGTGCGGCTTGATGCCCTCACCCCGGCCCTCTCCCACAGGGAGAGGGTGAAAACATGTTGATAAGGATAAAACAATGGCTACCCCACACATTAATGCAGAAATGGGCGATTTCGCTGACGTAGTTTTGATGCCAGGCGACCCGCTGCGTGCGAAGTATATTGCTGAAACTTTCCTTGAAGATGCCCGTGAAGTGAACAACGTTCGCGGTATGCTGGGCTTCACCGGTACTTACAAAGGCCGCAAAATTTCCGTAATGGGTCACGGTATGGGTATCCCGTCCTGCTCCATCTACACCAAAGAACTGATCACCGATTTCGGCGTGAAGAAAATTATCCGCGTAGGCTCCTGTGGCGCTGTTCTGCCACACGTAAAACTGCGCGACGTCGTTATCGGTATGGGTGCCTGCACCGATTCCAAAGTTAACCGCATCCGTTTTAAAGACCATGACTTTGCCGCTATCGCTGACTTTGACATGGTGCGTAACGCGGTAGACGCGGCTAAAGCTCTGGGCGTGGATGCGCGCGTTGGTAACCTGTTCTCCGCTGACCTGTTCTACTCTCCGGACGGCGAAATGTTCGACGTGATGGAAAAATACGGCATCCTTGGCGTAGAAATGGAAGCGGCTGGTATCTACGGCGTAGCAGCAGAATTTGGCGCGAAAGCCCTGGCTATTTGCACCGTGTCTGACCACATCCGCACTCACGAGCAGACCACTGCTGAAGAGCGTCAGACCACCTTTAACGACATGATCAAAATCGCACTGGAATCCGTTCTGCTGGGCGATAAAGAGTAATTGTTTTTCGCTGAAAGGCGATTGTCGTGTTAAGCCGGAGCGGGAGACTGCTCCGGCTTTTTAGTATCTATTCATTAATAGCGACTGATTTATAGATTTACTATTATTTTTCATGTGGATAGAAAATAAAATCCATTCAAGTATCTATTCATGTATGTTCAGCCGTCATCCATGAAGGGCATATCAGCAACTCTGGTGGACAACCATAAATTCCTGCCATTTTGTTTTTGATGTTTGAGCTAAGCCGCTCCGTCTTTTCTATCCGTTTTAGAGAGTTAATCGAGATACCTAACATTTTACTTAATTCAGCAAGCGATAATTTATGCATGATACGCACAGCGGCTAGCCAGGAAATACGCTGGCTGAACATTAAGTTGATAATCTCCCGTTTCTGCTTTTCCATATCGTTCATATTCGCTTCCTTTGGTATTTTACTCAGCAAGTTACCGCACAGCCCCAGCCATCCACGCTGACAATTCCCGTAGCTCTTTTTCCTGTTCAGGGAAGTCGACCAACAGAGCTTCGCACTCTTGTTGCAGCATATCCGCGCGGTACAGGCAGCCTTGCAGTCGCCCGGCGAGGGCTTCCAGCGGCGCGGGGTTGAGGCTGTCGGTAAACACCTGGGCGCGGGTGATATGGCCTTTTTCAACGTCGAAATGCAGTTCTACGCCGCCCCAGGTAAAGCGTTCATCCAGCAGATGCGAGAACGCCGGAGCCTGACCGAAGTTCCACTCCCAGCTACTCTGACGGGCAAAGGTTTCGGCGAAGTTCGGCAAGTCTGGCGTTTTGTCCGGGGAGATGATTTCCGCTTCCACGCGCTCGCCATAATGGGCGAAAAAGGCCTCGGTTATGGCCTCGCAAACCTGCTCATGGGTGATCCCCGGCAGCAGCTCGGTGAGGTTGGTCACGCGGGAACGCACTGAGGTAATGCCTTTCGCCGCCAGTTTCTTTTTATCCGGATTGAGATAGTTTGCCAGGCGGCTAAGGTCGGCATTAAGCAGCAAGGTGCCGTGGTGGAAGCCACGATCTTTGGTTTCGCGATAGGCCGAGCCTGAGACTTTGCGGTCGCCTTCGGCGGTTTTCACCACCAGATCGTTACGTCCAGACGCTTCGGCGCTGACGCCGAGCGCGTTCAGCGCATTGAGCACAATTGATGTGGAGATGGTTTTATCGTACTCCGGCTTGCCAGCCATAAAGGTAAAACAGGTATTGCCGAGATCGTGGAACACCGCGCCGCCACCGCTACTGCGCCGCGCCAGTCGGACGTTATCTTCTTCCATCCGCCGGGTATTACACTCTTTCCACGGGTTCTGTGCACGACCAATCACCACGGTGTCGGCATTGCGCCAGAGAAACAGAACGCGCTGCGTGGCGGGCATCTGGCGAAAAATACATTCCTCCACCGCCAGGTTAAACCACGGGTCGTAAGAGTCAGAGATGAGCAGGCGTAATGTGGACATAACGATTTCCTTTCTTGTAGTAATGGGTCACTCTTTTTTCTCGCCTTCTTCCTCTTCCGGCACCGGTTTGCTGGCGGTTAACAGGAAGGGAGATTGCTGCCAGCGGGTGCGCTTACCCTGCAACAACGTGCGGGTCAGCACTACGCCGATTGCCAGTGAGAGCAGCAACATCAGGCGTAAAATGTTAGTGGTGTTATCCACCTGTTGGGCTTCGGTGGCGAGCGTATGGGTGTCGAGTGTCAGGCGCAGATAGCCGAGCGGGCCGTTTTTACCCGCAATTGGCTCGACAATCTGCTGGTTAAAATAGCCGCCTGCTTTTTTACCGTCGAGCGCCAGCCGGTCGCGCACTTCGACGCTTTCGCCAGAACGTGCGATAAGATCGCCTTGTTCGTCATACACACCCGCGTCGAGGATGCGGCTTTCATCCGTTAACTGATCGAGGATCGCCTGAATGCGTTTTTCATCCGGTGAGTCGGTACGCATCAGCGGTGCAACGTTCAGCGTCACCTGACGCGCCAGGGTACGGGCCAGTTCTTCCAGCTGTGGATTACGCTGTCGCTGGTGGTTTTGACTAAACCATGACGCCCCCTGCATCAGCGCCACTAACAAGGCGAGGCAGAACAGGACAATCACTGCCCGATGCAGCCGGAATTTCAGTTTTGTGCGAGCCATCTTCCACCCTTTGAAAATTTGAGACTTAATGTTGCCAGAAGCAATGGATACAAGGTAGCCTCATGCGTTATTTTCCCTGCTTCGAACGATTTTACAGGAGCCTTAATGCCTAACATTACCTGGTGCGACCTGCCTGAAGATGTCTCTTTATGGCCGGGTCTGCCTCTTTCATTAAGTGGTGATGAAGTGATGCCACTGGATTACCACGCAGGTCGTAGCGGCTGGCTGCTGTATGGTCGTGGGCTGGATAAACAACGTCTGACCCAATACCAGAGCAAACTGGGTGCGGCGATGGTGATTGTTGCCGCCTGGTGCGTGGAAGATTATCAGGTGATTCGTCTGGCAGGTTCACTCACCGCACGGGCTACACGCCTGGCCCACGAAGCGCAGCTGGATGTCGCGCCGCTGGGGAAAATTCCGCACCTGCGCACGCCGGGTTTGCTGGTGATGGACATGGACTCCACCGCTATCCAGATTGAATGTATTGATGAAATTGCCAAACTGGCCGGAACGGGCGAGATGGTGGCGGAAGTAACCGAACGGGCGATGCGTGGAGAACTTGATTTTACCGCCAGCCTGCGCAGTCGCGTGGCGACGCTGAAAGGCGCTGACGCGAACATTTTGCTTCAGGTACGTGAAAATCTGCCGCTGATGCCAGGCTTAACGCAGCTGGTACTCAAACTGGAAACGCTGGGCTGGAAAGTGGCGATTGCCTCCGGCGGCTTCACCTTCTTTGCCGAATACCTGCGCGACAAGCTGCGCCTGACCGCCGTGGTAGCTAATGAACTGGAGATCATGGACGGTAAATTTACCGGCAATGTGATCGGCGACATCGTAGACGCGCAGTACAAAGCTAATACCCTGACCCGACTGGCACAGGAGTATGAAATCCCGCTGGCGCAGACCGTGGCGATTGGCGATGGTGCCAACGACCTGCCGATGATCAAAGCGGCAGGGCTGGGGATTGCCTACCATGCCAAGCCAAAAGTGAATGAAAAGACGGAAGTCACCATCCGTCACGCTGACCTGATGGGGGTGTTCTGCATCCTCTCCGGCAGCCTGAATCAGAAGTAATTGCACGCCCGTCATCCTGCGGGCGGCACAGCATTAACGAGGTACACCGTGGCAAAAGCTCCAAAACGCGCCTTTGTTTGTAATGAATGCGGGGCAGATTATCCGCGCTGGCAAGGGCAGTGCAGCGCCTGTCATGCCTGGAACACCATCACCGAGGTGCGTCTTGCTGCGTCGCCAACGGTGGCGCGTAACGAGCGTCTCAGTGGCTATGCCGGTAGCGCCGGAGTGGCGAAAGTCCAGAAACTCTCCGATATCAGCCTTGAGGAATTGCCGCGTTTTTCTACCGGATTTAAAGAGTTCGACCGCGTATTAGGCGGCGGGGTGGTGCCGGGAAGCGCCATTCTGATTGGCGGTAACCCTGGTGCCGGTAAATCCACGCTGCTGCTGCAAACGCTGTGCAAACTGGCGCAGCAGATGAAAACGCTGTATGTCACTGGCGAAGAGTCGCTGCAACAGGTGGCAATGCGCGCTCATCGTCTCGGCCTGCCGACTGACAATCTCAATATGTTGTCGGAAACCAGCATCGAGCAGATCTGCCTGATTGCCGAAGAAGAGCAACCGAAGCTGATGGTAATTGACTCGATCCAGGTGATGCATATGGCGGATGTTCAGTCATCGCCAGGCAGCGTGGCGCAGGTGCGTGAAACGGCGGCTTATCTGACGCGTTTCGCCAAAACGCGCGGTGTGGCGATTGTCATGGTCGGGCATGTAACCAAAGATGGCTCGCTGGCTGGTCCGAAAGTGCTGGAACACTGTATTGACTGTTCGGTGCTGTTGGACGGCGACGCCGACTCCCGTTTTCGCACCTTACGCAGCCATAAAAACCGCTTCGGCGCGGTGAATGAGCTGGGTGTATTCGCGATGACCGAACAGGGACTGCGTGAAGTCAGCAATCCTTCGGCAATCTTCTTAAGCCGTGGCGATGAAGTGACCTCTGGCAGTTCAGTGATGGTGGTATGGGAAGGGACGCGCCCGCTGCTGGTGGAGATTCAGGCGCTGGTCGATCATTCGATGATGGCGAATCCGCGCCGCGTGGCGGTCGGGCTGGAACAAAACCGTCTGGCGATCCTGCTGGCGGTGCTGCACCGTCACGGCGGTCTGCAAATGGCTGATCAGGATGTCTTTGTGAACGTGGTCGGCGGCGTGAAGGTGACGGAAACCAGCGCCGACTTAGCGTTACTGCTGGCGATGGTTTCCAGCCTGCGTGACAGACCGCTGCCGCAGGATCTGGTGGTGTTTGGCGAAGTGGGGCTGGCAGGGGAGATCCGCCCGGTGCCCAGCGGTCAGGAACGAATCTCTGAAGCGGCGAAACACGGTTTCCGCCGGGCGATTGTTCCGGCAGCCAACGTGCCGAAAAAAGCGCCGGAAGGGATGCAGATTTTTGGCGTTAAAAAACTCTCCGACGCGCTTAGCGTGTTCGACGACTTATAATGAGAGATACGGAGGGAGATATGTCGTCATTTGATTACCTGAAAACTGCCATCAAGCAACAGGGCTGCACGTTACAGCAGGTGGCTGATGCCAGCGGTATGACCAAAGGGTATTTAAGCCAGTTACTGAATGCCAAAATTAAAAGCCCCAGCGCGCAAAAGCTGGAGGCGTTGCACCGTTTTTTGGGGCTTGAGTTTCCCCGACAGAAGAAAACCATTGGTGTGGTATTCGGTAAGTTCTACCCGCTGCATACCGGACATATCTACCTTATCCAGCGCGCCTGTAGCCAGGTTGACGAGCTGCATATCATTATGGGCTTTGACGATACTCGCGACCGCGCGTTATTTGAAGACAGCGCCATGTCGCAGCAGCCAACGGTGCCGGATCGTCTGCGCTGGTTATTGCAAACCTTTAAATATCAGAAAAATATCCGCATTCATGCCTTCAACGAAGAGGGCATGGAGCCGTATCCGCACGGTTGGGATGTGTGGAGCAACGGCATCAAAAAGTTTATGGCTGAAAAAGGCATTCAGCCGGATTTGATCTACACCTCGGAAGAGACCGACGCACCACAGTACCTGGAGCATCTGGGGATCGAAACGGTGCTTATCGATCCGAAACGTACCTTTATGAGTATCAGCGGTGCGCAGATCCGCGAAAACCCGTTCCGCTACTGGGAATATATTCCTACCGAAGTGAAGCCGTTCTTTGTGCGCACCGTGGCGATCCTCGGCGGCGAGTCGAGCGGTAAATCTACCCTGGTAAATAAACTCGCCAACATCTTCAACACCACCAGTGCGTGGGAGTTTGGTCGTGATTATGTCTTTTCACACCTTGGCGGAGATGAGATTGCGTTGCAGTATTCCGACTACGATAAAATCGCGCTGGGTCACGCACAATATATTGATTTTGCAGTTAAATATGCCAATAAAGTGGCGTTTATCGACACCGATTTCGTGACCACCCAAGCGTTCTGCAAAAAGTACGAAGGACGCGAACATCCGTTTGTGCAGGCGCTGATTGATGAATACCGTTTCGATCTGGTGATCCTGCTGGAGAATAACACGCCGTGGGTGGCGGATGGTTTACGCAGCCTCGGTAGTTCGGTGGATCGTAAAGAGTTCCAGAATCTGCTGGTGGAAATGCTGGAAGAGAACAATATCGAATTTGTGCGGGTTGAAGAGGACGATTACGACAGCCGTTTCCTGCGCTGCGTGGAGCTGGTGCGGGAGATGATGGGGGAGCAGGGTTAAGACCCAATGCCTGATGCGACGCTGACGCGTCTTATCAGGCCTACTGTTTTGCAACCTATTGAAATCGCTGGGCTTGTAGGCCGGATAAGGCGTTCACGCCGCATCCGGCATTTTACGCATTACTTCGCAATACGCTTGTACTTGATACGCTTCGGCTCCAGCGCGTCTGCGCCCAGCGTGCGTTTCTTGTACTCTTCGTACTCGGTAAAGTTACCTTCGAAGAACTCGACTTTACCTTCATCCTGGTAATCCAGAATGTGCGTCGCGATACGGTCGAGGAACCAACGGTCGTGCGAGATAACCATCGCGCAGCCCGGGAACTCCAGCAGGGCGTTTTCCAGCGCACGCAGGGTTTCGATATCCAGATCGTTGGTCGGTTCGTCGAGCAGCAGCATGTTGCCGCCAACCTGCAGCAGCTTCGCCAGATGCAGACGACCGCGCTCACCACCGGAAAGTTCGCCAACGCGTTTACCCTGATCAACCCCTTTAAAGTTAAAGCGGCCTACGTAGGCACGGCTCGGCATCTCGGTGTTACCGATCTTCATGATATCCAGTCCGCCGGAAACTTCTTCCCAAACGGTTTTGCTGTTATCCATTGAGTCACGGAACTGATCAACAGACGCCAGTTTCACCGTTTCACCTAAAGTGATGGTGCCGCTGTCCGGCTGTTCCTGACCAGAGATCATACGGAACAGGGTCGATTTACCCGCACCGTTCGGCCCGATGATCCCGACGATTGCCCCTTTCGGGATCGAGAAGCTCAGGGAGTCAATCAGCAGGCGATCGCCGTAGGATTTACGCAGGTTGCTGACTTCCAACACTTTATCGCCCAGACGCGGTCCAGGTGGAATAAACAGTTCGTTGGTTTCGTTACGTTTCTGGTATTCGGTGTTGTTCAGCTCTTCAAAGCGCGCCAGACGTGCTTTACCTTTCGACTGACGGCCTTTAGTCCCCTGACGTACCCACTCCAGCTCTTTTTCAATCGACTTACGACGTGCTGCTTCTTGCGAAGCTTCCTGCGCCAGACGCTGATCTTTCTGCTCCAGCCAGGAGGAGTAGTTACCTTCCCACGGAATACCTTCGCCACGGTCAAGTTCGAGGATCCAGCCCGCAACGTTATCGAGGAAGTAACGGTCGTGGGTAATCGCCACAACGGTGCCTTCGAAGTCGTGCAGGAAGCGTTCCAGCCACGCTACGGATTCGGCATCCAGGTGGTTAGTTGGTTCGTCGAGCAGCAGCATGTCTGGTTTTTCCAGCAGCAGGCGGCACAACGCCACGCGACGACGCTCACCACCGGAGAGGTTAGCGATTTTCGCCTCCCAGTCCGGCAGACGCAGCGCATCTGCTGCACGTTCCAGTTGCACGTTCAGGTTATGACCGTCGTGAGCCTGAATGATCTCTTCCAGACGGCCTTGTTCAGCGGCCAGCTTGTCAAAATCGGCATCCGGATCGGCGTATAACGCATACACTTCATCCAGACGTTTCAGGGCGTTAACCACTTCAGAAACCGCCTCTTCAATGGACTCACGCACAGTGTGTTCCGGGTTCAGCTGCGGTTCCTGCGGCAGATAACCAATCTTGATATCCGGCTGCGGACGCGCTTCGCCTTCGATGTCTTTATCGATGCCCGCCATAATGCGCAGCAGGGTAGATTTACCGGCGCCGTTCAGACCCAGGACGCCGATTTTTGCCCCAGGGAAGAAACTCAGAGAGATGTTTTTCAAAATATGACGTTTCGGCGGAACAACTTTGCCGACACGATGCATGGTATAAACGAATTGAGCCACGTTGGACTTCGCCTCTATGTTTATCGTGATGATGAGTTTTCAAAGGCGAAGTGTAGCCTGTTTCCTTATCTAATCCCAGCCGGTCGATCACCCTCGCAGTAAAAGTAAAAAAGTGTCCATAACGTGGCACAAACGGCAATGACTGGTTAGCATAAATCTATTAGGCGGCATGACGCTGCATTGATGTATTTACACTTAGAGGATGCGCTTGTGGAAAAAGCCAAACAAGTTACCTGGCGGCTGTTGGCTGCCGGTGTCTGTCTGCTGACGGTCAGCAGCGTGGCGCGAGCCGACTCACTGGATGAGCAGCGTAGCCGTTACGCGCAAATCAAGCAGGCCTGGGATAATCGACAAATGGATGTGGTCGAACAAATGATGCCTGGACTGAAGGATTATCCGCTTTATCCCTACCTGGAATACCGCCAGATTACCGATGACCTGATGAATCAACCGGCGGTCAAGGTCACTAACTTTGTTCGCGCTAACCCCACGCTTCCTCCCGCTCGCACGCTACAATCTCGCTTCGTCAATGAACTGGCGCGGCGTGAAGACTGGCGTGGTCTGTTAGCTTTTAGCCCGGAAAAACCAGGGACTACCGAAGCGCAATGTAATTATTACTATGCGAAATGGAATATCGGGCAGAGCGAAGAAGCCTGGCAGGGGGCGAAAGAACTTTGGCTAACCGGAAAGAGTCAGCCTAACGCTTGCGATAAGTTGTTTAGCGTCTGGCGCGCGTCCGGTAAGCAAGAACCACTGGCTTATTTAGAGCGTATCCGCCTGGCGATGAAAGCGGGCAATACCGGGCTGGTGACGGTACTCGCAGGGCAGATGCCTGCCGATTATCAAACTATCGCCTCGGCGATTATTTCGCTGGCGAACGATCCTAATACAGTGCTGACCTTCGCGCGTACTACCGGAGCGACTGATTTTACCCGCCAGATGGCAGCGGTGGCGTTTGCCAGCGTGGCGCGCCAGGATGCAGAAAACGCACGGCTGATGATCCCGTCACTTGCCCAGGCGCAGCAGCTTAATGAAGATCAGATTCAGGAGCTACGCGATATCGTCGCCTGGCGTCTGATGGGCAACGACGTCACCGACGAGCAGGCGAAATGGCGCGATGACGCCATTATGCGTTCGCAATCCACGTCGTTAATTGAACGACGCGTGCGGATGGCGCTTGGCACTGGCGACCGTTCTGGCCTGAATACCTGGCTGGCACGCTTGCCGATGGAAGCGAAAGAGAAAGATGAATGGCGTTACTGGCAGGCGGATTTACTGCTGGAACGCGGTCGTGAAGCGGAAGCAAAAGAGATTTTGCATCAACTCATGCAACAGCGTGGTTTCTACCCGATGGTTGCTGCACAGCGGATCGGCGAAGAGTATGAGCTGAAGATTGATAAAGCGCCGCAGAATGTTGACAGCGCCCTGACTCAGGGGTCGGAGATGGCGCGCGTGCGCGAGTTGATGTACTGGAATCTCGATAATACCGCGCGTAGCGAGTGGGCCAATCTTGTGAAGAGCAAGTCAAAAGCAGAGCAGGCTCAACTGGCGCGATATGCTTTCAATAACCAATGGTGGGATCTTAGCGTTCAGGCAACGATCGCCGGGAAGCTGTGGGATCATCTGGAAGAGCGATTCCCGCTGGCCTACAACGATCTTTTCAAACGCTACACCAATGGCAAAGATATCCCGCAAAGCTATGCAATGGCGATTGCCCGCCAGGAGAGCGCCTGGAATCCGAAAGTGAAGTCGCCGGTAGGCGCCAGCGGCCTGATGCAGATTATGCCTGGCACAGCGACCCATACGGTGAAGATGTTCTCAATTCCAGGTTACAGCAGCCCAGGACAATTGCTTGATCCGGAAACGAACATCAACATTGGCACCAGTTACCTGCAATATGTTTATCAGCAGTTTGGTAATAACCGTATTTTCTCATCGGCAGCCTATAACGCGGGACCAGGGAGAGTGCGTACCTGGCTTGGCAACAGCGCCGGACGTATCGACGCGGTGGCGTTTGTCGAGAGTATCCCGTTCTCCGAGACGCGCGGTTATGTGAAGAACGTGCTGGCTTATGACGCGTACTATCGCTATTTCATGGGCGATAAACCGACGCTTTTGAGCGCCACAGAATGGGGGCGTCGTTACTGAACCGCCCGTTTATGATATGCTATCGTACTCTTTTGCGAGTACAACCGGGGGAGGCATCAGGCTTCCCCCGCTAACAATGGCGACACACTATGGCTCAACAATCACCCTATTCAGCAGCGATGGCAGAACAGCGTCACCAGGAGTGGTTACGTTTTGTTGACCTGCTTAAGAATGCCTACGAAAACGATCTCCATTTACCGTTGCTAAACCTGATGCTGACGCCGGATGAGCGCGAAGCGTTGGGGACTCGCGTGCGTATCGTAGAAGAGTTGTTGCGCGGTGAAATGAGCCAGCGTGAGTTAAAAAACGAACTCGGCGCGGGCATTGCGACCATTACTCGTGGATCTAACAGTCTGAAAGCCGCGCCTGTCGAGTTGCGCCAGTGGCTGGAAGAAGTGCTGCTGAAAAGCGATTGATTTTGTAGGCCTGATAAGACGCGTCAGCGTCGCATCAGGCATTGCGCACCGAATGCCGGATGCGTCGTGAACGCCTTATCCGTCCTACAATGGCTGATATATCGCATTATGAAACGGACTTAGCGCCAGGATCACCGCCTGGTGATAGACGCTGGCGCGGGTGAGTTTCCCGGCGGTAAACACGCCGATCGCGCCCTCTTTACGGCCAATCTCATCAATGCCGGTATAACGCGACATCACGGGGCCAAGCGCCTCGCCCTCACGCACTTTCTCCAGAATTACCGCAGGTAACGGCAAAGTTGCCGAACGCGCTTCACCGCGCTGGCTCGCGTTTTCAATCACCACCCAACTGAAGGTGCTGTCACCATCAATACCCGCTTCAATTGCTACCCAAAAATCAGCCTCTGGGCGTAAACGACGAGAATTTGCTACCCGATTTCGTGCGCCAGCGCGCGTTTCCTCACTGCCAAAGGGCTGTTCCGGTACGCCGCTCTCGACGGCAACGGACTCAATGTGGCAGGATCCTTCGCCGAAGATCTCGTGAAATGCCTGCAGAATGGCCTGAATTTTAGCGGGATTGGTGGTCGCACAGACAACATGGTGCATAATCAGGATTACTCACAAAATTAACGTTAAAGCAGTATACGGAAAAAAAGCATGTTACAGGTATACCTTGTCCGCCACGGTGAAACACAGTGGAACGCCGAGCGACGTATTCAGGGCCAGTCTGACAGCCCGCTGACTGCAAAAGGTGAGCAACAGGCAATGCAGGTGGCGAACCGTGCCAAAGAGCTTGGCATTACGCATATCATCAGTAGTGATTTAGGCCGCACCCGGCGTACGGCGGAAATCATCGCCCAGGCTTGTGGTTGTGACATCATCTTTGATTCCCGCTTGCGTGAGTTAAATATGGGCGTGCTGGAGAAAAGACACATTGACTCTCTGACTGAAGAAGAAGAGAACTGGCGTCGTCAACTCGTCAATGGCACCGTTGACGGGCGTATTCCTGAAGGCGAGTCGATGCAGGAACTTAGCGATCGCGTTAACGCAGCACTGGAATCTTGTCGGGATTTACCACCGGGAAGTCGACCACTGCTGGTGAGTCACGGTATCGCGCTGGGATGCCTGGTGAGTACCATTCTGGGCTTACCGGCATGGGCAGAACGCCGCTTACGTCTGCGTAACTGTTCTATTTCGCGCGTGGATTATCAGGAAAGCCTGTGGCTGGCATCTGGCTGGGTAGTTGAAACCGCAGGGGACATCTCGCATCTGGACGCCCCTGCATTAGACGAGCTACAGCGTTAACGACGTATTGGAATAAGCAGCTCGCAGCGCAGATTAATTGGGCGATCTCCCGCTTTGGCATCTTCTGCCGGGTAGTATCGCTCAATATCCTGACCTTTACGGCGGGTCAGGTTGAGCATCGGCATACAGGTTCCGTATACCGTCAGAATAAACTCCTGCACGCCGGTTCCCAGACCTTCGTAGGTAAACATCACATAGTCGCCACCCTGCAACAGTACCGGATGTCCCGTCAGTACATAGCCGTCAGCTTGATCCCGAGCCAGAGCCGTGGTGTAAAACACTTCTTGCTCGTCATCTTTATCCTGGCTTGGACGCGTTTCGTTCAAACCGTAAAGCACTGGTGGAATGGTTGGCGAGTTGCCGAGAAAATCGTGCCAGAACTGGTAGCGCATTTCGTGGCGGAAATCAGAGATTTGCTCCAGCGAACAGGAGTAGCTCTGGGTAACACCAATCAGCGGCGTATCTTCCAGGGTGACAAATTTGTGCTCTGGCATGGTAAATTCACCCAGACGCAGCGGCGGGCGAATACCAAAGGCGCTCCATTCAGGAGAACGGCGGTAAAGTGCGGGAGTCTGGGCAAACTGCTTCTTGAATGCGCGGGTAAATGTCTGTTGAGAGTCGAAGCGGTATTGCAGCGCGATATCCAGAATCGGACGCGCAGTCAGGCGTAGTGCGACCGCCGATTTCGACAAACGACGAGCACGAATATACGCGCCAATAGCATGGCCAGTGACATCTTTAAACATTCTCTGTAAGTGCCACTTGGAATAACCTGCTTTCGCCGCTACATTGTCGAGCGACAGGGGCTGATCCAGATGACCTTCCAGCCAGATTAAAAGGTCGCGAATAATGCCGGCCTGATCCATAAAATATCCTCATCCTTTCAACAACGAGCACCTGACATCAGGTAATTGGATAATAGCATTTTTTGTTGTTTTAGCATTCAGTGTTTTTTTTCTTAGCAGAGTATGTTTTAGGTCTTGACGGAGATAAAAATATTGAGTTTTTGTTCTTAATCAATATGTTATTTATCATGACGAACTAATTGCTCAGTGTAACTTATAAAAATGGTAACAATATGAAATACAAGCATTTGATCTTGTCCTTAAGCCTGATAATGCTGGGACCATTGGCTCATGCGGAAGAAATTGGTTCGGTCGACACCGTATTTAAAATGATCGGCCCGGATCACAAAATTGTCGTGGAAGCCTTTGACGATCCCGATGTAAAAAATGTCACTTGTTATGTGAGTCGGGCGAAAACCGGCGGTATTAAAGGGGGATTAGGTCTGGCGGAAGATACTTCCGATGCGGCCATTTCCTGCCAGCAGGTAGGGCCGATTGAACTGTCGGATCGCATTAAAAACGGCAAAGCTCAAGGCGAAGTCGTGTTCAAAAAACGGACTTCTCTGGTCTTTAAGTCGTTACAGGTCGTGCGTTTCTATGACGCCAAACGCAACGCGCTCGCTTACCTGGCTTACTCCGACAAAGTTGTCGATGGTTCACCGAAAAATGCCATCAGCGCCGTTCCTGTCATGCCGTGGCGACAATAACAGAGGCGATTTATGCAACGGGAAACGGTCTGGTTAGTGGAAGACGAGCAAGGGATAGCCGACACGCTGGTCTACATGTTGCAGCAGGAAGGTTTTGCCGTCGAGTTCTTTGAACGGGGCTTACCGGCGCTGGATAAAGCGCGCCTGCAGGTTCCTGACGTTATCATTCTCGATGTCGGCCTGCCTGATATTAGCGGTTTCGAACTGTGTCGCCAGTTGCTGGCGCTCCATCCTGCGTTGCCTGTACTGTTTCTGACCGCCCGTAGTGAAGAGGTGGATCGCCTGCTTGGGCTGGAGATTGGCGCTGACGACTACGTGGCTAAACCGTTTTCACCTCGCGAAGTGTGCGCCAGGGTGCGCACCTTACTGCGTCGGGTGAAGAAGTTTTCTACGCCGTCTCCCGTCATCCGTATTGGTCATTTTGAACTGAATGAACCTGCGGCGCAGATCAGCTGGTTTGACACGCCATTAACGCTGACGCGGTACGAATTTCTGTTGTTGAAAACGTTACTCAAGTCGCCAGGCCGCGTCTGGTCACGCCAGCAATTGATGGATAGCGTCTGGGAAGATGCACAGGACACTTACGATCGCACTGTCGATACTCACATCAAAACGCTGCGCGCCAAACTGCGCGCTATAAATCCCGACCTTTCGCCAATTAATACTCATCGCGGAATGGGATACAGCCTGAGGAGCCTGTAATGCGCATCGGGATGCGCCTGTTGCTGGGCTATTTTTTACTGGTGGCGGTGGCAGCCTGGTTCGTACTGGCAATTTTTGTCAAAGAAGTTAAACCGGGTGTGCGAAGGGCGACGGAAGGTACGCTGATCGACACCGCAACGTTGCTGGCGGAGCTGGCGCGTCCCGATTTGCTCTCTGGTGACCCCGAGCATGGACAACTGGCGCAGGCGTTTAACCAGCTACAAAATCGCCCGTTTCGCGCCAATATCGGCGGCATTAACAAAGTGCGCAATGAATACCATGTCTATATGACTGATGCGCAGGGCAAAGTATTGTTCGATTCGGCAAACAAAGCCGTGGGACAGGATTATTCCCGCTGGAATGATGTCTGGCTAACGTTGCGTGGTCAGTATGGTGCGCGCAGCACGTTGCAAAATCCTGCCGACCCCGAAAGTTCTGTGATGTATGTCGCCGCGCCGATTATGGACGGTTCACGGCTTATTGGCGTTTTGAGCGTAGGCAAACCGAACGCGGCGATGGCACCGGTCATTAAACGCAGCGAGCGACGAATTTTATGGGCGAGTACCATTTTGCTGGGGATTGCGCTGGTGATTGGTGCGGGAATGGTTTGGTGGATCAACCGCTCCATTGCCCGACTCACCCGCTATGCTGATTCCGTTACCGACAATAAACCCGTTCCTCTCCCTGAACTCGGCAGTAGCGAGCTGCGTAAGTTAGCGCAGGCGCTGGAAAGTATGCGCGTGAAGCTGGAAGGGAAAAACTATATTGAGCAGTATGTTTACGCATTAACTCATGAGCTAAAAAGCCCACTGGCGGCGATTCGTGGCGCAGCGGAAATTTTACGTGAAGGCCCGCCGCCAGAAGTGGTGGCTCGCTTTACCGATAATATTTTGACGCAAAATGCGCGAATGCAGGCACTGGTGGAAACGTTATTACGCCAGGCAAGACTGGAGAATCGCCAGGAAGTGGTTCTTTCTGCGGTTGACGTAGCGGCATTATTTAACCGCATCAGCGAAGCGCGCACCGTGCAGTTGGCAGAAAAAAATATCACTCTGCATGTTATGCCTACAGAGGTTAAGGTTGCTGCTGAACCTGCGTTACTGGAGCAGGCGCTGGGGAATTTACTGGATAACGCCATCGATTTTACTCCCGAGAGCGGTCGCATAACGCTAAGCGCCGAAGTGGATCAGGAACACGTTACGCTTAAGGTGCAGGATACAGGCAGTGGCATTCCTGACTACGCGCTGTCGCGCATTTTTGAACGCTTTTACTCTTTACCGCGTGCAAATGGGCAAAAAAGCAGTGGTCTTGGGCTGGCGTTTGTCAGCGAAGTTGCCCGTTTGCTCAATGGCGAAGTCACGCTGCACAACATGCCGGAAAGCGGTGTGCTGGCCTCGCTTCGGCTTCACCGTCACTTCACATAACTTCAAATTATTCCCACATAGCCTTCATACACTGCCGTCATTGCAAAGGAGAAGACTATGTTGAAATCCCCCCTGTTCTGGAAAATGACCACTTTGTTTGGCACGGTGTTGCTGTTGTTAATTCCATTAATGTTGATTCGGCAGGTGATTGTCGAACGTGCCGATTACCGGAGCGATGTGGAAGATGCGATTCGCCAAAGCACCAGCGGGCCGCAAAAACTCGTTGGGCCGCTCATCGCTATTCCTGTGACCGAGCTTTATACGGTGCAGGAAGAGGATAAAACCGTGGAGCGGAAACGAAGTTTTATCCATTTTTGGTTACCTGAGTCGTTGATGGTTGATGGCAATCAGAACGTGGAAGAACGGAAGATCGGTATTTATTCCGGCCAGGTCTGGCACAGTGATTTAACGCTGAAAGCCGATTTTGACGTTTCGCGTCTTAGCGAACTCAACGCGCCAAATATCACCTTAGGCAAGCCGTTTATTGTGATTAGCGTCGGGGATGCGCGTGGTATTGGCGTGGTGAAAGCGCCTGAACTTAACGGAACTGCGCTGAGCATTGAACCTGGCACCGGGTTAGAGCAAGGCGGGCAGGGCGTGCATATCCCTTTACCCGAAGGAGATTGGCTGAAGCAGAACCTGAAGCTGAATATGGCGCTGAATTTAAGCGGTACTGGTGATTTTTCTGTGGTGCCGACGGGACGTAATAGCGAGATGACCTTAACCAGCAACTGGCCGCACCCCAGTTTTTTAGGCGATTTTTTGCCAACGAAACGGGAGTTAAGTGCATCCGGTTTTCAGGCGCAATGGCAAAGTAGCTGGTTTGCTAATAATCTCGGTGAGCGTTTTGCTTCAGGCAATGATAGCGGCTGGGAAAATTTCCCGGCGTTTAGCGTCGCAGTCACTACGCCAGCCGATCAGTATCAATTAACGGATCGGGCGACCAAGTACGCCATTTTGCTGATCTCGCTAACTTTTATGGCCTTCTTTGTCTTTGAAACATTAACGGCAAAGCGTTTACACCCGATGCAATATTTGCTGGTAGGGCTGTCATTGGTGATGTTTTATTTGCTCTTGCTGGCGCTTTCTGAACATACCGGTTTTACCGTGGCATGGATAATCGCCAGTCTGATTGGGGCGTTAATGAACGGTATTTACTTGCAGGCAGTATTAAAAGGCTGGCGCAACAGCATGTTGTTTACTCTCGCGCTGTTGTTGCTGGATGGCGTGATGTGGGGACTGCTGAATTCTGCCGATAGCGCGCTGTTGTTGGGAACCTGTGTGCTGGTGGTGGCGCTGGCTGGCATGATGTTTGTGACACGTGATATCGACTGGTATGCATTTTCACTACCGAAAATGAAAACCAGTAAAGAAGTCACAACAGACGATGAGTTACGCATCTGGAAATAATGTTGAAAAATAAAAACGGCGCTAAAAAGCGCCGTTTTTTTGACGGTGGTAAACCGATTAATCTTCTAGATCACCGCAGAAACGATAACCTTCACCGTGAATGGTGGCGATGATTTCCGGCGTATCCGGCGTAGATTCGAAATGCTTACGAATACGACGGATTGTCACGTCTACAGTACGGTCGTGCGGCTTCAGCTCACGGCCGGTCATTTTCTTCAGCAGTTCAGCACGGGACTGAATTTTGCCTGGGTTTTCACAGAAGTGAAGCATGGCGCGGAACTCGCTGCGCGGCAGTTTGTACTGCTCGCCATCAGGGCCGATCAACGAACGGCTGTTGATGTCCAGTTCCCAACCATTGAACTTGTAGCTTTCAACGCTACGACGTTCTTCGCTGACAGTACCCAGATTCATGGTACGAGACAGCAGGTTGCGTGCACGGATAGTCAGTTCACGCGGGTTGAACGGTTTGGTGATGTAATCGTCTGCACCGATTTCGAGGCCGAGAATTTTATCGACTTCGTTGTCACGGCCAGTCAGGAACATCAACGCAACATTCGCCTGCTCGCGCAGTTCACGCGCTAACAGAAGACCGTTCTTACCCGGCAGATTGATATCCATGATCACCAGGTTGATGTCATATTCAGAGAGGATCTGATGCATTTCCGCGCCATCTGTCGCTTCGAAAACATCATAGCCTTCCGCTTCGAAAATACTTTTCAACGTGTTGCGTGTTACCAACTCGTCTTCAACGATAAGAATGTGCGGGGTCTGCATGTTTGCTACCTAAATTGCCAACTAAATCGAAACAGGAAGTACAAAAGTCCCTGACCTGCCTGATACATGCTGCAAATTAACATGATCGGCGTAACATGACTAAAGTACGTAATTGCGTTCTTGATGCACTTTCCATCAACGTCAACAACATCATTAGCTTGGTCGTGGGTACTTTCCCTCAGGACCCGACAGTGTCAAAAACGGCTGTCATCCTAACCATTTTAACAGCGACATAACAGGCTAAGACGTGCCGGACACCCAATAAAACTACGCTTCGTTGACATATATCAAGTTCAATTGTAGCACGTTAACAGTTTGATGAAATCATCGTATCTAAATGCTAGCTTTCGTCACATTATTTTAATAATCCAACTAGTTGCATCCTACAACTAATAAACGTGGTGAATCCAATTGTCGAGATTTATTTTTTATAAAATTATCCTAAGTAAACAGAAAGATATGTAGCGTTTTTTAACAATTGAACGGTTAGTACAGTCAAGAAATAGTTTAGCTTTTTTTAAGTTAAGTAAAGGGCTTTTTCTGCGATTTGCGTTAATATTTTGTAAATTCTCTCCGCGCAGTAAGTTGACATTCATCACTCTATTCGCGGTTATTTGGTCAAGAAGAGTAGCAACATGCGTTTGACGATTATTCTGGTTGCACCCGCCAGAGCAGAAAATATTGGGGCAGCAGCGCGGGCAATGAAAACGATGGGTTTTAGCGAACTGCGGATTGTCGATAGTCAGGCACACCTGGAGCCAGCCACCCGATGGGTTGCTCATGGCTCCGGTGATATTATTGATAATATTAAAGTTTTTCCGACGCTGGCTGAATCGTTACATGACGTAGATTTCACGGTCGCCACTACAGCGCGTAGTCGGGCGAAATATCATTACTACGCGACACCGGTGGAACTGGTGCCATTGTTGGAAGAAAAATCGGCGTGGATGAATCATGTGGCGCTGGTCTTTGGTCGTGAAGATTCCGGGCTGACCAACGAGGAACTGGCACTGGCTGATATTCTTACCGGCGTGCCAATGGTGGCGGATTACCCTTCGCTCAATCTGGGGCAGGCGGTGATGGTCTATTGCTATCAATTAGCAACATTAATACAACAACCGACGAAAAGTAACGCAACGGCAGACCAACATCAACTGCACGCTTTACGCGAACGTGCCATGTCGTTGTTAACGACGTTAGCGGTGGCAGATGACACAAAACTGGTCGACTGGTTACAGCAACGTCTGGGGCTTTTAGAGCAACGGGATACCGCAATGTTGCATCGTTTGTTGCATGATATTGAAAAAAATATCACCAAATAAAAAACGCCACGTCATGTTGTTTTTAGGTTTTCATTCTGACTGCAACGGGAAATCTGTCTCTGAATGGATTAAAAAAGAGCATCTGCCAGCAGCTTATGAACTGGTTACCTGCCGTGAGTAAATTAAAATTTTATTGACTTAGGTCACTAAATACTTTAACCAATATAGGCATAGCGCACAGACAGATAAAAATTACAGAGTACACAACATCCATGAAACGCATCAGCACCACCATTACCACCACCATCACCATTACCACAGGTAACGGTGCGGGCTGACGCGTACAGGAAACACAGAAAAAAGCCCGCACCTGACAGTGCGGGCTTTTTTTTCGACCAAAGGTAACGAGGTAACAACCATGCGAGTGTTGAAGTTCGGCGGTACATCAGTGGCAAATGCAGAACGTTTTCTGCGGGTTGCCGATATTCTGGAGAGCAATGCCAGGCAGGGGCAGGTGGCTACAGTCCTCTCTGCTCCCGCCAAAATAACCAACCATCTGGTGGCGATGATTGAAAAAACGATTAGCGGCCAGGATGCTTTGCCCAATATCAGCGATGCCGAACGTATTTTTGCCGAACTTCTGACGGGACTCGCCGCCGCCCAGCCGGGATTTCCGCTGGCGCAACTGAAAACGTTCGTCGATCAAGAATTTGCCCAAATTAAACATGTTCTGCATGGTATCAGCCTGTTGGGACAGTGCCCGGACAGCATCAACGCTGCGTTGATCTGCCGTGGTGAAAAAATGTCGATCGCCATTATGGCCGGTGTACTGGAAGCGCGCGGACATAACGTTACCGTTATCGATCCGGTCGAAAAACTGCTGGCAGTCGGTCATTACCTCGAATCTACCGTCGATATTGCTGAGTCCACCCGCCGTATTGCGGCAAGCCGCATTCCGGCTGACCACATGGTGCTGATGGCAGGTTTCACCGCCGGTAATGAAAAAGGCGAACTGGTGGTGCTGGGACGTAACGGTTCCGACTACTCCGCTGCGGTGCTGGCCGCCTGTTTACGTGCCGATTGTTGCGAGATCTGGACGGACGTCGACGGTGTCTATACCTGCGACCCGCGTCAGGTGCCCGATGCGAGGTTGTTAAAGTCGATGTCCTATCAGGAAGCGATGGAGCTTTCCTACTTCGGCGCTAAAGTTCTTCACCCCCGCACCATTACCCCCATCGCTCAGTTCCAGATCCCTTGCCTGATTAAAAACACCGGAAATCCACAAGCGCCGGGGACGCTCATCGGTGCCAGCCGTGATGAAGACGAATTACCGGTCAAGGGTATTTCCAATCTGAATAACATGGCGATGTTCAGCGTTTCAGGTCCAGGAATGAAAGGGATGGTCGGCATGGCGGCGCGCGTCTTTGCAGCAATGTCACGCGCCCGCATTTCAGTGGTGCTGATTACGCAATCGTCTTCCGAATACAGCATCAGTTTCTGCGTTCCACAAAGCGACTGTGTGCGAGCTGAACGGGCAATGCAGGAAGAGTTCTATCTTGAACTGAAAGAAGGTTTACTGGAGCCGCTGGCGGTGACGGAACGACTGGCCATTATCTCGGTGGTGGGCGATGGTATGCGCACGCTGCGTGGGATCTCGGCGAAATTCTTTGCCGCGCTGGCTCGTGCCAATATCAACATTGTCGCCATTGCTCAGGGTTCTTCTGAACGCTCAATTTCTGTCGTGGTAAATAACGATGACGCGACGACTGGCGTGCGCGTTACCCACCAGATGCTGTTCAATACCGATCAGGTTATCGAAGTGTTTGTGATTGGCGTCGGTGGCGTTGGCGGCGCGCTGCTGGAGCAACTGAAGCGTCAGCAAAGCTGGCTGAAGAACAAACATATTGATTTACGAGTCTGTGGCGTTGCCAACTCGAAGGCACTGCTCACCAATGTGCATGGCCTTAACCTGGAAAACTGGCAGGAAGAGCTGGCGCAGGCCAAAGAGCCGTTCAACCTTGGGCGCTTAATTCGCCTGGTGAAAGAATATCATCTGCTGAACCCGGTCATTGTTGACTGCACCTCCAGCCAGGCGGTGGCGGATCAATATGCCGACTTCCTGCGCGAAGGTTTCCACGTTGTCACGCCGAACAAAAAGGCCAACACCTCGTCGATGGATTACTACCACCAGTTGCGTTATGCGGCGGAAAAATCGCGACGTAAATTCCTCTATGACACCAACGTCGGTGCGGGATTACCGGTCATTGAGAATCTGCAAAACCTGCTCAATGCAGGTGATGAGTTGATGAAATTCTCCGGCATTCTTTCTGGTTCGCTTTCATACATCTTCGGCAAGCTAGACGAAGGCATGAGTTTCTCTGAGGCGACCACGCTGGCGCGGGAAATGGGGTATACCGAACCGGATCCGCGTGATGATCTTTCTGGTATGGATGTGGCGCGCAAACTGTTGATTCTCGCCCGTGAAACTGGACGTGAACTGGAGCTGGCGGATATTGAAATTGAACCTGTGCTGCCTGCAGAGTTTAATGCCGAGGGTGATGTTGCCGCTTTTATGGCGAATCTGTCACAGCTCGACGATCTCTTTGCCGTGCGCGTGGCGAAGGCCCGTGATGAAGGAAAAGTTTTGCGCTATGTTGGCAATATTGATGACGATGGCGTCTGCCGCGTGAAGATTGCCGAAGTGGATGGTAATGATCCGCTGTTCAAAGTGAAAAATGGCGAAAACGCCCTGGCCTTCTATAGCCACTATTATCAGCCGCTGCCGTTGGTTCTGCGCGGATACGGCGCGGGCAATGACGTTACGGCTGCCGGTGTCTTTGCCGATCTGCTACGCACCCTCTCATGGAAGTTAGGAGTCTAACATGGTTAAAGTTTATGCTCCGGCTTCCAGTGCCAATATGAGCGTCGGGTTTGATGTGCTTGGCGCGGCGGTAACGCCTGTTGATGGCGAGTTGCTTGGGGATGTGGTGACGGTTGCGGCGGCAGAGACATTCAGCCTCAACAACCTTGGACGGTTTGCCGACAAGCTACCGTCAGAACCACGAGAAAATATCGTTTATCAGTGCTGGGAGCGTTTTTGCCAGGAGTTGGGCAAGCAAATTCCAGTGGCGATGACCCTGGAAAAGAATATGCCGATCGGTTCTGGTTTAGGTTCCAGCGCCTGTTCGGTGGTCGCGGCACTGGTAGCGATGAATGAACACTGCGGCAAGCCGCTCAATGATACCCGTTTGCTGGCTTTGATGGGCGAGCTGGAAGGACGTATCTCCGGCAGCATTCATTATGACAACGTGGCACCGTGCTTTCTTGGTGGTATGCAGTTGATGATCGAAGAAAATGGCATCATCAGTCAGCAAGTGCCGGGGTTTGATGAGTGGCTGTGGGTGCTGGCGTATCCGGGGATTAAAGTCTCGACAGCAGAAGCTCGAGCTATATTACCGGCGCAGTATCGCCGCCAGGATTGCATTGCGCACGGGCGACATCTGGCGGGCTTCATTCACGCCTGCTATTCCCGTCAGCCTGAGCTTGCCGCGAAGCTGATGAAAGATGTTATCGCTGAACCCTACCGTGAACGTTTACTGCCTGGCTTCCGGCAGGCGCGGCAGGCGGTCGCGGAAATCGGCGCGGTAGCGAGCGGTATCTCCGGCTCCGGTCCGACATTGTTCGCTCTGTGTGACAAGCCGGATACCGCCCAGCGCGTTGCCGACTGGTTGGGTAAGAACTACCTGCAAAATCAGGAAGGTTTTGTTCATATTTGCCGGCTGGATACGGCGGGCGCACGAGTACTGGAAAACTAAATGAAACTCTACAATCTGAAAGATCACAACGAGCAGGTCAGCTTTGCGCAAGCCGTAACCCAGGGGTTGGGCAAAAATCAGGGGCTGTTTTTTCCGCACGACCTGCCGGAATTCAGCCTGACTGAAATTGATGAGATGCTGAAGCTGGATTTTGTCACCCGCAGTGCGAAGATCCTTTCGGCGTTTATTGGTGATGAAATCCCGCAGGAAATACTGGAAGAGCGCGTGCGCGCGGCGTTTGCCTTCCCGGCTCCGGTCGCCAATGTTGAAAGCGATGTCGGTTGTCTGGAATTGTTCCACGGGCCAACGCTGGCATTTAAAGATTTCGGCGGTCGCTTTATGGCGCAAATGCTGACCCATATTGCGGGTGATAAGCCAGTGACCATTCTGACTGCAACCTCCGGCGATACCGGGGCGGCAGTGGCTCACGCTTTTTACGGTTTACCGAATGTAAAAGTGGTTATCCTCTATCCACGCGGCAAAATCAGTCCCCTGCAAGAAAAGCTGTTCTGTACGCTGGGCGGCAATATTGAAACCGTTGCCATCGACGGCGATTTCGATGCCTGTCAGGCGCTGGTGAAGCAGGCGTTTGATGATGAAGAACTGAAAGTGGCGCTGGGGTTAAACTCCGCTAACTCCATTAACATCAGCCGTTTGCTGGCGCAAATTTGCTACTACTTTGAAGCTGTGGCGCAGTTGCCGCAGGAAGCGCGCAACCAGCTGGTTGTCTCGGTGCCGAGCGGTAACTTCGGCGATTTGACGGCAGGCCTGCTGGCGAAATCTCTTGGCCTGCCGGTGAAGCGTTTTATTGCTGCGACCAACGTGAACGATACCGTGCCGCGTTTCCTGCACGACGGGCAGTGGTCGCCAAAAGCCACCCAGGCGACGTTATCCAACGCGATGGACGTGAGTCAGCCGAACAACTGGCCGCGCGTGGAAGAGTTGTTTCGCCGCAAAATCTGGCAACTGAAAGAGCTGGGTTATGCGGCGGTGGATGATGAAACCACGCAACAGACGATGCGTGAGTTAAAAGAGCTGGGCTATACCTCAGAACCGCACGCTGCTGTGGCTTACCGTGCGCTGCGTGACCAGTTGCATCCAGGCGAATATGGTCTGTTCCTTGGCACCGCACATCCGGCGAAGTTTAAAGAGAGTGTGGAAGCGATTCTCGGTGAATCGCTGGCGCTGCCAAAAGAGCTGGCAGAACGAGCTGAATTACCGCTGCTTTCTCATAATCTGCCCGCCGATTTTGCCGCGTTGCGCAAGCTGATGATGAATCATAAGTAGTATCCATTAATTTCCTGAAAATGGCCGGGCTTGCGTTTATGCAGTTCGGCTTTTTTATGGAGAAAACATGAGAAAAATCGACAGAAAAAAAGGAGAAATTTTCAATAAATGCGGTAACTTAGCTCTTTGAATTGTAGAGAATGACAACGGGGATTCTTTTACCGTAAGCTCCTGATATCGGCCCATAACTGGCAATGATAAAAGGAGTCACCTGTGAAAAAGATGCAACCTATCTTACTCGCACTTTCCCTGATTCTGGTCGCTCCTATGGCAGCGCAGGCTGGGGAAATAATGCTAGTACCATCAGTGAAATTACAGATTGGCGATCGCGACCACCGTGGTTACTACTGGGATGGCGGTTACTGGCGTGACCGTGACTGGTGGTATCGAAATTATGAATGGCGAGACAATCGCTGGCACCCACACGGAGCGCCGCGTCATAATTGGTATAATGATCATCGAAATGATCACCGTGGAGATCATCGACACGATCACGGCGGCGATCATCGTCCGGGTCCGGACAGGCACCATCGGTAAATACAAATGCCGGATGACCTCCGGCATTTACCGCAAACTTAACGCAGTTCGTAGCGTTTAAACACCAGTTCGCCATTGCTGGAACTGGCTTCATCGAAGAAGTAACCTTCACTATTAAAACCAGTCAGTTGCTCTGGTTTGGTCAGGCGATTTTCAATAATAAAACGACTCATCAGGCCACGCGCTTTCTTAGCGTAGAAGCTAATAACCTTAAACTTACCGTTCTTCTCATCGAGGAACACCGGCTTGATAATCTCAGCATTCAGTTTCTTCGGTTTCACTGATTTAAAATACTCATCTGACGCCAGATTAATCACTACCTGATCGCCTTGCGCTTCGAGCGCCTCGTTCAGCTTGTTTGTGATCACATCACCCCAGAATTGGTACAGATCTTTACCCCTGGCGTTCTCAAGACGAATACCCATCTCCAGACGATATGGCTGCATTAAATCAAGTGGGCGCAGTACGCCATACAAACCGGAAAGCATACGCAGGTGCTGCTGGGCAAAAGCGAAATCTTCTTCACTGAAGGTTTCGGCCTGCAAACCTGTGTAGACATCGCCTTTGAACGCCAGAATCGCCTGTCGGGCATTCTCCGGGGTGAAATCTGGCTGCCAGTCTTGAAAGCGAGCGGCGTTGATACCCGCCAGTTTGTCACTGATGCGCATCAGCGTGCTAATCTGCGGGGGCGTCAGCTTCCGCGCTTCGTGAATAAGCTGCTGAGAGTTGTCTAACAGCTCCGGCAACGTATAGCGCGTGGTAGCCAACGGGCTTTGATAATCAAGCGTTTTCGCAGGTGAAATCAGAATCAGCATATCCAGTCCTTGCAGGAAATTTACAGCGACTGTAGCAAAAAAAGCGGATGAATTGATCGATAGTTGTGATTAGTCCCGCGAAACATCATCCCACGTATCAGGCGCGAGTTGCTGGTCGATATCCGGGTAGCGCAGCGGATCAAACACCGGACGCACACCAAGTTTGCGCTGGCGAAGATAATCACTGGCAATGGTATGCACTACCGGAGAGAGCAGCAAAATAGCGGTCAGATTAGTGATAGCCATACACGCCATAATAATATCAGCCAGTTGCCACATCATGGGCAGACTAAGTAACGTGCCACCAATCACGGTGGTAAAGATGCAGATACGCAGGCACCAGATCGCTTTGGGGCTGTTCAGGCGTAAAAAGAAAAGATTATTTTCTGCATAAATGTAATTGGCGACGATGGAGCTGAAGGCAAACAGAATTACCACTATTGTAACAAACTCTGCTCCCCAGGAACCCATTAGTGCTCGCATCGCTTTCTGGAGAAGTTGTATACCCTCCAGCGGCATATAGGTTGTACCGTTTCCGGCCAGTAATATCAGCATGGCGCTCGCCGTGCAGATGACCAGGGTGTCGATAAAAATGCCGATCATCTGGACAATGCCTTGCGCAGCCGGATGCGGCGGCCAGGATGCCGCTGCCGCTGCTGCGTTTGGTGTCGAACCCATTCCCGCCTCATTAGAAAACATACTGCGCTGAAAGCCGTTTGTAACCGCCTGACTCAGGGTGTAGCCCGCCGCGCCGCCTGCCGCTTCCTGCCAGCCAAAGGCGCTTTCAAAAATAGACCAAATGACGTGAGGAAGTTGCTCGATATTCATCGCACAAATGGCCAGACTGGTGAGTACCCAGATTAATGCCATCGCAGGGACAAACCATTGCATCAGTCGGGCTACGCCATGAATACCGTGGGTTATCGCCAACAGAGTAAAGACGGCGAGAATGATGCCAGTTACTAATGGTGGAACATCAAACGCAAAATTCATCGCGCGGGCAACGGCGTTTGCCTGAACACCGCTGAAAATCAATCCGTAGGCAATGAGCAAAAAGATAGCGAATAGCACGCCCATCCAGCGCATCCCCAATCCACGTGCCATATACCATGCTGGACCACCGCGAAACTGCCCATTAGCGTCACGTTCTTTATAAAGCTGGGCAAGGGAACATTCTGCAAAAGAGGTTGCCATGCCGATAAACGCGGCAATCCACATCCAGAAGATAGCCCCGGGGCCACCGGCAGTAATGGCCAACGCAACACCTGCGAGGTTACCGCTGCCGACGCGCGCGGCAAGACTAGTGCACAGTGACTGAAAAGAGGTTAAGCCACCCGGTTGGGGATGAACGCTATTTTTGAGACTTTTGCCAAACTGGCGAATGTAGCGAAACTGAACGAATCCGGTGCGAAAAGTGAACCAGCAACCTGCACCGAAGAGCAGGTAGATCATCACTGATCCCCATAGTACATTGTTAATAAAAGAGAAAAAATCAGGCATTCGTATCCCTCTTGTCGCCGGCACGCGGTTACATTCCTGTGTAAACGTTACCAATTGATTAAGAATTATATACGATGTGCATTGGTAGATAACGCCTGTGTAGCATACTCGAGTTTTTGTTTAAAAATGGCGAGCGATATCAACGCAGTGTCAGAAAACGTAAACAGTCTCGCCTGGCTATAACCCTCTCGTCTGCGGTTGCGCTGTCGTTGCGTCGTGATATCATCAGGGCAGACCGGTTACATCCCCCTAACAAGCTGTTTAAAGAGAAATACTATCATGACGGACAAATTGACCTCCCTTCGTCAGTACACCACTGTAGTGGCCGACACTGGGGACATCGCGGCAATGAAGCTGTATCAACCGCAGGATGCCACAACCAACCCTTCTCTCATTCTTAACGCAGCGCAGATTCCGGAATACCGTAAGTTGATTGATGATGCTGTCGCCTGGGCGAAACAGCAGAGTAACGATCGCGCGCAGCAGATCGTGGACGCGACCGACAAACTGGCAGTAAATATTGGTCTGGAAATCCTTAAACTGGTTCCGGGTCGTATCTCCACTGAAGTTGATGCGCGTCTTTCTTATGACACTGAAGCGTCAATTGCGAAAGCAAAACGCCTGATCAAACTCTACAACGATGCGGGTATTAGCAACGATCGTATTCTGATCAAACTGGCGTCTACCTGGCAGGGTATCCGTGCTGCTGAACAGCTGGAAAAAGAAGGTATCAACTGTAACCTGACTCTGCTGTTCTCCTTCGCTCAGGCGCGTGCTTGTGCGGAAGCGGGCGTGTTCCTGATCTCTCCGTTCGTTGGTCGTATTCTGGATTGGTACAAAGCGAATACCGATAAGAAAGAGTACGCTCCGGCAGAAGATCCGGGCGTGGTTTCTGTATCTGAAATCTACCAGTACTACAAAGAGCACGGTTATGAAACCGTGGTTATGGGCGCAAGCTTCCGTAACATCGGCGAAATTCTGGAACTGGCAGGCTGCGACCGTCTGACCATCGCACCGGCACTGCTGAAAGAGCTGGCTGAGAGCGAAGGGGCTATCGAACGTAAACTGTCTTACACCGGCGAAGTGAAAGCGCGTCCGGCGCGTATCACCGAGTCTGAGTTCCTGTGGCAGCACAACCAGGATCCAATGGCAGTAGATAAACTGGCGGAAGGTATCCGTAAGTTTGCTGTTGACCAGGAAAAACTGGAAAAAATGATCGGCGATCTGCTGTAATCATTCTTAGCGTGACCGGGAAGTCGGTCACGCTACCTCTTCTGAAGCCTGTCTGTCACTCCCTTCGCAGTGTATCATTCTGTTTAACGAGACTGTTTAAACGGAAAAATCTTGATGAATACTTTACGTATTGGCTTAGTTTCCATCTCTGATCGCGCATCCAGCGGCGTTTATCAGGACAAAGGTATCCCTGCACTGGAAGAATGGCTGACATCGGCGCTAACCACGCCGTTTGAACTGGAAACCCGCTTAATCCCCGATGAGCAGGCGATCATCGAGCAAACGTTGTGTGAGCTGGTGGATGAAATGAGTTGCCATCTGGTGCTCACCACGGGCGGAACTGGCCCGGCGCGTCGTGACGTAACGCCCGATGCGACGCTGGCAGTAGCTGACCGCGAGATGCCGGGCTTTGGTGAACAGATGCGCCAGATTAGCCTGCATTTTGTACCAACCGCGATCCTTTCGCGTCAGGTGGGTGTGATTCGCAAACAGGCACTGATCCTTAACTTACCCGGTCAGCCGAAGTCCATCAAAGAGACGCTGGAAGGTGTGAAGGATGCTGAGGGTAACGTCGTGGTGCACGGTATTTTTGCCAGCGTACCGTACTGCATTCAGTTGCTGGAAGGGCCATACGTTGAAACGGCACCGGAAGTGGTAGCGGCATTCAGACCAAAGAGTGCAAGACGCGAAGTTAACGAATAAAAAAATCCCCCCGAGCGGGGGGATCTCAAACAATTAGTGGGATTCACCAATCGGCAGAACGGTGCGACCAAACTGCTCGTTCAGTACTTCACCCATCGCCAGATAGATTGCGCTGGCACCGCAGATCAGACCAATCCAGCCGGCAAAGTGGATGATTGCGGCGTTACCGGCAATGTTACCGATCGCCAGCAGGGCAAACAGCACGGTCAGGCTAAAGAAAACGAATTGCAGAACGCGTGCGCCTTTCAGCGTGCCGAAGAACATAAACAGCGTAAATACGCCCCACAGACCCAGGTAGACACCAAGGAACTGTGCATTTGGCGCATCGGTCAGACCCAGTTTCGGCATCAGCAGAATCGCAACCAGCGTCAGCCAGAAAGAACCGTAAGAGGTGAATGCGGTTAAACCGAAAGTGTTGCCTTTTTTGTACTCCAGCAGACCAGCAAAAATTTGCGCGATGCCGCCGTAGAAAATGCCCATGGCAAGAATAATACCGTCCAGAGCGAAATAACCCACGTTGTGCAGGTTAAGCAGAATGGTGGTCATGCCGAAGCCCATCAGGCCCAGCGGTGCCGGATTAGCCAACTTAGTGTTGCCCATAATTCCTCAAAAATCATCATCGAATGAATGGTGAAATAATTTCCCTGAATAACTGTAGTGTTTTCAGGGCGCGGCATAATAATCAGCCAGTGGGGCAGTGTCTACGATCTTTTGAGGGGAAAATGAAAATTTTCCCCTGTGTCAGGTATCAGGGCTGAGTGGCGCTAATCATTCGTCGCAGACAGGCGATTTGTAACACCGCTGGAATTGTCACCCGAAAGGCAGTGCCGCTAACGGCTTTAACCCCATTTAATGCTGCACCCACCGGCCCTCCCAGACCCGCGCCGCGTAGCAGACCATGCCCAAGCACGCTCATCGCAGCGTGGGTACGCAAAATGCGGGTCAGCTGGCTGGAAAGCAGATGCGACACGCCTTTGGCCAGTTGCTTGTCTTTCATCAATAACGGCAGCAGCTCTTCCAGTTCGTTAACCTTCGCGTTGACGGTCTGCAAAAACTCCTTTTTATGCGTCTCGTCCATTTTCTTCCAGGTGTTGCGCAGAAAATGTTCGAGTAACTGTTGCTCTATTTCAAAGGTAGACATCTCTTTATCGGCTTTCAGTTTCAGCCGTTTGGAGACGTCGAGTAAAATAGCGCGATACCGTTTGCCGTGTCCGCGCAGTTTGTTAGCGATGCTATCGCCGCCGAAATGTTGTAATTCCCCGGCAATTAGCTGCCAGTTGCGGCGATGCTGCTCTGGATGCCCTTCCATCGATTTAAACAGTTCGTTGCGCATTAATACGCTGGACAGGCGGGTTTTGCCTTTTTCATTATGAGTGAGTAAGCGGGTAAAGTTTGCCAGCTGTTCTTCGCTGCAATGCTGTAGAAAATCTAAGTCCGAATCATGTAGATAATTGACGTTCATGTCATTGTGGCTTCTGTATTAAAAGATTAGTCGTCGCCGATAATTTTCAGCGTGGCCATATCCGATGAGTTCACCGTATGACCGGAAAAGGTGATTTTTGACACGCAGCGTTTGTTGTCGTTATCGCTGTTAATGTTGATCCAGCCGGTGGTTTGCCCTTCTTTGATTTCGGCCGGAATGTTCAGGCTTTGGCTGGCGCTACGGGCTGCTTTGAAATAAACCGACGCGGCGCTTAACTGTAAATCGCCATGATCGGCAGTGAGTTGTATGCGTTTTACAATGCGGCAAACGGGGAGTTTCAACGTCAGATCGTTGGTTTCGTTACGCGGCATGGCAATGACGCCGAGGATTTTATGGTCGTTGGCCTGCGCGGTGCAGCACAGCATCAGGCCGAGCACGAGGCTGGCGGAAATCATAAAAATGGATTTCATGAAGATTCTCTTAGCGGGGAGCAGTCGGGGGAAGAATAGCCACTAGTTTACTGCTGACGAAAAGAAGATTCAGGTGCGTAATCTTTTCTTTTTATTACAATTTTTTAGTGAATGATTTGTGTGAAATTCATTTTTTACGTGAATATTATTGCTCCCTTTTTTTCACTTCTTCCGGCATATCGTGAAATTTCTGCGCAAAAGCACAAAAAATTTTTGCATCTCCCCCTTGATGACGTGGGTTACGACCCCATTTAGTAGTCAACCGCAGTGAGTGAGTCTGCAAAAAAATGAAATTGGGCAGTTGAAACCAGACGTTTCGCCCCTATTACAGACTCACAACCACATGATGACCGAATATATAGTGGAGACGTTTAGATGGGTAAAATAATTGGTATCGACCTGGGTACTACCAACTCTTGTGTAGCGATTATGGATGGCACCACTCCTCGTGTGCTGGAGAACGCCGAAGGCGATCGCACCACGCCTTCTATCATTGCCTATACCCAGGATGGTGAAACTCTGGTTGGTCAGCCGGCTAAACGTCAGGCAGTGACGAACCCGCAAAACACCCTGTTTGCGATTAAACGCCTGATTGGCCGCCGCTTCCAGGACGAAGAAGTGCAGCGTGATGTTTCCATCATGCCGTTCAAAATTATTGCTGCTGATAACGGCGACGCATGGGTCGAAGTTAAAGGCCAAAAAATGGCACCACCGCAGATCTCTGCTGAAGTGCTGAAAAAAATGAAGAAAACTGCAGAAGATTACCTGGGCGAACCGGTAACTGAAGCTGTTATCACCGTACCGGCATACTTTAACGATGCTCAGCGTCAGGCAACCAAAGACGCAGGCCGTATCGCTGGTCTGGAAGTAAAACGTATCATCAACGAACCGACCGCTGCTGCACTGGCTTACGGTCTGGACAAAGGTACTGGCAACCGTACTATCGCGGTTTATGACCTGGGTGGTGGTACTTTCGATATTTCTATTATCGAAATCGACGAAGTTGACGGCGAAAAAACCTTCGAAGTTCTGGCAACCAACGGTGATACCCACCTGGGTGGTGAAGACTTCGACAGCCGTCTGATCAACTACCTGGTTGAAGAATTCAAGAAAGATCAGGGCATTGACCTGCGCAACGATCCGCTGGCAATGCAGCGCCTGAAAGAAGCGGCAGAAAAAGCGAAAATCGAACTGTCTTCCGCTCAGCAGACCGACGTTAACCTGCCGTACATCACCGCAGATGCGACTGGTCCGAAACACATGAACATCAAAGTGACTCGTGCAAAACTGGAAAGCCTGGTCGAAGACCTGGTGAACCGTTCCATCGAGCCGCTGAAAGTTGCACTGCAGGATGCTGGCCTGTCCGTATCTGATATCGACGATGTTATCCTCGTTGGTGGTCAGACTCGTATGCCGATGGTTCAGAAGAAAGTTGCTGAGTTCTTTGGTAAAGAGCCGCGTAAAGACGTTAACCCGGACGAAGCTGTGGCAATCGGTGCTGCCGTTCAGGGTGGTGTACTGACTGGCGACGTGAAAGACGTACTGCTGCTGGACGTTACCCCGCTGTCTCTGGGTATCGAAACCATGGGTGGTGTGATGACGACGCTTATCGCGAAAAACACCACTATCCCGACCAAGCACAGCCAGGTGTTCTCTACCGCTGAAGACAACCAGTCTGCGGTAACCATCCACGTGCTGCAGGGTGAACGTAAACGTGCGGCTGATAACAAATCTCTGGGTCAGTTCAACCTGGATGGTATCAACCCGGCTCCGCGCGGTATGCCGCAGATCGAAGTTACCTTCGATATCGATGCTGACGGTATCCTGCACGTTTCCGCGAAAGACAAAAACAGCGGTAAAGAGCAGAAGATCACCATCAAGGCTTCTTCTGGTCTGAACGAAGATGAAATCCAGAAAATGGTACGCGACGCGGAAGCTAACGCCGAAGCAGACCGTAAGTTTGAAGAGCTGGTACAGACTCGCAACCAGGGCGACCATCTGCTGCACAGCACCCGTAAGCAGGTTGAAGAAGCAGGCGACAAACTGCCGGCTGACGACAAAACTGCTATCGAGTCTGCGCTGACTGCACTGGAAACTGCTCTGAAAGGTGAAGACAAAGCCGCTATCGAAGCGAAAATGCAGGAACTGGCACAGGTTTCCCAGAAACTGATGGAAATCGCCCAGCAGCAACATGCACAGCAGCAGACTGCCGGTGCTGATGCTTCTGCAAACAACGCGAAAGATGACGATGTTGTCGACGCTGAGTTTGAAGAAGTCAAAGACAAAAAATAATCGCCCTATAAACGGGTAATTATACTGACACGGGCGAAGGGGATTTTCCTCTCCGCCCGTGCATTCATCTAGGGGCAAATCAAAAAAAATGGCTAAGCAAGATTATTACGAGATTTTAGGCGTTTCCAAAACAGCGGAAGAGCGTGAAATCAAAAAGGCCTATAAACGCCTGGCCATGAAATATCACCCGGACCGTAACCAGGGTGACAAAGAGGCCGAGGCGAAATTTAAAGAGATCAAGGAAGCTTATGAAGTTCTGACCGACTCGCAAAAACGCGCGGCATATGATCAGTACGGTCATGCGGCGTTTGAGCAAGGCGGCATGGGCGGCGGCGGTTTTGGCGGCGGAGCAGACTTCAGCGATATTTTTGGTGACGTTTTCGGCGATATTTTTGGCGGCGGACGTGGTCGTCAACGTGCGGCGCGTGGTGCTGATTTACGCTATAACATGGAGCTCACCCTCGAAGAAGCTGTACGTGGCGTGACCAAAGAGATCCGCATTCCGACTCTGGAAGAGTGTGACGTTTGCCACGGTAGCGGTGCAAAACCAGGTACGCAGCCGCAGACCTGTCCGACCTGTCATGGTTCTGGTCAGGTGCAGATGCGCCAGGGCTTCTTTGCCGTGCAGCAGACCTGTCCGCACTGTCAGGGGCGCGGTACGCTTATCAAAGATCCGTGCAACAAATGCCATGGTCATGGTCGTGTTGAGCGTAGCAAAACGCTGTCCGTTAAAATCCCGGCAGGGGTGGACACTGGAGACCGCATCCGTCTTGCGGGCGAAGGTGAAGCAGGCGAGCATGGCGCACCGGCAGGCGATCTGTACGTTCAGGTTCAGGTTAAACAGCACCCGATTTTCGAGCGTGAAGGCAACAACCTGTATTGTGAAGTCCCGATCAACTTCGCTATGGCGGCGCTGGGCGGCGAAATCGAAGTGCCGACCCTTGATGGTCGCGTCAAGCTGAAAGTGCCTGGCGAAACCCAGACCGGTAAGTTGTTCCGTATGCGCGGTAAAGGCGTTAAGTCTGTTCGCGGCGGTGCACAGGGCGATTTGCTGTGTCGCGTTGTCGTCGAAACGCCGGTAGGTCTGAACGAGAAGCAGAAACAGCTGCTGCAAGAGCTGCAAGAAAGCTTCGGTGGCCCAACCGGCGAGCACAACAGCCCACGCTCGAAGAGTTTCTTTGATGGCGTGAAGAAGTTTTTTGACGACCTGACTCGCTAATTTTCCCAAAGGCCTGCCCGTGGGCAGGCCAGGGTAAAAAAAATAGGGTGCGTTGAAGATATGCGGGCACCTGTAAAGTGGCGGGGATCGCTCCCCGCCGTTGCTCTTACTCGGATTCGTAAGCCGTGAAAACAGCAACCTCCGTCTGGCCAGTTCGGATGTGAACCTCACAGAGGTCTTTTCTCGTTACCAGCGCCGCCACTACGGCGGTGATACAGATGACGATCAGGGCGACTATCATCGCCTTATGCTGCTTCATTGCTCTCTTCTCCTTGACCTTACGGTCAGTAAGAGGCACTCTACATGGGTCTGCATATAGGGGGCCTCGGGTTGATGGTAAAATATCACTCGGGGCTTTTCTCTATCTGCCATCCAGCTAATGCCTGAGACAGACAGCCTCAAGCACCCGCCGCTATTATACTGCTCTCTTTAATCCATTCTGTTTTATCGATTCTAATCCTGAAGACGCCTCGCATTTTTATGGCGTAATTTTTTAAGGATTCAATTAGTTAACTTTGATTTAGCTTTTTATTGCGATTATTGACGATAAATTGGAGATATTTGAAATATCGCCTTAACAAACAGCTCCGGTTTATTGCAAATTAATTATTACTTATTCCGAATAAACCCCTCAGAAATCTTGACATTAGGCTATGATTATCAGGGTTTGAGGTCATCAGCCACCGCTTTCGAGCGCCAACAACACTTCCTCTGCTGGTGACATAATCTTCTTTATAGATCGTTAAAAGCGAATTGTTCCTACACTATAATCTGATTTTAACGATGATTCGTGCAGAGTAAAATAGTAAAAACGATCTATTCACCTGAAAGAGAAATAAAAAGTGAAACATCTGCATCGATTCTTTAGCAGTGATGCCTCGGGAGGCATTATTCTCATCATTGCCGCTGTTCTGGCGATGATTATGGCCAATAGCGGTGCAACCAGTGGATGGTATCACGACTTTCTTGAGACGCCGGTTCAGCTGCGGGTAGGTTCTCTTGAAATCAATAAAAACATGCTGTTATGGATAAATGACGCGCTAATGGCGATATTTTTCCTGTTAGTTGGTCTGGAAGTTAAACGCGAGCTGATGCAAGGATCGCTGGCCAGTTTGCGCCAGGCTGCGTTTCCGGTTATTGCCGCAATCGGCGGGATGATTGTCCCGGCATTGCTCTATTTGGCCTTTAACTACGCCGATCCTATCACTCGTGAAGGGTGGGCAATCCCGGCGGCGACTGATATTGCCTTTGCCCTCGGTGTCCTGGCGTTATTGGGAAGCCGTGTACCGTTAGCACTGAAGATTTTTTTGATGGCACTGGCTATTATCGACGATCTTGGAGCCATCATTATCATCGCCTTGTTTTACACTAATGACTTGTCAATGGCCTCTCTTGGCGTTGCTGCTGTAGCAATTGCGGTGCTCGCGGTGCTGAACATTTGTGGTGTTCGCCGCACGGGAGTTTATATTCTGGTCGGCGTGGTGTTGTGGACTGCAGTGTTGAAATCAGGCGTCCACGCAACGCTGGCAGGCGTCATTGTCGGTTTCTTTATTCCATTGAAAGAGAAGCATGGTCGTTCTCCGGCGAAGCGCCTGGAGCATGTATTGCACCCGTGGGTGGCTTATCTGATTTTGCCGTTGTTTGCTTTTGCCAATGCCGGCGTTTCTCTGCAAGGCGTGACGCTGGATGGCCTGACCTCCATCCTGCCATTAGGGATCATCGCCGGTTTGCTGATTGGCAAGCCGTTGGGTATTAGTGTGTTCTGCTGGCTGGCGCTGCGTTTGAAACTGGCGCATTTGCCGGAGGGAACCACTTATCAGCAAATTATGGCGGTTGGTATCCTGTGCGGTATCGGTTTTACTATGTCTATCTTTATCGCCAGCCTGGCTTTTGGTAGCGTAGATCCAGAACTGATTAACTGGGCGAAATTGGGCATTCTGGTTGGCTCAATCTCTTCGGCGGTAATTGGATATAGCTGGTTACGCATTCGTTTACGTCCATCAGTTTGACAGGACGATGTTCCGGGGAGCCATAAATGGCTCCCTTTTCATTCTTATCAGGGAGAGAAATGAGCATGTCTCATATCAATTACAACCACTTGTATTACTTCTGGCATGTCTACAAAGAAGGCTCTGTGGTTGGCGCAGCGGAGGCGCTTTATTTAACACCACAAACCATTACCGGACAGATCCGGGCGCTGGAAGAGCGCCTGCAAGGGAAATTATTTAAGCGTAAAGGACGCGGTCTGGAACCCAGTGAACTGGGGGAACTGGTCTATCGCTATGCCGATAAAATGTTCACGTTAAGCCAGGAAATGCTGGATATCGTCAACTATCGCAAAGAGTCCAACTTATTATTTGATGTTGGTGTGGCAGATGCCCTTTCCAAACGCCTGGTCAGCAGTGTTCTGGATGCAGCCGTTGTAGAAGACGAGCAGATCCATCTACGCTGTTTCGAATCGACGCACGAGATGCTGTTAGAGCAGTTGAGTCAGCATAAGCTGGATATGATCATCTCTGACTGTCCGATCGACTCCACCCAACAAGAAGGGCTGTTTTCCATGAAAATTGGCGAGTGTGGCGTCAGTTTCTGGTGTACTAACCCGCTGCCGGAAAAGCCGTTTCCTGCCTGTCTGGAAGAGCGTCGTTTACTTATTCCGGGGCGTCGCTCAATGTTGGGACGCAAGCTATTAAACTGGTTTAACTCTCAGGGCTTAAACGTTGAAATTCTGGGGGAGTTTGATGATGCGGCGTTGATGAAAGCCTTTGGGGCGACGCATAACGCTATTTTCGTTGCGCCTTCGCTATATGCCAATGATTTTTATAATGATAACTCGGTTGTGGAGATTGGGCGAGTTGAGAACGTCATGGAAGAGTACCATGCGATTTTTGCCGAAAGGATGATTCAACACCCTGCGGTACAGCGTATTTGCAATGCCGATTACTCTGCGCTGTTTACGCCAGCCGCGAAATAACTATTCGTACTTTGCAGGCTGCAGTTTCGGCCTGCTGGAGACATAAAAAAACCCGCTTACGCGGGTTTTTTTACAAAGCTGACAACAAAAGGCGATTAAGCCAGTTTGTTGATCTGCGCAGTCAGGTTAGCCTTATGACGTGCAGCTTTGTTTTTGTGGATCAGACCTTTAGCAGCCTGACGATCCACGATCGGTTGCATTTCGTTAAATGCTTTCTGTGCAGCAGCTTTGTCGCCAGCTTCGATAGCTGCGTATACTTTCTTGATGAAAGTACGCATCATAGAGCGACGGCTTGCGTTGTGCTTACGAGCCTTTTCAGACTGAATGGCGCGCTTCTTAGCTGATTTGATATTAGCCAAGGTCCAACTCCCAAATGTGTTCTATATGGACAATTCAAAGGCCGAGGAATATGCCCTTTTAGCCTTCTTTTGTCAATGGATTTGTGCAAATAAGCGCCGTTAATATGGCGGCGCTCGTTACGTAGTGATGGCGCAGGATTCTACCAGCTTGCGTGGTGTGAATACAGCTTTTCCGCGATAAAATTGCAGCAGGTCGTTAGTTTCTTACCGTGATTTGCGCCATGGCAATGAAAAGCCACTTCTTTCTGATTTCAGTACTCAATCGCCGGTTAACCTTGACCGCTGTACAAGGTATACTCGGACGATTTTCACTGTTTTGAGCCAGACATGAAGCTGATACGCGGCATACATAATCTCAGCCAGGCCCCGCAAGAAGGGTGTGTGCTGACTATTGGTAATTTCGACGGCGTGCATCGTGGTCATCGCGCGCTGTTGCAAGGGTTGCAGGAAGAAGGGCGCAAGCGCAACTTACCGGTGATGGTGATGATTTTTGAGCCTCAACCGCTGGAACTGTTTGCTACCGACAAAGCCCCGGCACGTCTGACCCGACTGCGGGAAAAACTGCGTTACCTTGCAGAGTGTGGCGTTGATTACGTGCTGTGCGTGCGTTTCGACAGACGTTTCGCGGCGTTAACCGCGCAAAATTTCATCAGCGATCTTCTGGTGAAGCATTTGCGGGTAAAATTTCTGGCTGTTGGTGATGATTTCCGCTTTGGCGCTGGTCGTGAAGGTGATTTCTTGTTATTACAGAAAGCTGGCATGGAATACGGCTTCGATATCACCAGTACGCAAACTTTTTGCGAAGGTGGCGTGCGTATCAGCAGCACCGCCGTGCGTCAGGCGCTGGCGGATGACAATCTGGCTCTGGCGGAAAGTTTACTGGGGCACCCGTTTGCCATTTCCGGGCGTGTAGTCCACGGTGATGAGTTAGGGCGCACTATTGGTTTCCCGACGGCGAATGTACCGCTACGCCGTCAGGTTTCCCCGGTGAAAGGGGTTTATGCGGTAGAAGTGCTGGGCCTCGGTGAAAAGCCGTTACCCGGCGTGGCAAACATCGGAACACGCCCTACGGTTGCCGGTATTCGCCAGCAGCTGGAAGTGCATTTGTTAGATGTTGCAATGGACCTGTACGGTCGCCATATACAAGTAGTGCTGCGTAAAAAAATACGCAGTGAGCAGCGATTTGCGTCGCTGGACGAACTGAAAGCGCAGATTGCGCGTGATGAATTAACCGCCCGCGAATTTTTTGGGCTAACAAAACCGGCTTAAGCCTGTTATGTAATCAAACCGAAATACGGAACCGAGAATCTGATGAGTGACTATAAATCAACCCTGAATTTGCCGGAAACAGGGTTCCCGATGCGTGGCGATCTTGCCAAACGCGAACCGGGAATGCTGGCGCGTTGGACTGATGATGACCTGTACGGCATCATTCGTGCGGCTAAAAAAGGCAAAAAAACCTTCATTCTGCATGATGGCCCTCCATATGCGAATGGCAGCATTCATATTGGTCACTCGGTTAACAAGATTCTGAAAGACATAATCATCAAGTCCAAAGGGCTTTCCGGTTATGACTCGCCGTATGTGCCAGGCTGGGACTGCCACGGTCTGCCGATCGAACTGAAAGTAGAGCAAGAATACGGTAAACCGGGTGAGAAATTCACCGCCGCCGAGTTCCGCGCCAAGTGCCGCGAATACGCTGCGACCCAGGTTGACGGTCAGCGCAAAGACTTTATTCGTCTGGGCGTGCTGGGCGACTGGTCGCACCCGTACCTGACTATGGACTTCAAAACTGAAGCCAACATCATCCGCGCGCTGGGCAAAATCATCGGCAACGGTCACCTGCACAAAGGCGCGAAGCCGGTACACTGGTGCGTTGACTGCCGTTCTGCGCTGGCAGAAGCGGAAGTTGAGTATTACGACAAAACCTCTCCGTCCATCGACGTTGCTTTCCAGGCAGTCGATCAGGATGCGCTGAAAGCGAAATTTGGCGTCAGCAACGTTAACGGCCCAATCTCGCTGGTTATCTGGACCACTACGCCGTGGACTCTGCCTGCGAACCGCGCAATCTCTATTGCACCGGATTTCGACTATGCGCTGGTGCAGATCGGCGGTCAGGCCGTGATTCTGGCGAAAGATCTGGTTGAAAGCGTAATGCAACGTATCGGCGTTACCGATTACACCATTCTCGGCACGGTGAAAGGTGCAGAGCTTGAGCTGCTGCGCTTTACTCATCCGTTTATGGGCTTCGACGTTCCGGCAATCCTCGGCGATCACGTTACCCTGGATGCCGGTACTGGTGCTGTTCACACCGCGCCTGGCCACGGCCCGGACGACTATGTGATTGGTCAGAAATACGGCCTGGAAACCGCTAACCCGGTTGGTCCGGACGGCACTTATCTGCCGGGTACTTACCCGACGCTGGATGGTGTGAACGTCTTCAAAGCGAACGACATCGTCGTTGCGCTGTTGCAGGAAAAAGGCGCGCTGCTGCATGTTGAGAAAATGCAGCACAGCTATCCGTGCTGCTGGCGTCACAAAACGCCGATCATCTTCCGCGCGACGCCGCAGTGGTTCGTCAGCATGGATCAGAAAGGTCTGCGTGCGCAGTCACTGAAAGAGATCAAAGGTGTGCAGTGGATCCCGGACTGGGGCCAGGCGCGTATCGAGTCGATGGTTGCTAACCGTCCTGACTGGTGTATCTCCCGTCAGCGCACCTGGGGCGTACCGATGTCACTGTTCGTGCACAAAGACACGGAAGAGCTGCATCCGCGTACCCTCGAACTAATGGAAGAAGTGGCAAAACGCGTTGAAGTTGACGGCATCCAGGCGTGGTGGGATCTTGATGCGAAAGAGATCCTCGGCGATGAAGCTGATCAGTACGTGAAAGTGCCGGACACATTGGATGTATGGTTTGACTCCGGATCTACCCACTCTTCCGTTGTTGACGTGCGTCCGGAATTTGCCGGTCACGCAGCGGACATGTATCTGGAAGGTTCTGACCAGCACCGTGGTTGGTTCATGTCTTCCCTAATGATCTCCACCGCGATGAAAGGCAAAGCGCCGTATCGTCAGGTACTGACCCACGGCTTTACCGTGGATGGTCAGGGTCGCAAGATGTCTAAATCCATCGGCAACACCGTTTCGCCGCAGGATGTGATGAACAAACTTGGCGCGGATATTCTGCGTCTGTGGGTGGCATCAACCGACTACACCGGCGAAATGGCTGTTTCTGACGAGATCCTGAAACGTGCTGCTGACAGCTATCGTCGTATCCGTAACACCGCGCGCTTCCTGCTGGCAAACCTCAATGGTTTCGATCCAGCAAAAGATATGGTGAAACCGGAAGAGATGGTGGTACTGGACAGATGGGCCGTGGGTTGTGCGAAAGCGGCTCAGGAAGACATCCTCAAGGCTTACGAAGCATACGATTTCCACGAAGTGGTACAGCGCCTGATGCGCTTCTGCTCCGTTGAGATGGGCTCTTTCTACCTCGACATCATCAAAGACCGTCAGTACACCGCTAAAGCGGACAGCGTGGCGCGTCGTAGCTGCCAGACTGCGCTGTATCACATTGCAGAAGCGCTGGTGCGCTGGATGGCGCCGATCCTCTCCTTCACCGCTGATGAAGTGTGGGGCTACCTGCCGGGCGAGCGTGAAAAATACGTCTTCACCGGTGAGTGGTACGAAGGCCTGTTTGGTCTGGCAGACAGCGAAGCGATGAACGATGCATTCTGGGACGAGCTGCTGAAAGTGCGTGGCGAAGTGAACAAAGTCATCGAGCAGGCTCGTGCGGATAAGAAAGTCGGCGGTTCTCTGGAAGCGGCAGTGACCCTGTACGCGGAACCCGAACTGGCGGCGAAACTGACCGCGCTGGGTGATGAATTACGATTTGTCCTGTTGACCTCTGGCGCTGCCGTTGCAGACTATAACGACGCACCTGCTGATGCGCAGCAGAGCGAAGTACTCAAAGGGCTGAAAGTCGCGTTGAGTAAAGCCGAAGGTGATAAGTGCCCACGCTGCTGGCACTACACCCAGGATGTCGGCAAGGTGGCGGAACACGCAGAAATCTGCGGCCGCTGTGTCAGCAACGTCGCCGGCGACGGTGAAAAACGTAAGTTTGCCTGATGAGTCAATCGATCTGTTCAACAGGGCTACGCTGGCTGTGGCTGGTGGTAGTCGTGCTGATTATCGATCTGGGCAGCAAATACCTGATCCTCCAGAACTTTGCTCTGGGGGATACGGTTCCGCTGTTCCCGTCGCTTAATCTGCATTATGCGCGTAACTATGGCGCGGCGTTTAGTTTCCTTGCCGATAGCGGCGGCTGGCAGCGTTGGTTTTTTGCCGGTATTGCGATTGGTATTAGTGTGATCCTGACGGTGATGATGTATCGCTCGAAGGCTACGCAAAAGCTAAACAATATCGCTTACGCGCTGATTATTGGCGGCGCACTGGGCAACCTGTTCGACCGTCTGTGGCACGGCTTTGTGGTCGATATGATCGACTTCTACGTCGGCGACTGGCATTTCGCCACCTTCAACCTCGCCGATAGCGCAATCTGTGTCGGTGCGGCATTGATTGTGCTGGAAGGTTTTTTACCTTCTAAAGCGAAAAAACAATAATAAACCCTGCCGGATGCGATGCTGACGCATCTTATCCGGCCTACCGATTGCTGCGAAATCGTAGGCCGCATCCGGCAAAAATCCTCAAATACAAGAGCAAACCTGCATGTCTGAATCTGTACAGAGCAATAGCGCCGTCCTGGTGCACTTCACGCTAAAACTCGACGATGGCACTACCGCCGAGTCTACCCGCAACAACGGTAAACCGGCGCTGTTCCGCCTGGGTGATGCTTCTCTTTCCGAAGGGCTGGAGCAACATCTGCTGGGGCTGAAAGTGGGCGATAAAACCACCTTCACGCTGGAGCCAGATGCGGCGTTTGGCGTGCCGTCACCAGACCTGATTCAGTACTTCTCCCGCCGTGAGTTTATGGATGCAGGCGAGCCAGAAATTGGCGCAATAATGCTTTTTACCGCAATGGATGGCAGTGAGATGCCTGGCGTGATCCGCGAAATTAACGGCGACTCTATTACCGTTGATTTTAACCATCCGCTGGCCGGGCAGACCGTTCATTTTGATATTGAAGTGCTGGAAATCGATCCGGCACTGGAGGCGTAACATGCAGATCCTGTTGGCCAACCCGCGTGGTTTTTGTGCCGGGGTAGACCGCGCTATCAGCATTGTTGAAAACGCGCTGGCCATTTACGGCGCACCGATATATGTCCGCCACGAAGTGGTGCATAACCGCTACGTGGTCGATAGCCTGCGCGAGCGTGGGGCTATCTTTATTGAGCAGATCAGCGAAGTGCCGGACGGTGCGATCCTGATTTTCTCTGCGCATGGCGTTTCCCAGGCGGTACGCAACGAAGCGAAAAGTCGCGATCTGACGGTATTCGACGCCACCTGTCCGCTGGTGACCAAAGTACATATGGAAGTCGCTCGCGCCAGCCGTCGTGGTGAAGAATCTATTCTCATCGGCCACGCCGGGCACCCGGAAGTGGAAGGGACGATGGGACAGTACAGCAACCCAGAAGGGGGAATGTATCTGGTTGAATCGCCAGATGACGTATGGAAGCTGACGGTCAAAAACGAAGAGAAGCTCTCTTTTATGACCCAGACCACGCTGTCGGTGGATGACACGTCTGATGTTATCGACGCGCTGCGTAAACGCTTCCCGAAAATTGTCGGGCCGCGCAAAGATGACATTTGTTACGCCACTACCAACCGTCAGGAAGCAGTACGCGCCCTGGCAGAGCAGGCGGAAGTTGTGCTGGTGGTCGGTTCGAAAAACTCCTCCAACTCCAACCGTCTGGCGGAACTGGCACAGCGTATGGGCAAACGCGCGTTTTTAATTGACGATGCGGCTGATATCCAGGAAGAGTGGGTGAAAGAAGCGAAATGCGTCGGTGTGACTGCGGGCGCATCAGCTCCGGATATTCTGGTACAGAACGTCGTCGCACGTTTACAGCAGCTTGGCGGTGGTGAAGCCATTTCGCTTGAAGGCCGTGAAGAAAACATTGTTTTCGAAGTGCCGAAAGAGCTGCGTGTCGATATTCGTGAAGTTGATTAAGTCATTTGCAGCCTAAGTTATGTGAAAATGCCGGTCTTATTACCGGCATTTTTTATGGAGAAAACATGCGCTTGCCGATTTTTTTGGATACCGACCCTGGTATCGACGATGCCGCAGCGATTGCTGCCGCGATCTTTGCCCCACAACTCGATCTCCAACTGATGACGACTGTCGGAGGCAATGTATCGGTGCAGAAAACTACCCGAAATGCGCTGCAATTGCTGCATTTCTGGGATGCGGATATCCCACTCGCCCAGGGGGCGGCAACACCGTTGGTACGCGCACCGCGTGATGCGTCTTATGTTCATGGTGAATCCGGCATGGATGGTTATGACTTCGTTGAGCACAATCGAAAACCACTGGAGAAACCGGCGTTTCTGGCGATTCGTGATGCGCTAATGTGCGCGCCTGAACCCGTTACCCTGGTGGCGATCGGGCCGTTGACGAATATCGCGCTATTGCTTTCACAGTGCCCGGAATGCAAACCGCATATTCGTCGTCTGGTGATCATGGGCGGTTCTGCCGGTCGTGGCAATTTCACGCCGAATGCCGAGTTTAATATTGCGATTGATCCTGAAGCGGCGGCCCAGGTCTTCCAGAGCGGACTGGAGATTGTGATGTGTGGCCTGGACGTCACCAATCAGGCGATGCTCACTCCCGAATATCTCACCACACTACCGGAATTGAATCGCACCGGAAAAATGCTTCATGCACTGTTTAGCCACTACCGCAGCGGCAGTATGCAAAGTGGCCTGCGAATGCACGATCTCTGTGCCATTGCCTGGCTGGTTCGCCCGGATTTGTTCACTCTCAAGCCGTGTTTTGTGGCGGTAGAAACACAAGGTGAATTTACTGCGGGTACGACAGTCGTCGATATTGACGGTCGGCTGGATAAACCGGCAAATGTTCAGGTTGCGCTGGATCTGGACGTGAAAGGTTTCCAGCAGTGGGTGGCGGAGGTGCTGGCGCTGGCGCCGTAACCTGTCACATGTTATCGGCATGTAGTCATTCACTGACTCATGCCTTTCACTGATATCCCTCCCTGTTTATCATTAATTTCTAATTATCAGCGTTTTCGGCTGGCGGCGTAGCGATGCGCTGGTTACTCTGAAAACGGTCTATACAAATTAACAAAAGAGAATAGCTATGCATGATGCAAACATCCGCGTTGCCATCGCGGGAGCCGGGGGGCGTATGGGCCGCCAGTTGATTCAGGCGGCGCTGGCATTAGAGGGCGTGCAGCTTGGCGCGGCGCTGGAACGCGAAGGATCTTCTTTACTGGGCAGCGATGCTGGCGAACTGGCTGGAGCAGGAAAAACCGGCGTTATCGTACAAAGCAGCCTTGATGTTGTAAAAGATGATTTTGATGTGTTTATCGATTTTACCCGTCCGGAAGGTACGCTGAACCATCTCGCTTTTTGCCGCCAACATGGCAAAGGGATGGTGATTGGCACCACGGGTTTTGATGACGCAGGTAAACAGGCGATTGGTGAAGCTGCCAAAGATATTGCGATTGTCTTTGCCGCCAACTTTAGCGTCGGCGTTAACGTCATGCTTAAGTTGCTGGAGAAAGCGGCTCAGGTCATGGGTGACTACACTGATATCGAAATTATCGAAGCGCATCATCGACATAAAGTCGATGCGCCGTCAGGCACTGCGCTGGCAATGGGGGAAGCGATTGCCCATGCGTTGGATAAAGATCTGAAAGATTGTGCCGTTTACAGCCGCGAAGGGCATACCGGTGAACGCGTTCCCGGAACGATAGGTTTTGCCACCGTCCGCGCCGGAGACATCGTGGGTGAACATACCGCCATGTTTGCCGATATCGGCGAACGTCTGGAGATCACTCATAAGGCTTCCAGCCGCATGACATTTGCTAACGGCGCAGTAAGATCGGCATTGTGGCTGAGTGGCAAGGAAAGTGGTCTTTTTGATATGAGAGATGTGCTTAATCTCAATAAATTGTAACCACAAAACATTTGTAATTACGCAAAAATAACACATTTAATTTATTGATTGTAAAGGGCTTTAATTTTAAGCCCTTTTATTTTTTGTGTTATGTTTTTGAATTTTATTCAAGTGCTAAAAATTACATGTTTTGTCTTCTGCTTTTGTTGTTTTAATGTAAATTTTGACCATCTGGTCCACTTTTTTTCTTCGTGTTCTTTGTTTACACATTCTTCTCGCTGCGCAAGCGTTTTCCAGACCTTGTTAGATTGTGTTTTTGTCGGTTAGTGCCTGTAAAATAGGTGTGAGGCATAAAATTATATAATAAATCCCGCTATTGAGTTGACTTTTAGCGCCCATATCTCCAGAATGCCGCCGTTTGCCAGAAATTCGTCGGTAAGCAGATTTGCATTGATTCATCGCATCATTGTGAATTAATATGCAAATAAAGTGAGTGAATATTCTCTGGAGGGTGTTTTGATTAAGTCAGCGCTATTGGTTCTGGAAGACGGAACCCAGTTTCACGGTCGGGCCATAGGGGCAACAGGTTCGGCGGTTGGGGAAGTCGTTTTCAATACTTCAATGACCGGTTATCAAGAAATCCTCACTGATCCTTCCTATTCTCGTCAAATCGTTACTCTTACTTATCCCCATATTGGCAATGTCGGCACTAATGACGCCGATGAAGAATCTTCTCAGGTACATGCACAAGGTCTGGTGATTCGCGACCTGCCGCTGATTGCCAGCAACTTCCGTAATACCGAAGACCTCTCTTCTTACCTGAAGCGCCATAACATCGTAGCGATTGCCGATATCGATACCCGTAAGCTGACGCGTTTACTGCGCGAGAAAGGCGCACAGAACGGCTGCATCATCGCGGGCGACAACCCGGATGCGGCGCTGGCATTAGAAAAAGCCCGCGCGTTCCCTGGCCTCAATGGTATGGATCTGGCAAAAGAAGTGACTACCGCAGAAGCCTATAGCTGGACACAAGGGAGTTGGACGCTGACCGGCGGCCTGCCAGAAGCGAAAAAAGAAGACGAGCTGCCGTTCCACGTCGTGGCTTATGATTTCGGTGCCAAGCGCAACATCCTGCGGATGCTGGTGGACAGAGGCTGTCGCCTGACCATCGTTCCGGCGCAAACCTCTGCGGAAGACGTGTTGAAAATGAATCCGGACGGTATCTTCCTCTCCAACGGCCCTGGCGATCCGGCACCGTGCGATTACGCCATTACCGCCATCCAGAAATTCCTCGAAACCGACATCCCGGTATTTGGTATCTGCCTCGGTCATCAGCTGCTGGCGCTGGCAAGTGGGGCGAAGACCATCAAAATGAAATTTGGTCACCACGGCGGCAACCATCCGGTGAAAGATATTGAGAAAAATGTGGTGATGATCACCGCGCAAAACCACGGTTTTGCGGTGGACGAAGCAACATTACCTGCAAACCTGCGTGTTACACATAAATCCCTGTTCGACGGTACGTTACAAGGGATTCATCGCACCGATAAACCGGCGTTCAGCTTCCAGGGGCACCCTGAAGCCAGCCCAGGTCCACACGACGCAGCGCCGTTGTTCGACCACTTTATCGAGTTAATTGAGCAGTACCGTAAAACCGCTAAGTAATCAGGAGTAAAAGAGCCATGCCAAAACGTACAGATATAAAAAGTATCCTGATTCTGGGTGCGGGCCCGATTGTTATCGGTCAGGCGTGTGAGTTTGACTACTCTGGCGCGCAAGCATGTAAAGCCCTTCGCGAAGAGGGTTACCGCGTCATTCTGGTGAACTCCAACCCGGCGACCATCATGACCGACCCGGAAATGGCTGATGCGACCTACATCGAGCCGATTCACTGGGAAGTGGTACGTAAGATTATTGAAAAAGAGCGTCCGGATGCGGTGCTGCCAACGATGGGCGGTCAGACGGCGCTGAACTGTGCGCTTGAGCTTGAGCGTCAGGGCGTGCTGGAAGAGTTCGGTGTGACCATGATTGGTGCTACCGCCGACGCGATTGATAAAGCAGAAGACCGCCGCCGTTTCGACGTGGCGATGAAGAAAATCGGCCTCGAAACCGCGCGTTCTGGTATCGCACATACTATGGAAGAGGCGCTGGCGGTTGCCGCTGAAGTTGGCTTCCCGTGCATCATTCGACCTAGCTTTACTATGGGCGGTAGTGGTGGCGGTATCGCCTATAACCGCGAAGAGTTTGAAGAAATTTGCGCCCGTGGTCTGGATCTCTCCCCGACCAAAGAGCTGCTGATTGATGAGTCGCTGATCGGCTGGAAAGAGTACGAGATGGAAGTGGTGCGTGATAAAAACGACAACTGCATCATCGTCTGCTCTATCGAAAACTTCGATGCGATGGGCATCCACACCGGTGACTCCATCACCGTGGCGCCAGCCCAGACGCTGACCGACAAAGAATATCAAATCATGCGTAACGCCTCGATGGCGGTACTGCGTGAAATTGGCGTTGAAACCGGCGGTTCCAACGTTCAGTTTGCGGTTAACCCGAAAAACGGTCGCCTGATTGTTATCGAAATGAACCCGCGTGTGTCGCGTTCTTCGGCGCTGGCATCGAAAGCCACCGGCTTCCCGATTGCCAAAGTGGCGGCGAAACTGGCGGTGGGTTACACCCTTGACGAGCTGATGAACGACATCACCGGCGGGCGTACTCCGGCCTCCTTCGAACCGTCCATCGACTACGTGGTTACTAAAATTCCTCGCTTCAACTTCGAGAAATTCGCCGGTGCGAATGACCGTCTGACCACCCAGATGAAATCGGTTGGCGAAGTGATGGCGATTGGTCGCACGCAGCAGGAGTCCTTGCAAAAAGCCCTGCGCGGCCTGGAAGTGGGTGCGACCGGCTTCGACCCGAAAGTGAGTCTCGACGACCCGGAAGCCCTGACCAAAATCCGCCGCGAACTGAAAGATGCTGGCGCAGAGCGTATCTGGTACATCGCCGATGCCTTCCGTGCGGGCTTGTCTGTAGACGGCGTTTTCAACCTGACCAACATTGATCGCTGGTTCCTGGTGCAAATTGAAGAGCTGGTGCGTCTGGAAGAGAAAGTGGCAGAAGTGGGCATCACTGGCCTGAACGCTGACTTCCTGCGCCAGCTAAAACGCAAAGGCTTTGCTGATGCGCGTCTGGCAAAACTGGCGGGCGTGCGTGAAGCGGAAATCCGCAAGCTGCGCGACCAGTATGACCTACATCCGGTCTACAAACGTGTGGATACCTGTGCGGCAGAGTTTGCTACCGACACCGCTTACATGTACTCCACTTATGAAGAAGAGTGCGAAGCGAATCCGTCTACTGACCGTGAAAAAATCATGGTGCTCGGCGGCGGGCCGAACCGTATCGGTCAGGGTATCGAATTCGACTACTGCTGCGTACACGCCTCGCTGGCGCTGCGTGAAGATGGTTACGAAACCATTATGGTTAACTGTAACCCGGAAACTGTCTCTACCGACTACGACACGTCCGACCGTCTCTACTTTGAGCCGGTAACTCTGGAAGATGTGCTGGAAATCGTGCGTATTGAGAAGCCGAAAGGCGTTATCGTCCAGTACGGCGGTCAGACCCCGCTGAAACTGGCACGTGCGCTGGAAGCCGCTGGCGTACCGGTTATCGGCACCAGCCCGGATGCTATCGACCGCGCGGAAGACCGTGAACGCTTCCAGCACGCGGTTGACCGTCTGAAACTGAAACAACCGGCTAACGCTACCGTTACCGCTATTGAAATGGCGGTTGAGAAGGCGAAAGAGATTGGCTACCCGCTGGTGGTGCGCCCATCTTACGTTCTCGGCGGTCGGGCGATGGAAATCGTCTACGATGAAGCCGACCTGCGCCGTTACTTCCAGACGGCGGTGAGTGTCTCTAACGATGCGCCGGTGCTGCTGGATCATTTCCTTGATGACGCGGTAGAAGTTGATGTGGACGCCATCTGCGACGGCGAAATGGTGCTGATTGGCGGCATCATGGAGCACATCGAGCAGGCAGGTGTGCACTCCGGCGACTCCGCGTGTTCTCTGCCTGCGTACACACTGAGCCAGGAAATTCAGGATGTGATGCGCCAGCAGGTGCAGAAACTGGCCTTCGAATTGCAGGTGCGCGGTCTGATGAACGTGCAGTTTGCAGTGAAAAACAACGAAGTCTACCTGATTGAAGTTAACCCGCGTGCGGCGCGTACCGTTCCGTTCGTCTCCAAAGCCACCGGTGTACCGCTGGCAAAAGTGGCGGCGCGCGTGATGGCTGGCAAATCGCTGGCTGAGCAGGGCGTAACTAAAGAAGTTATCCCGCCGTACTACTCGGTGAAAGAAGTGGTGCTGCCGTTCAACAAATTCCCCGGCGTTGACCCGCTGTTAGGGCCAGAAATGCGCTCCACCGGGGAAGTGATGGGCGTCGGTCGCACCTTCGCTGAAGCGTTTGCTAAAGCGCAACTGGGTAGTAACTCCACCATGAAGAAACACGGTCGTGCGCTGCTCTCCGTGCGTGAAGGCGACAAAGAACGCGTGGTTGATCTGGCGGCAAAACTGCTGAAACAGGGCTTCGAGCTGGATGCGACCCACGGCACGGCGATTGTGCTGGGTGAAGCGGGTATTAATCCGCGTCTGGTGAACAAGGTGCATGAAGGTCGTCCGCACATTCAGGATCGTATCAAGAATGGCGAATATACCTACATCATCAACACCACGTCAGGTCGTCGCGCGATTGAAGACTCCCGCGTGATTCGTCGCAGCGCGCTGCAATATAAAGTACATTACGACACCACCCTGAACGGCGGTTTTGCTACTGCGATGGCACTGAATGCCGATGCGACCGAAAAAGTTATTTCGGTACAGGAAATGCACGCGCAGATCAAATAATAGCGTGTCATGGCAGATATTTTTTATCCGCCAATTTGATCGAATAACTAATACGGTTCTCTGATGAGAACCGTTTTTTTACCAGTAAGGATAATCTTTCCGGGAAACTCTATTTTTGATGATGTAAGCAGGATTTAGCTCACACTTATTGACAGGGAAGTTGCATACTATCGATATATCCACAATTTTAATATGGCCTTGTTTGATTGCTTCAAAACGAGTCATAGCCAGACTTTTAATTTGTGAAACTGGAGTTCGTATGTGTGAAGGATATGTTGAAAAACCACTCTATTTGTTAATCGCCGAATGGATGATGGCTGAAAATCGCTGGGTGATAGCAAGAGAGATCTCTATTCATTTCGATATTGAACACAGCAAGGCGATTAATACCCTAACTTATATTCTGTCGGAAGTCGCAGAAATAAGCTGCGAAGTTAAGATGATCCCTAATAAGCTGGAAGGGCGGGGATGTCAGTGCCAGCGACTGGTTAAAGTGGTCGATATTGATGAGCAAATTTACGCGCGCCTGCGCAATAACAGCCGGGAAAAATTAGTCGGCGTAAGAAAGACGCCGCGTATTCCTGCCGTCCCGCTCACAGAACTTAACCGTGAGCAGAAGTGGCAGATGATGTTGTCGAAGAGTATGCGTCGTTAATTTAATTTCGTTGATACCGTGCGGCCTGGTTGCCGGATGCGATGCTGGCGCATCTTATCCGGCCTACGGTTGCTCTCCAGCCAGTTCGGATAAGGCGTTTACGCCGCATCCGATGATGTTACCGCTTTGGCGTCACATCCGTCGTCCCCTGCAAACGGGGACGATTTTCCTCCATTTGCCTCAACGGTTGCGTTTCATGTAACGCTGCATGGCAGCGCCCGACAAGATCCTGATACTCTTTAGTATTTAATTTCTTCCAGTGCAACTCGTCATCGCTGACGCTGCGCACCGCACGGGCTGGCGTGCCCATCAACAACTGGCGTTTCTCGCCGCAAAAGCCTGCTTTGACAAAGCTCATGGCGGCAACAATGCTCTCTTCACCAATGACCGCGCCATCCATAATCACGCTGTTCATCCCGACCAATGCATCACGACCGATCACACAGCCATGCAGGATAGCGCCATGACCGATATGACCGTTTTCCCCGACAATGGTGTCAGTATCGCTGTAGCCATGCATAATGCAGCCATCCTGAATATTGGCTCCCGCTTGCACAATCAGTCGTCCGTAATCACCACGCAGCGAGGCGAGGGGACCGATGTAGACACCGGCTCCCACAATTACATCGCCAATCAATACCGCACTGGGATGGACAAACGCCGTCGGGTGAACCACCGGAATTAATCCCTCAAAGGCGTAATAGCTCACGGTTATTAACGCCCTTTCCACACCGGATCGCGCTTCTCAGCAAACGCCAGCGGCCCTTCAATGGCATCTTCCGAATGCAGAACTGAGGGATAGTTTTTCAACACACCGCTGCGAATATAGCGATATGCTTCTTCAACCGGCATTTCGCTGGTGGTGCGATAGATCTCTTTCAGTGCCGCAATCGCCAGCGGGGCGCTGTTAACCAGCTGCTGCGCCAGTTCGCGGGCGTTATCCATCAGTTCGGTCTGGCTAACCACGCGGTTGACTATCCCCCAACGCAGCGCCTCTTCTGCGTCCATTCGTCTGCCGGTCATCACCATTTCATTGACGATGGCAGGTGGCAGGATCTTCGGCAGACGCAGCACGCCGCCGCTGTCCGGGACAATACCCAGTTTGGCTTCCGGCAGGGCGAAGCTGGCATTATCGGCACAAACAATAAAATCTGCCGCCAGCGCCAGTTCAAAGCCGCCGCCAAAGGCGTAGCCGTTCACGGCTGCGATAACCGGTTTATCGAGATTGAAAATTTCGGTTAACCCAGCAAATCCGCCTGGCCCGAAATCAGCATCCGGCGCTTCGCCTTCTGCTGCCGCTTTTAAATCCCAGCCGGCGGAAAAGAATTTCTCTCCGGCTCCGGTAATAATAGCGACGCGCAATTGCGGATCGTCACGGAAATTAAGAAATACTTCGCCCATCTCAAAGCTGGTTTTTGCATCAATAGCATTGGCTTTTGGACGATCAAGGGTAATTTCCAGAATTGATCCATTGCGGGTCAGATGTAATGATTCACTCATTCCTTTTCTCCATTTTTATTTTTTCAGGGACGACAACATCCCTGCAAAGAATGCATTTGTTTTTAGAGCGTGATTATTAGCTGGCAGGATAATTCCCTGCCATTATGTTTATTTCAGATTCTTTTTGATTATTTTCCCCGAGCAATTACGCGGCAGATCTTTTCTGATCTCCAGATAAGAAGGCACTTTAAATTTCGCCATATTTTGTTCACAGAAGCAGAAAAATTCTTCCTCGCTCAATGTTTCACCTTCATTCAGCACCACAAAGGCCTTGATAGCTTCATCGCGAATAGAATCTTTAATAACAACAACCACGATATCCTGAATTTTCGGATGGGTGGCGATGATATTTTCCAGCTCCACGCAGGAAACATTCTCGCCACCGCGTTTGATCATGTTGCAGCGACGATCGACGAAATAAAAAAAGCCCTCTTCGTCGCGGTATCCGGTATCGCCAGTATGAAGCCAGCCATCGGCTTCCAGGACTTTGGCGGTGGCTTGCGGGTTGAGAAAGTACTCTTTGAAGATGGTTTTCCCCGGTTCGCCTTTAATGCAGATTTCGCCGATCTCTCCCGCCGGGAGCGGACGATTGTGATCGTCGCGGATCTCCGCTTCGTAGCAAAATCCCGCCCGGCCAATCGACGGCCAGCGCCGTTTATCGCCAGGACGGTCGCCGATAATGCCAACGATGGTTTCCGTCATCCCATAAGACGTCAGCAAACGAACGCCGAAGCGTTCACAAAAAGCGTCTTTTTCCTGCTCCGACAGGTTGAGATAAAACATCACTTCCCGCAGGCAGTGTTGTCGGTCGTTCGCAGAAGGCGGCTGCACCATCAAGGTACGGATCATCATCGGAATACATTCGGTGACGGTGGCATGGTACTTCTGTACCTGTCCCCAGAAGGCGCGGGCGCTGTATTTCTCGACTAGCACAAAGGTGGCTCCGGCAGAAAACGCCGCCATCGCCGCAGTGCACTGGCAATCGATATGAAATGCAGGCATTACCGTCAGGTAGACGTCATCGTCACGCAGGGCGCACTGCCAGGCGGAGTAATATCCGGCGAAGCGCAGATTGTAATGGGTAATCACCACCCCTTTCGGTCGGGAAGTGGTGCCGGAGGTAAAGAGAATTTCCGCCGTATCGTCGGTCGATAGCGGCGGCGCATGGCACAAGGTGGCAGGTTGTTGCTCTTTCAGTTGAGTAAACGAACTGACGCCATCATCAGCGGGAAGCGCCACATCGGTCAGGCAAATGTGCCGTAGCTGCGTGGTATCTTCCTGCTGAATCTGTTGATACATGGAGTAGAATTGCGCACTGGTCACCAGCAGGCACGCCTGGCTGTTTTGCAGGATCCACGCACTTTCTTCGCGCAGCAGGCGGGCGTTAATCGGCACCATAATCGCGCCAATTTTTGCCAGCCCGAACCAGCAAAAGAGAAATTCCGGGCAGTTGTCCAGATGCAGCGCGACCTTGTCGCCTTTGCGGATCCCCAGCGTATAAAACAGGTTTGCCGTGCGGTTAATCTCCTGATTTAACTCAAGATAACTGTACCGGTTAACGACTCCGCCGCTGGATTCACAAATCAGCGCCGTTTTATGACCGTAAACGTCCGCCAGATCGTCCCACATTTGACGTAGATGTTGTCCGCCAATGATATCCATTGCACCTCTATCCATTTTGTTCGTTTGTTATTGAGCGGGCGCTAGTCGGGTAACCCGACCTACGCCACGCGTTTAATCCTCAACTTTGGCCAGACCTTTGCTGACCAACTCCTGAATGTCGTTTTCGCTGTAGCCGATATTTTTCAAAATGGCAGCCGTGTCCATGCCGTGCGATGGCATTCCGCGCCAGATTTGGCCGGGGTTATTTTTGAATTTCGGCATGATGTTCGGTCCTTTGCAGGTGCGACCATCCATCGTTTGCCACTGGGTGATTGATTCGCGGGCAACGTACTGCGGATTGCTTTCCAGTTCCGGTACGGTCAGCACTTTGGCGCAGGCGATATTCAGTTCGGCAAAGCGTTCTTTTACTTCCGCGATGGTGTGTGCTGCCAGCCAGGTATCGAGTTTCTCTTCAACCAGCGGGCCGTAAGGGCATTCGATACGGTGGATAAGCTGAGTGCCTTCCGGGATTTCCGGCGTACCAAGCAGATGCGCAAGACCAATATCTTTAAAGCACTCTGCGATCTGAGTAATACCCACCAGTTCCATCACAATGTAGCCGTCGGCGCATTTGTACAGACCGCAACCGGCGTAGTAGGGATCTTTACCTTTGGTCATGCGCGGGCACATTTCGCCACCGTTGAAGTAATCCATCATGAAGTACTGACCCATGCGCAGCATCACTTCATACATGGCGATGTCGATACTTTCGCCTTTACCGGTTTCGCGCACTTTGTGCAGTGCCGCCAGCGCCGCCGTGGTGGCGGTCAGGCCGGAGAAGTAATCGGCGGTATACGGGAAGGCAGGCATTGGCTGGTCAACATCACCGTTCTGAATCAGGTAACCACTGAAGGCCTGGGCGATGGTGTTATAGGCCGGAAGGTTGGTGTACTCCTCGGTGCCGTACTGACCAAAACCGGACAGGTGAGCGATAACCAGTTTCGGGTTGTGCTGCCACAGGACTTCATCAGTAATGCCACGGCGGGCAAAGGCTGGGCCTTTACTGGCTTCGATGAAGATATCGGTGGTTTCCATTAATTTCAGAAACGCTTCGCGGCCTTCATCTTTGAAGATATTTAATGACAGCGCGTGCAGGTTGCGACGAGAAAGCTGCGGGTAGTTTGGTTGAACGCGAATGGTGTCGGCCCAGGCGACGTTCTCGATCCAGATAACTTCCGCCCCCCATTCTGCGAACATTTGCCCGGCGAATGGCCCGGCGATTTCGATACCGGAGAAGACAACGCGCAATCCGGCCAGCGGCCCGAATTTCGGCATGGGTAGATGATCCATATTAGCTCCTGAAAAATTTATGTAGCGCATGACTGCCGGATGCGGCGTAAACGCCTTATCCGGCCAACCGTAGGCCTGATAAGACGCGGCAAGCGTCGCATCAGGCAGCGCACGGACTTAGCGGTATTGCTTCAGCACCGCACGACCCAGCGTCAGGATCTGCATTTCGTCAGATCCCCCGGAGACGCGGTCTACACGCAGGTCACGCCAGAAGCGGCTGATGCGGTGGTTACCCGCAATCCCGACGCCGCCCAGCACCTGCATTGCGCTGTCCACCACTTCAAATGCCGCATTGGCGCAGAAGTATTTGCACATCGCAGCATCGCCAGAGGTGATGGTGCCGTTGTCTGCTTTCCACGCTGCTTCATACAGCATGTTTTTCATGGAGTTTAATTTGATCGCCATGTGGGCGAATTTTTCCTGAATCAACTGGAAACGACCAATAGCCTCGCCAAACTGCACACGCTGATTGGCGTAGCGCGCCGCATCTTCAAAGGCGCACATCGCCGTACCGTAGTTGGTGAGGGCTACCAGGAAACGTTCGTGGTCGAACTCTTCTTTCACGCGGTTAAAGCCGTTACCTTCCCGACCGAACATGTCTTTCTCGTCCAGTTCCACATCGTCAAAGGTGATTTCACAGCAGCTATCCATACGCAGACCGAGCTTCTCAAGTTTGGTCACTTTGATGCCCGGTTTGCTCATATCAACAAACCATTCGGTGTAGACAGGTTTGTCCGGAGAAGCACCGTCGCGCGCCATCACCACGATGTACGGGGTGTAGGCACTGCTGGTAATAAAACACTTACTACCATTAAGATAAATCTTACCATTTCTACGGGTATAAGTCGTTTTCAGGCTACCCACGTCGGAGCCAGCGCCCGGCTCGGTAATCGCCGAGTTCCACATCTGCTTACCCGTGCCACGGAACGCCATAATCTTGTCGATCTGCTCTTGTGTGCCTTCGCGCAGGAAGGTGTTAAACCCACCCGGCAACTGGTACAGCACGTAGGTTGGCGCCCCCAGACGCCCCAGTTCCATCCACACGGCGGCGAGGGTGACGAATCCCGCGTCCAGACCACCGTGTTCTTCGGGGATCAGCAGGCTATCGATACCCATATCCGCCAGTGCTTTAACAAATCGTTCCGGGTAGACGCTGTCACGGTCGCACTCGGCAAAATAGGCTTCCCAGTTTTCACTGGCCATCAGTTCACGGATACCGGCGACAAACAGTTCCTGCTCATCATTTAAATTAAAATCCATCTTTCAACCTCTTGATATTTTGGGGGTTAATTAATCTTTCCAGTTCTGTTTCGCGTCTTTAATAAAGGAGAGCGTCACCATAATGTTGACGAAGAACAGCGGGCATCCTCCGGCGATAATGGCGGTTTGAATCGGTTTCAGGCCGCCGAGCGCCAGCAGAACAATGCCGATAATGCCAACCAGAATTGACCAGCCGATACGCACCAGCAGCGGCGGCTCTTCGCCGTCGCGTACTTCGCGGCAGGTGGACATCGCCAGGGTATAAGAGCAGGCGTTAACCAGCGTAACGGTGGCAATAAAGCAGAGGATGAAGAAGCCCCACATGGTGGCGGTGCTGAGTGGTAGAGCGGCCCAGGTTTCGATGATGGCGCGCGCCACACCGTACTGTTCGATCAGATTTGGAATGTTGATGATGTTTTTATCTATCAACAGCAGAGTGTTACTACCGAGTACAGTCCACAGGATCCAGGTTGACGCTGTCAGCCCCAGCACCATGCCGAAGCACAGTTCACGCACGGTACGACCACGGGAGATGCGGGCGAGGAAGATACTCATCTGGATAGCGTAAATCACCCACCATGCCCAGTAGAACACGGTCCAGCCCTGCGGGAAGCCGCCTTTAGCGATGGGATCGGTATAGAACAACATGCGCGGCAGATACATCAGCAACATCCCCACCGAATCGGTGAAGTAGTTCATGATGAAGCTGGCACCGCTGACAATGAACACCCAACCCAGCATCAGGAAGCTCAGGTAACTACGCACGTCACTGGCGATACGTACCCCTTTTTGCAGACCGCAGGCGACGCAAATGGCGTTGAGGATAATCCAGCAGGTAATGATGATAGCGTCCAGTTGCAGGGTATGTGGAATACCAAACAACCATTGCATACACTCGGTCACCAGCGGCGTGGCAAGGCCCAGACTGGTGCCCATCGCGAAGATCAAGGCGACGAGATAGAAGTTGTCGACGATAGTGCCGAACAACCCTTTGGCGTGTTTTTCACCTACCAGCGGCACCAGGGTGGAGCTGGGGCGAATCACTTCCATTTTGCGGACAAAGAAGAAGTAAGCGAAGGCGACAGAAAGGAAGCTATAAGTGGCCCACGGCAGAGGTCCCCAGTGGAACAAGCTGTAAGCCAGCCCCAACTCTTTCGCCCCTGTCGAGTTCGGTTCTAAGCCAAACGGCGGGGTGGAGATGTAGTAGTAGATCTCAATCGATCCCCAGAACAGTACGGCAGCAGACGTACAGGAGGCGAACATCATAAAGATCCAACTGGCGGTACTAAATTCAGGTGGTTCGTTACCTAAACGCTTTTTGGCATACGGGCCAAACACCAGCCAGAACCAACCGAAAAGCATCACTACCATATACCATTCAAATGCCCATCCCCATACATTGGTGACGTAACTGAATACAGCATTAATAACGACATTCGCCGCATCCAGATCTCTGACTGTAAGCCAACAAAGTATGCCGACGATTATTAACGGCGGAAAGAAAACCTTCGGTTCTATTCCCGTTTTTCTCTTTTCATTCTTCATGAGTTAATTCCACTGTGAAAACGAATATTTATTTTGCGTTCCCGTTTGTTTTATTTTTGTTAACATTTAATATAATTATTATTAACCTCGTGGACGCGTTAATGGCTAACTCATAATGGGTATTCAATAAGCTGTATTCTGTGATTGGTGTCACATTTTTGTTTCGGGTGAATAGAGGATGTTTTTCCGTTAATTTTTGTTATTAATCAGTTTGTTATGCTCTTTTGTGAGTAAAAAAATAGCATCTGACTTTCAATATTGGTGATCTATAAAACAATATTGAAAATTTCTTTTTGCTACGCCATTTTTTCAATATTGGTGAGGGACTTAACAATATTGAAAGTTGGATTTATCTGCGTGTGACATTTTCAATATTGGTGATTAAAGTTTTATTTCCAAATTAAAGGGCGTGATATCTGTAATTAACACCACCGATATGAACGACGTTTCCTTCATGATTTCTGGAGATGCAATGAAGATTATTACTTGCTATAAGTGCGTGCCTGATGAACAGGATATTGCGGTCAATAATGCTGATGGTTCATTAGACTTCAGCAAAGCCGATGCCAAAATAAGCCAATACGATCTCAACGCTATTGAAGCGGCTTGCCAGCTAAAGCAACAGGCAGCAGAGGCGCAGGTGACAGCCTTAAGTGTGGGCGGTAAAGCCCTGACCAACGCCAAAGGGCGTAAAGATGTGCTATCGCGCGGCCCGGATGAACTGATTGTGGTGATTGATGACCAGTTCGAGCAGGCACTGCCGCAACAAACGGCGAGCGCACTGGCTGCAGCCGCCCAGAAAGCAGGATTTGATCTGATCCTCTGTGGCGATGGTTCTTCCGACCTTTATGCCCAGCAGGTTGGTCTGCTGGTGGGCGAAATCCTCAATATTCCGGCAGTTAACGGCGTCAGCAAAATTATCTCCCTGACGGCAGATACCCTCACCGTTGAGCGCGAACTGGAAGATGAAACCGAAACCTTAAGCATTCCGCTGCCTGCGGTTGTTGCTGTTTCCACTGATATCAACTCCCCACAAATTCCTTCGATGAAAGCCATTCTCGGCGCGGCGAAAAAGCCCGTCCAGGTATGGTCGGCGGCGGATATCGGTTTTAACGCAGAGGCAGCCTGGTCAGAACAACAGGTTGCCGCGCCGAAACAGCGCGAGCGTCAGCGCATCGTGATTGAAGGCGACGGCGAAGAACAGATCGCCGCATTTGCTGAAAATCTTCGCAAAGTCATTTAATTACAGGGGATGCTATGAACACGTTTTCTCAAGTCTGGGTATTCAGCGATACCCCTTCTCGTCTGCCGGAACTGATGAACGGTGCGCAGGCTTTAGCTAATCAAATCAACACCTTTGTCCTCAATGATGCCGACGGCGCACAGGCAATCCAGCTCGGCGCTAATCATGTCTGGAAATTAAACGGCAAACCGGACGATCGGATGATCGAAGATTACGCCGGTGTCATGGCTGACACTATTCGCCAGCACGGCGCAGACGGTCTGGTGCTGTTGCCAAACACCCGTCGCGGCAAATTACTGGCGGCAAAACTGGGTTATCGCCTTAAAGCGGCGGTGTCTAACGATGCTAGCACCGTCAGCGTACAGGACGGTAAAGCGACAGTGAAACACATGGTTTACGGTGGTCTGGCGATTGGCGAAGAACGCATTGTCACGCCGTATGCGGTACTGACCATCAGCAGCGGCACGTTCGATGCGGCTCAGCCAGACGCGTCACGTACTGGCGAAACGCACACCGTGGAGTGGCAGGCTCCGGCTGTGGCGATTACCCGCACGGCAACCCAGGCGCGCCAGAGCAACAGCGTCGATCTCGACAAAGCCCGCCTGGTGGTCAGCGTCGGTCGCGGTATTGGCAGCAAAGAGAACATTGCGCTGGCAGAACAGCTTTGCAGGGCGATAGGTGCGGAGTTGGCCTGTTCTCGTCCGGTGGCAGAAAACGAAAAATGGATGGAGCACGAACGCTATGTCGGTATCTCCAACCTGATGCTGAAACCTGAACTGTACCTGGCTGTGGGGATCTCCGGGCAGATCCAGCACATGGTTGGCGCTAACGCGTCGCAAACCATTTTCGCCATCAATAAAGATAAAAATGCGCCGATCTTCCAGTACGCGGATTACGGCATTGTTGGCGACGCCGTGAAGATCCTTCCGGCGCTGACCGCAGCTTTAGCGCGTTGATCCACTCTGGCAGGGCTGCATTTCGGCCCTGCCGCTGACAGGGAGCTCTTATGTCCGAAGATATCTTTGACGCCATCATCGTCGGTGCAGGGCTTGCCGGTTCGGTTGCCGCACTGGTGCTCGCCCGCGAAGGGGCGCAAGTGTTAGTTATCGAGCGTGGCAATTCCGCAGGTGCCAAGAACGTCACCGGCGGGCGTCTCTATGCCCACAGTCTGGAACACATTATTCCAGGTTTCGCCGAATCCGCCCCCGTAGAACGCCTGATTACCCATGAAAAACTCGCGTTTATGACGGAAAAGTCAGCGATGACTATGGACTACTGCAACGGTGACGAAACCTCGCCATCCCAGCGTTCTTACTCTGTTTTGCGCAGTAAATTTGATGCCTGGTTAATGGAGCAGGCCGAAGAAGCGGGCGCGCAGTTAATTACCGGGATTCGTGTCGATAACCTCGTACAGCGCGATGGTAAAGTCGTCGGTGTAGAAGCCGATGGCGATGTAATTGAAGCGAAAACGGTGATCCTTGCTGACGGGGTGAACTCCATTCTTGCCGAAAAGCTGGGGATGGCAAAACGCGTTAAACCGACGGATGTGGCGGTTGGCGTGAAGGAACTGATCGAGTTACCGAAGTCGGTAATCGAAGACCGTTTTCAGTTGCAGGGTAATCAGGGCGCGGCTTGCCTGTTTGCGGGATCACCCACCGATGGCCTGATGGGCGGCGGCTTTCTTTATACCAATGAAAACACTCTGTCGCTGGGGTTGGTTTGTGGTCTGCATCATCTGCATGACGCGAAAAAATCGGTGCCGCAAATGCTGGAAGATTTCAAACAACATCCGGCCGTTGCACCGCTGATCGCAGGCGGCAAGCTGGTGGAATATTCCGCTCACGTAGTGCCGGAAGCAGGCATCAACATGCTGCCGGAGCTGGTCGGTGACGGCGTACTGATTGCCGGTGATGCCGCCGGAATGTGTATGAACCTCGGTTTTACCATTCGCGGTATGGATCTGGCGATTGCCGCCGGGGAAGCCGCAGCAAAAACCGTGCTTTCAGCGATGAAAAGCGACGATTTCAGTAAGCAAAAACTGGCGGAATATCGTCAGCATCTTGAGAGTGGCCCGCTGCGCGATATGCGTATGTACCAGAAACTACCGGCGTTCCTTGATAACCCACGCATGTTTAGCGGCTACCCGGAACTGGCGGTGGGTGTGGCGCGTGACCTGTTCACCATTGACGGCAGCGCGCCGGAACTGATGCGCAAGAAAATCCTCCGCCACGGTAAGAAAGTGGGCTTCATCAATCTAATCAAGGATGGCATGAAAGGAGTGACCGTTTTATGACTTCTCCCGTCAATGTGGACGTCAAACTGGGCGTCAATAAATTCAATGTCGATGAAGAGCATCCGCACATCGTTGTGAAGGCCGATGCCGATAAACAGGCGCTGGAACTGCTGGTGAAAGCGTGCCCCGCTGGTCTGTACAAGAAGCAGGATGACGGCAGTGTGCGCTTCGATTACGCCGGATGTCTGGAGTGCGGCACCTGTCGCATTCTGGGGCTGGGGTCGGCGCTGGAACAGTGGGAATACCCGCGCGGCACCTTTGGTGTGGAGTTCCGTTACGGCTGATGTTGGTTTGATACGTAACGCCGTACTGACTCTCATTGCAAAAAAACAGGAATAACCCATGCAACCGTCCAGAAACTTTGACGATCTCAAATTCTCCTCTATTCACCGCCGCATTTTGCTGTGGGGAAGCGGTGGGCCGTTTCTGGATGGTTATGTCCTGGTAATGATAGGCGTGGCGCTGGAGCAACTGACTCCGGCACTGAAACTGGATGCAGACTGGATTGGCTTGCTGGGCGCGGGAACGCTCGCCGGGCTGTTCGTCGGCACATCGCTGTTTGGCTATATCTCCGATAAAGTTGGACGGCGTAAAATGTTCCTCATTGATATCATCGCCATCGGCGTGATATCGGTGGCGACGATGTTTGTCTCATCCCCCGTCGAACTGTTGGTGATGCGGGTACTCATCGGCATTGTCATCGGCGCGGATTATCCCATCGCCACCTCGATGATCACCGAGTTCTCCAGCACCCGTCAGCGGGCGTTTTCCATCAGCTTTATTGCTGCCATGTGGTATGTCGGCGCAACCTGTGCCGATCTGGTTGGCTACTGGCTTTATGATGTGGAAGGTGGCTGGCGCTGGATGTTGGGCAGCGCGGCGATCCCCTGTTTGTTGATTTTGATTGGTCGATTCGAACTGCCTGAATCTCCCCGCTGGTTGTTACGCAAAGGGCGAGTAAAAGAGTGCGAAGAGATGATGATCAAACTGTTTGGCGAACCGGTGGCTTTCGATGAAGAGCAGCCGCAGCAAACCCGTTTTCGCGATCTGTTTAATCGCCGCCATTTTCCTTTTGTCCTGTTTGTTGCCGCCATCTGGACCTGCCAGGTGATCCCAATGTTCGCCATCTACACCTTTGGCCCGCAAATCGTTGGTTTGTTGGGGCTGGGTGTTGGCAAAAACGCGGCACTGGGGAATGTGGTGATTAGCCTGTTCTTTATGCTCGGCTGTATTCCGCCGATGCTGTGGTTAAACACTGCCGGACGGCGTCCATTGTTGATTGGCAGTTTTGCCATGATGACGCTGGCGCTGGCGGTTTTGGGGCTGATCCCGGATATGGGGATCTGGCTGGTAGTAATGGCCTTTGCGGTGTATGCCTTTTTTTCTGGCGGGCCGGGTAATTTGCAGTGGCTCTATCCTAATGAACTCTTCCCGACAGATATTCGCGCCTCTGCCGTGGGCGTGATTATGTCCTTAAGCCGTATTGGCACCATTGTTTCGACCTGGGCACTGCCGATCTTTATCAATAATTACGGTATCAGTAACACGATGCTAATGGGGGCGGGGATCTCGCTGTTTGGCTTGTTGATTTCCGTAGCGTTTGCCCCGGAAACACGTGGGATGTCACTGGCGCAGACCAGCAATATGACGATCCGCAGGCAGCGAGCGGGGTAATTTATTCAGATTTCTCTCTTTTCTGAATCAATATTATTGACTATAAGCCGCGTGAATATGTGACTACACTTTGTGGGAAAATAAAGGCGTAAACACGCGGGCTAATAACTATGATCCTCATAATTTATGCGCATCCGTATCCGCATCATTCCCATGCGAATAAACGGATGCTTGAACAGGCAAGGACGCTGGAAGGCGTCGAAATTCGCTCTCTTTATCAACTCTATCCTGACTTCAATATCGATATTGCCGCCGAGCAGGAGGCGCTGTCTCGCGCCGATCTGATCGTCTGGCAGCACCCGATGCAGTGGTACAGCATTCCACCGCTCCTTAAACTTTGGATCGATAAAGTCCTCTCGCACGGCTGGGCTTACGGTCACGGCGGTACGGCGCTGCATGGCAAACACTTGCTGTGGGCGGTGACGACCGGCGGCGGGGAAAGCCATTTTGAAATTGGTGCGCATCCGGGCTTTGATGTGCTGTCGCAGCCGCTACAGGCGACGGCAATCTACTGCGGGCTGAACTGGCTGCCGCCGTTTGCCATGCACTGCACCTTTATTTGTGACGACGAAACCCTCGAAGGGCAGGCGCGTCACTATAAGCAACGTCTGCTGGAATGGCAGGAGGCACATCATGGATAGCCATACGCTGATTCAGGCGCTGATTTATCTCGGTTCGGCGGCGCTGATTGTACCCATTGCGGTACGCCTCGGTCTGGGATCGGTACTTGGCTACCTGATCGCGGGCTGCATTATTGGCCCGTGGGGGCTGCGACTGGTGACCGATGCCGAATCTATCCTGCACTTTGCTGAAATCGGCGTGGTGCTGATGCTGTTTATTATCGGCCTCGAACTCGATCCACAAAGGTTGTGGAAGCTGCGTGCGGCAGTGTTCGGCGGTGGCGCATTGCAGATGGTGATTTGCGGCGGCCTGCTGGGGCTGTTCTGTATGTTACTTGGGCTGCGCTGGCAGGTAGCGGAATTGATCGGCATGACGCTGGCGCTCTCTTCTACGGCGATTGCCATGCAGGCGATGAATGAGCGTAACCTGATGGTGACGCAAATGGGACGCAGCGCCTTTGCGGTGCTGCTGTTCCAGGATATCGCCGCGATCCCTCTGGTAGCGATGATCCCGCTACTGGCGGCGAGCAGTGCCTCGACGACGATGGGCGCATTTGCTCTCTCGGCGTTAAAAGTGGCGGGGGCGCTGGCGCTGGTGGTATTGCTGGGGCGCTATGTCACGCGTCCGGCGCTGCGTTTTGTTGCCCGCTCTGGCTTGCGGGAAGTGTTTAGTGCCGTGGCGTTATTCCTCGTGTTTGGCTTTGGTTTGCTGCTGGAAGAGGTTGGCTTGTCGATGGCGATGGGCGCGTTTCTGGCGGGCGTACTGCTGGCAAGCTCGGAATACCGTCATGCGCTGGAAAGCGATATCGAACCATTTAAAGGTTTGCTGCTGGGGCTGTTTTTCATCGGTGTTGGCATGTCGATAGACTTTGGCACGCTGCTTGAAAACCCATTGCGCATTGTCATTTTGCTGCTTGGTTTCCTCATCATCAAAATCGCCATGCTGTGGCTGATTGCCCGACCGTTGCAGGTGCCAAATAAACAGCGTCGCTGGTTTGCGGTGTTGTTAGGGCAGGGCAGTGAGTTTGCCTTTGTGGTATTTGGCGCGGCGCAGATGGCGAATGTGCTGGAGCCGGAGTGGGCGAAATCGCTGACCCTGGCGGTGGCGCTGTCGATGGCAGCAACGCCGATTCTGCTGGTGATCCTCAATCGCCTTGAGCAATCTTCTACTGAAGAAGCGCGTGAAGCCGATGAGATCGACGAAGAACAGCCGCGTGTGATTATCGCTGGATTCGGTCGTTTTGGGCAGATAACCGGACGTTTATTGCTCTCCAGTGGGGTGAAAATGGTGGTGCTCGATCACGATCCTGACCATATCGAAACCTTGCGTAAATTCGGCATGAAAGTCTTTTACGGTGATGCCACGCGGATGGATTTACTGGAATCTGCGGGAGCGGCGAAAGCGGAAGTGCTGATTAACGCCATCGACGATCCGCAAACCAATCTGCAACTGACGGAGATGGTGAAAGAACATTTTCCGCATTTGCAGATTATTGCCCGCGCCCGCGATGTCGATCACTACATCCGTTTGCGACAGGCTGGCGTTGAAAAGCCGGAGCGTGAAACCTTTGAAGGTGCGCTGAAAACCGGGCGTCTGGCGCTGGAAAGTTTAGGTCTTGGGCCATATGAAGCGCGAGAACGTGCCGATGTGTTCCGCCGCTTTAATATTGAGATGGTGGAAGAGATGGCAATGGTTGAGAACGACACCAAAGCCCGCGCGGCGGTCTATAAACGCACCAGCGCGATGTTAAGTGAGATCATTACCGAAGACCGTGAACATCTGTCATTAATTCAACGACATGGCTGGCAGGGAACCGAAGAAGGTAAACATACCGGCAACATGGCGGATGAACCGGAAACGAAACCCTCATCCTAATAAAGAGTGACGTAAATCACACTTTACAGCTAACTGTTTGTTTTTGTTTCATTGTAATGCGGCGAGTCCAGGGGGAGAGCGTGGACTCGCCAGCAGAATATAAAATTTTCCTCAACATCATCCTCACACCAGTCGACGACGGTTTACGCTTTACGTATAGTGGCGACAATTTTTTTTATCGGGAAATCTCAATGATCAGTCTGATTGCGGCGTTAGCGGTAGATCGCGTTATCGGCATGGAAAACGCCATGCCGTGGAACCTGCCTGCCGATCTCGCCTGGTTTAAACGTAACACCTTAAATAAACCCGTGATTATGGGGCGCCATACCTGGGAATCCATCGGCCGCCCGCTGCCAGGACGCAAGAATATTATCATCAGCAGCCAGCCGGGTACGGACGATCGCGTAACGTGGGTGAAATCGGTGGATGAAGCCATCGCGGCGTGTGGTGACGTACCGGAGATTATGGTGATTGGCGGCGGTCGCGTTTATGAGCAGTTCCTGCCAAAAGCGCAAAAACTGTATCTGACGCATATCGACGCGGAAGTGGAAGGCGACACCCATTTCCCGGACTATGAGCCGGATGACTGGGAATCGGTGTTCAGCGAATTCCACGACGCCGATGCGCAGAACTCTCATAGCTATTGTTTTGAGATTCTGGAACGGCGGTAAGTTTGTATAGAATTTACGGCTAGTGCCGGATGCGACGCCGGTCGCGTCTTATCCGGCCTTCCTGTATCAGGCTGTGTTTAAGACGCCGCCGCTTCGCCCATATCCTTATGCCGGTTCGATGGCTGGACGAAATACTGCTTATCTTCCCAGCGCAGGCAGGTTAATGTCCCACCCCAGCAGCATCCGGTATCCAGCGCGTAAATACCTTCCGGCGTACCTTTTCCTTCCAGCGATGCCCAGTGACCAAACACAATATTGTACTCTTCGCTAACTGGCCCTGGAATGGTAAACCACGGTTTCAATGGTGCTGGCGCGTCTTCTGGCGACTCTTTGCTGTACATATCCAGTTGACCGTTCGGGAAGCAAAAACGCATACGGGTAAAAGCGTTGGTGATAAAACGCAGTCGTGCCAGTCCGCGTAACTCTGGCGTCCAGTTGTTTGGCATGTCGCCGTACATGGCGTCGAGGAAGAAAGGATAGGAGTCACTCGACAATACTGCTTCTACGTCGTGAGCACACTCTTTAGCAGTCTCTAAGTCCCACTGCGGCGTGATCCCCGCGTGAGCCATCACCAGCTTTTTCTCTTCGTCGATTTGCAGCAGAGGTTGGCGACGCAGCCAGTTAAGCAGCTCATCAGCGTCGGGCGCTTCCAGCAGCGGTGTCAGGCGGTCTTTCGGTTTGTTACGGCTGATCCCGGCGAATACCGCCAGCAGATGCAGATCGTGATTACCCAGCACCAGACGCACGCTGTCGCCTAAGGATTTTACATAGCGCAGAACATCAAGCGAACCAGGCCCGCGAGCGACCAGGTCACCCGTCAGCCAGAGGGTATCTTTCCCAGGGGTAAATTCTATTTTATGCAGCAAAGCGATCAGTTCATCGTAACAACCATGAACGTCGCCAATAAGGTATGTCGCCATATTATTTTAATGAATGAGTATTGGAACGGAGAGTCGAAATACAGGAATGTCGATGCTGAATGGAACGCCATTTTCATCGATCATTTCGTAGTGACCCTGCATGGTGCCCATCGGTGTTTCGATTATCGCACCGCTGGTGTACTGGTACTCTTCGCCAGGGGCGATATGCGGCTGAACGCCCACCACACCTTCGCCCTGGACTTCGGTTTCACGGCCATTGCCGTTGGTGATCAGCCAGTAACGCCCCAACAACTGCACTGGCGCTCGCCCCAGGTTGCGTATGGTTACGGTATAAGCAAAAACGTAACGTTCATTATCAGGTGAAGATTGTGCTTCAATGTAAACACTTTGAACCTGAATACACACTCGGGGCGAATTGATCATCGTTAACTCTCCTGCAAAGACGCGTTCTCCGCCAGATAGTTCGCCATCTGGCAATATTGCGCGACAGAGATATTTTCCGCTCGCATCGCCGGGTCGATGCCCATTCCCGTTAACACCTCGACGCTAAACAGGTTGCCGAGGCTGTTACGAATGGTTTTACGACGCTGGTTAAAGGCTTCGGTGGTGATACGGCTTAACACGCGAACATCTTTAACCGGGTAAGGCATCGTTGCATGAGGAACCAGGCGCACGACGGCGGAATCCACTTTTGGTGGTGGTGTAAAGGCCGATGGCGGTACTTCCAGCACCGGGATCACGTTGCAATAATATTGCGCCATGACGCTTAATCGACCATACGCTTTGCTGTTCGGTCCTGCAACCAGACGATTCACCACCTCTTTTTGCAACATAAAGTGCATGTCGGCAATGGCATCAGTATAGCTAAACAGATGGAACATCAACGGTGTGGAGATGTTATACGGCAGGTTACCGAAAACTCGTAGCGGCTGACCCATTTTCTCAGCCAGCTCACCGAAGTTAAAGGTCATCGCATCCTGCTGATAAATCGTCAGTTTCGGGCCTAAGAATGGATGCGTTTGCAGACGTGCCGCCAAATCGCGGTCAAGTTCGATGACTGTCAGTTGATCCAGACGTTCGCCGACTGGCTCGGTCAACGCTGCCAGACCGGGGCCGATTTCGACCATCGCCTGACCCTTCTGCGGGTTAATGGCAGAAACAATGCTGTCGATCACGAACTGATCGTTGAGAAAGTTTTGCCCGAAGCGTTTACGGGCTAAGTGGCCCTGGTGGACTCGTTTATTCATTGGGTATTAACAATCATTTTGATGGCGAGATTAAGCGCCGTAATAAAACTGCCGACATCGGCTTTGCCACGTCCCGCCAGTTCCAGCGCGGTGCCGTGGTCCACTGATGTGCGAATAAAGGGCAGGCCCAGCGTAATATTCACACCGCGCCCGAAGCCCTGGTATTTTAGCACGGGAAGACCCTGATCGTGGTACATCGCCAGCACCGCGTCGGCGTTGTCGAGATATTTAGGCTGAAACAGGGTATCGGCAGGCAAAGGCCCGTTGAGTTTCATCCCCTGCGCCCGTAACTCGTCGAGCACCGGAATGATGGTGTCTATCTCTTCCGTGCCCATATGACCGCCTTCGCCCGCGTGCGGATTCAGGCCACAGACCAGAATGCGCGGCTCAGCAATACCAAATTTGGTTTGCAAATCGTGATGCAAAATAGAAATGACTTCATGCAGCAGGGGCGGGGTGATGGCGTCAGCGATATCGCGCAGCGGTAAATGCGTCGTTGCCAGCGCCACGCGAAGTTCTTCGGTTGCCAGCATCATCACGACTTTTTTTGCCTGCGAACGCTCTTCGAAAAACTCGGTATGACCGGTAAACGGAATGCCAGCGTCGTTAATGACGCCTTTATGCACGGGGCCGGTAATCAGCGCGGCAAATTCACCGTTCAGACAGCCATCACACGCTCGCGCCAGCGTCTCTACCACGTAATGCCCATTTTCAACCGTTAATTGCCCCGCAGTCACAGGTGCACGTAGCGCGACAGGAAGTAGCGTTAATGTGCCCGCAGTTTGCGGTTGTGCAGGGGAGTCTGGGGAGTAAGGGCGGAGAGTAAGCGGCAAACCGAGCATCGCTGCCCGGTCAGTAAGGAGAGTGGCATCGGCACAAACAACCAGTTCGACCGGCCACTCACGCTGTGCAAGCTGGACAACTAAGTCCGGGCCAATCCCGGCTGGCTCGCCGGGAGTGATCACAACACGTTGGGTTTTAACCATTAGTTGCTCAGGATTTTAACGTAGGCGCTGGCGCGTTGTTCCTGCATCCAGCTTGCTGCTTCTTCCGAGAACTTACGGTTCATCAGCATACGATAAGCACGATCTTTCTGCGCAGCGTCGGTTTTATCGACATTACGGGTATCCAGCAGTTCGATTAAATGCCAGCCGAATGAAGAGTGAACCGGTGCGCTCATTTGACCTTTGTTCAGGCGGGTCAACGCGTCACGGAAGGCCGGATCGAAAATATCTGGCGTAGCCCAGCCGAGATCGCCGCCCTGGTTGGCAGAGCCTGGATCCTGAGAGAACTCTTTCGCCGCAGCGGCAAACGTGGTTTTACCACTCTTGATGTCCGCTGCAATTTGCTCCAGTTTTACGCGAGCCTGTTCGTCAGTCATGATCGGCGACGGTTTCAGCAGAATATGGCGAGCATGAACTTCGGTTACCGAAATATTTTTGCTTTCGCCGCGCAGATCGTTAACTTTCAGGATATGGAAGCCAACGCCAGAACGAATCGGACCAACAATATCGCCTTTCTTCGCGGTGCTTAATGCCTGGGCGAAAATTCCCGGCAGTTCCTGAATGCGACCCCAGCCCATCTGGCCGCCGTTCAGCGCCTGCTGATCGGCAGAGTGAGCGATCGCCAGTTTACCGAAATCAGCGCCATTACGCGCCTGATCGACAATGGCACGCGCCTGTGTTTCCGCTTCGTTTACCTGCTCAGAAGACGGGTTTTCCGGCAGCGGGATCAGGATGTGGCTTAAGTTCAGCTCAGTGCTGGCATCGTTTTGATTACCGACTTGTTGCGCCAGAGCTTCAACTTCCTGCGGCAGGATGGTGATGCGACGACGCACTTCGTTGTTACGCACTTCAGAGATAATCATCTCTTTGCGGATCTGGTTACGATAGGTGTTGTAGTTCAGACCATCGTAGGCCAGGCGGCTGCGCATCTGATCCAGCGTCATGTTGTTCTGTTTGGCAATATTGGCAATTGCCTGATCGAGCTGCTCATCGGAGATTTTCACTCCCATTTTCTGCCCCATCTGCAAGAGGATTTGATCCATGATCAAACGCTCCATGATTTGGTGGCGCAGCGTCGCGTCATCAGGAAGTTGCTGCCTTGCCTGGGCGGCATTCATTTTTACCGACTGCATTAATCCATCAACGTCGCTTTCCAGCACGACGCCGTTATTGACGACGGCTGCGACTTTATCGACTACCTGGGGGGCAGCGAAACTGGTATTCGCGATCATCGCGATACCGAGAAGCAGCGTTTTCCAGTTCTTCATACTTTTTCCATTTCAATTAACCGCACTGCGGATTACGTGGTAAATCAACAAATCACAAAGAGTTTTGATACGGCAAAATGTTCGAACGCAGCATCTCTTGCGTACCGAGACCGTAGTTAGAGCTCAGGCCGCGAAGTTCGATGTTAAAGCCGATTGCGTTGTCATATACCGCATGTTGTTTATCGTTATCCCAACCGTTCAGCTTCCGCTCGTAACCGACGCGAATCGCATAGCAGCAGGAGCTGTATTGCACGCCTAACATTGAGTCGGCTTGCTTGTTCGCATTGGTGTCGTAGTAGTAAGCCCCGACAATTGACCAACGATCGGCGATTGGCCAGCTGGCGACTGCGCCTACCTGCGAAATACCGTTTTTGTACTGCTCGGCGGTGGAATAGTACTTAGGCAGCGTAGCCTGAATATATTCCGGGCTGGCGTAGCGGTAGTTCAGCTGTACCAGACGGTCTTCATCCCGACGGTATTCAATGCTGGTGTTACTGGTGGCTACGTTATCCAGACGAGTATCGTACTGAATGCCGCCACGCAATCCCCAGCGTTCGGAGATGCGCCAGTAGGTATCGCCTGCCCATACCAGTGAGCCCGTTTTGTCGTCATTCTCCCATGTTATGTTGTCATCGCCGGTGCGAGACTCCGTGAAGTAGTAGATTTGACCAACGGAAATATTAAAACGTTCAACGGCTGCGTCATCATATACGCGAGTTGTGACGCCGGTCGTTACCTGGTTAGCCGAAGCAATACGGTCAAGACCACCGTAAGTCCGGTCCCGGAACAGGCCAGAGTAGTCAGATTGCAGCAGAGACGAGTCGTAGTTGTAGATATCGCTCTGATCGCGATACGGCACATACAGGTATTGTGCGCGCGGTTCCAGCGTCTGGGTGTAACCCGGCGCCAGCATTTCCATATCGCGTTCAAAGACCATTTTGCCGTCAACTTTGAATTGCGGCATTACACGGTTAACAGAATCTGCCAACTTATTGTTTTGTGGGTTGCTGTTATACCAGTCAAGATTGGTCTGTTGATAATGCGTCGCCATCAGTTTGGCTTCGGTATTCAGACTCCCCCAGTTATTCGACAACGGAAGATTGATTGTCGGTTCAAGGTGCAGACGTGTGGCTTCTGGCATATTGCTATTGGTATTTACAAAATGCACAGCCTGACCATAGATGCGGGTATCAAACGGACCGAGATCGTTATGGTAGTAATTGACGTCTAACTGCGGTTCAGCGGCGTAGCTGTTGCCACTGTTATCGTCAAAGACCTGGAATTGTTTGGTTGAAAGCGTGGCGTCAAAGTTCTGCACCGCATAGCCCACGCTGAATTTTTGCGTGGCATAACCATCGGTACTGGAACCATATTTATTATCAAAATCGTTGAAATAGGTCGGGTCGCTGACTTTGGTGTAGTCGATGTTAAAGCGCCAAACCTGGTCCATCACTCCGGAGTGTTGCCAGTAGAACAACCAACGGCGTGAATTGCTATCTTCTGGATGTTCATCTTCATAGACTTTATCCGAAGGCAGATAATCCAGTTCCATCAAGCCTGCGCCTGCCTGGGTGAGATAACGGAATTCGTTCTCCCACATGATGTTGCCACGACGATGCATATAATGCGGCGTGATGGTGGCATCCATATTTGGCGCGATGTTCCAGTAATATGGCAGATAGAACTCAAAGTAGTTGGTGGTGGTGTATTTGGCGTTCGGGATCAAGAAACCAGAACGGCGTTTATCACCCACCGGCAACTGCAAATACGGGCTGTAAAAGATCGGAACCGGACCCACTTTAAAGCGGGCGTTCCAGATCTCCGCAACTTGTTCTTCGCGGTCATGAATAATTTCGCTACCTACCACGCTCCAGGTATCGGAACCTGGCAAACAGGAAGTAAAGCTACCGTTATCCAGAATGGTGTAGCGGTTTTCGCCACGTTGTTTCATCAGGTCCGCTTTACCACGACCCTGGCGACCCACCATCTGGTAATCACCTTCCCAGACGTTGGTATCTTTGGTGTTCAGATTCGCCCAGCCTTTCGGCCCTTTGAGGATCACCTGGTTATCGTCGTAATGGACATTACCGAGCGCATCAACAGTACGTATCGGCTCCGGTTGTCCTGGTGCCTCTTTTTGATGGAGCTGCACTTCGTCGGCCTGCAGACGGCTGTTACCCTGCATGATATCTACGCTGCCAGTAAACACGGCGTCATCGGGGTAATTCCCCTTTGCGTGGTCAGCATTAATCGTCACGGGTAAGTCGTTAGTATCGCCCTGTACCAGAGGACGGTCATAGCTTGGCACGCCCAACATGCACTGTGAGGCGAGGTCGGCTGCCAGTCCCTGTTGACTATAAAGGGCGGTGGCAATCATGGTGGCCAGGAGAGTGGGGATACGTTTTTTCATACGTTGATTTTATTGTTCCATCATCGGTAACGTTGCGCGTGACAAACGGTCAGAGACTAACGTACTCGTCATCTCTACGCTAGTGTTAATCCTGTCCGAATAGCGTCAGTGGTGTTAGGCACGGCATTGAATGACAGGTATGATAATGCAAATTATAGGCGATGTCCCACAATTGACCGCAGCCGGAAAACGGTAAAAGCACCTTTATATTGTGGGAGATAGCCCTGATATCCGTGTGTCGATTTGGGGAATATATGCAGTATTGGGGAAAAATCATTGGCGTGGCCGTGGCCTTACTGATGGGCGGCGGCTTTTGGGGCGTTGTATTAGGTCTGTTAATCGGCCATATGTTTGATAAAGCCCGCAGCCGCAAAATGGCGTGGTTCGCCAACCAGCGCGAGCGTCAGGCGCTGTTTTTTGCCACCACTTTTGAAGTAATGGGGCATTTAACCAAATCCAAAGGACGTGTTACTGAGGCTGATATTCATATTGCCACATTGCTCATGGATCGGATGAATTTACACGGTGCTTCCCGTACTGCGGCGCAAAATGCATTTCGGGTGGGAAAATCAGACAATTACCCGCTGCGCGAAAAGATGCGTCAGTTTCGCAGTGTTTGCTTTGGTCGTTTCGACTTAATTCGTATGTTTCTGGAGATCCAGATTCAGGCGGCGTTTGCTGATGGTTCACTGCACCCGAATGAACGGGCGGTGCTGTATGTGATTGCTGAAGAGTTAGGGATTTCCCGCGCCCAGTTTGACCAGTTTCTGCGCATGATGCAGGGGGGGGCGCAATTTGGCGGCGGTTATCAGCAGCAATCTGGCGGTGGTAACTGGCAGCAAGCGCAGCGTGGCCCGACGCTGGAAGATGCCTGTAACGTGCTGGGCGTGAAGCCGACGGACGATGCAACCACCATTAAACGAGCCTACCGTAAGCTGATGAGCGAACACCATCCGGATAAGCTGGTGGCGAAAGGTTTGCCGCCAGAGATGATGGAGATGGCGAAGCAGAAAGCGCAGGAAATTCAGCAGGCGTATGAGCTGATTAAGCAGCAGAAAGGGTTTAAATAAGTTTCAGAGCGAGTGAGAAATTGTAGGCCGGATAAGACGCGCCAGCGTCGCATCCGGCGGCACAAATTGCCGGATGCGGCGTGAACGCCTTATCCGGACTACCGGACTGCGCCGTCGTCACTATCAAAAATCCGCTGGCGCCTTAAACGTCATACTATTGCCATATGCCGGATGGGTAATCGTCAACATCTCTGCATGTAGCAGCAAACGCGGTGCCATCGCCCTGGCTTCTGGTGAAGCATAAAAACGATCGCCGAGAATCGGATGCCCCAGCGCCAGCATATGCACACGTAGCTGATGCGAACGTCCGGTAATCGGCTTTAACACCACTCTTGCCGTGTTATCCGCCGCATAATCCACGACTTCATATTCTGTCTGCGCAGGCTTACCCGTTTCGTAACAGACTTTCTGTTTCGGGCGGTTTGGCCAGTCGCAAATCAACGGCAGATCCACCAGACCTTCCGCAGGGGATGGATGCCCCCAGACGCGAGCCACATACTGTTTTTTCGGCTCGCGCTCGCGGAACTGGCGTTTTAATTCCCGCTCCGCAGCTTTAGTCAGCGCCACTACAATCACGCCGCTGGTGGCCATATCCAGACGATGCACCGATTCCGCCTGCGGATAATCGCGCTGAATGCGCGTCATCACGCTGTCTTTGTGCTCTTCCAGACGTCCCGGCACAGACAACAAACCGCTCGGCTTGTTGACCACCATAATGTGATCATCCTGATACAGGACAACCAGCCAGGGTTCCTGCGGCGGATTGTAGTTTTCCATCCCCATCTTCGGCTCCGTTACTGATGCGTCACAACGATTAAACGCAGGGCATCCAGACGCCAGCCTGCCTGATCCAGACTTTCCATTACCTGCTGACGGTTGCTTTCAATGGCGGCCAGTTCGTCGTCACGAATGTTCGGGTTCACTGCGCGCAGTGCTTCCAGACGCGACAGTTCCGCAGACAGTTTTTCGTCAGCTTCGTTACGCGCCGCATCGATCAGTGCACGGGCAGACTTCTCAATCTGCGCTTCACCCAGTTGCAGGATAGCGTGAACCTCTTGCTGTACGGCGTTAACCAGCTTGCTACCGGTGTGGCGATTCACTGCGTTAAGTTGACGGTTAAAGGTTTCAAACTCTACCTGTGCCGCCAGGTTGTTGCCGTTTTTATCCAACAGCATACGTACCGGCGTCGGCGGCAGGAAGCGGTTAAGCTGCAACTGCTTCGGCGCTTGTGCTTCAACCACGTAAATCAGTTCCACCAACAGCGTACCTACCGGCAACGCTTTGTTTTTCAACAGTGAAATCGTGCTGCTACCAGTATCGCCAGAAAGGATCAGATCCAGACCGTTGCGGATCAGCGGATGTTCCCAGGTAATAAACTGTGCATCTTCACGCGCCAGCGCCACTTCACGATCAAAGGTGATGGTGATGCCATCTTCCGACAGGCCAGGGAAGTCCGGCACCAGCATATGATCGGACGGCGTCAGCACGATCATGTTGTCGCCGCGATCGTCCTGATTAATACCGATAATATCGAACAGGTTCATGGCGAAGGCGATCAGGTTGGTATCGTCATCCTGCTCTTCAATGCTTTCTGCCAGTGCCTGGGCTTTTTCGCCACCGTTGGAGTGGATCTCCAGCAGGCGGTCACGACCCTGCTCCAGTTGTGCTTTCAGGGCTTCGTGTTGCTCGCGGCAGTTTTTGATCAGATCGTCAAAGCCTTCGGTTTGATCGGGTGAAGCCAGGTAGTTAATCAGATCGTTGTACACGCTATCGTAGATAGTACGTCCGGTCGGGCAGGTGTGCTCGAACGCATCCAGACCTTCGTGATACCAGCGCACCAGCACCGACTGAGCGGTTTTTTCCAGATAAGGTACGTGGATCTGAATATCGTGCGCCTGACCGATACGATCCAGACGACCAATACGCTGCTCCAGCAGGTCTGGGTTGAACGGTAGATCGAACATTACCATGTGACTGGCGAACTGGAAGTTACGTCCTTCAGAACCGATTTCCGAGCACAGCAGCACCTGTGCGCCGGTATCTTCTTCGGCGAACCAGGCGGCTGCGCGGTCACGTTCGATAATCGACATGCCTTCGTGGAACACCGCTGCGCGAATACCTTCACGTTCGCGAAGCACCTGCTCTAGTTGCAGCGCGGTGGCGGCTTTGGCGCAGATCACCAACACTTTCTGTGAGCGATGACTGGTCAGATAGCCCATCAGCCACTCAACGCGCGGATCAAAGTTCCACCAGGTGGCGTTATCGCCTTCAAATTCCTGATAAATACGCTCCGGATAGAGCATATCGCGGGCGCGGTCTTCCGCACTTTTACGTGCGCCCATAATGCCGGACACTTTAATAGCCGTCTGATACTGCGTCGGCAGCGGCAGCTTAATGGTGTGCAGCTCGCGTTTCGGGAAGCCTTTTACGCCGTTACGGGTGTTACGGAACAGCACGCGGCTGGTGCCGTGGCGATCCATCAGCATCGAAACCAGTTCCTGACGGGCGCTCTGGGCATCTTCGCTGTCGCTGTTTGCTGCTTGCAACAGCGGCTCGATATCCTGTTCGCCGATCATCTCACCGAGCATGTTCAGTTCGTCATTGCTCAGTTTGTTACCTGCCAGCAGCATGGCAACGGCGTCCGCAACCGGACGATAATTTTTCTGCTCTTCAACGAATTGCGCAAAATCGTGGAAACGGTTCGGGTCCAGCAGACGCAGACGGGCGAAGTGGCTTTCCATCCCCAGCTGTTCCGGGGTTGCGGTCAGCAGCAGAACGCCCGGCACATGCTCTGCCAGTTGTTCAATGGCCTGATATTCACGGCTCGGCGCATCTTCGCTCCACACCAGGTGATGCGCTTCATCGACCACCAGCAGGTCCCACTCGGCTTCACAGAGATGTTCCAGACGCTGTTTGCTACGACGGGCAAAATCCAGCGAGCAAATCACCAGCTGTTCGGTATCGAACGGGTTGTAAGCATCGTGCTGAGCTTCGGCATAACGCTCATCATCAAACAGAGCAAAACGCAGGTTGAAACGGCGCAGCATTTCTACCAGCCACTGATGCTGTAAGGTTTCCGGGACGATAATCAGCACACGTTCAGCAGCGCCAGAGAGCAACTGCTGATGCAGGATCATCCCAGCTTCAATGGTTTTCCCTAAACCGACTTCGTCAGCCAGCAGTACGCGCGGCGCGTGGCGGCGGCCAACATCATGAGCGATGTTGAGCTGGTGCGGGATCAGGCTGGTACGCTGACCGCGCAGGCCGCTGTACGGCATACGGAACTGTTCGCTGGAATACTTACGCGCGCGATAACGCAGTGCAAAGCGGTCCATACGGTCAATCTGCCCGGCAAACAGACGGTCCTGCGGTTTGCTGAATACCAGTTTGCTATCAAGGAAAACTTCACGCAGGGCTACGCCGGACTCTTCAGTATCCAGGCGAGTACCGATATAGGTCAGCAAGCCATTTTCTTCTTTTACTTCTTCGACTTGCATCTGCCAGCCGTCATGGCTGGTAATGGTATCACCAGGGTTGAACATCACGCGGGTCACGGGGGAATCACTGCGTGCGTACAGACGGTTTTCACCAGTAGATGGGAAAAGTAAAGTGACAGTTCGCGCATCCACCGCGACAACGGTTCCAAGTCCCAATTCGCTTTCTGTATCGCTGATCCAGCGTTGACCAAGTGTAAAAGGCATATGTGTTCGGCTCTATATCTTTAATTGCAGGCAATAACCACCCGCTACCGTGCTTATGAGGTAGTGGTGTTATTCAGGTCCAGGAATGGAAAGGGCGCTATGGTACTGGATGGCAAAGCATTCGTCACGCATCAAAATGGTATCTGGCGAACTCTTTTTTTGCTCAAAATAGCCCAAGTTGCCCGGTCATAAGTGTAGCAAAATTATCCTCAATAAAAGGGAGTATTCCCTCCGCCACGGGTTGTAGCTGGCGGGTCAGATAGTGTTCGTAATCCAGTGGTGAACGTTGGTAGTCCAGCGGCTCCGGGCCGTTGGTGGTCCATACGTACTTAATGGTGCCGCGATTCTGATATTGCAAGGGGCGACCGCGCTTTTGGTTTTCTTCATCGGCAAGGCGAGCGGCGCGTACATGAGGCGGAACATTACGCTGATATTCGCTCAGCGGACGGCGAAGGCGTTTACGGTAAACCAGCCGCGCATCCAGTTCACCCGCCATCAGTTTGTCGATGGTTTCGCGGACGTATTCCTGATATGGCTCGTTGCGGAAGATACGCAGGTAAAGCTCCTGCTGAAACTGCTGGGCCAGCGGCGTCCAGTCGGTGCGCACGGTTTCCAGCCCTTTAAATACCATCCGCTGTTTGTCGCCCTCCTGAATCAGTCCGGCGTAGCGCTTTTTGCTGCCGGTATCGGCCCCGCGAATGGTTGGCATCAGAAAACGGCAGAAATGGGTTTCATACTCCAGTTCCAGTGCGCTGGTCAGCCGTTGTTTTTGCAGCGTTTCCGCCCACCAGGCGTTAACGTGCTGCACCAGTGCACGACCGATTTTCGCTGCTTCTTCTTCCGAATGTGCGCCTTTTAGCCAGACAAACGTTGAGTCGGTATCGCCGTAGATCACGTCGTAGCCCTGCGCTTCAATCAATGCTTTGGTTTGCCGCATGATCTGATGACCACGCATGGTGATCGACGACGCCAGGCGCGGATCGAAGAAGCGGCAGGCAGTGGTTCCAAGCACGCCATAAAAGGCATTCATGATGATCTTCAGCGCCTGCGACAGCGGCTTGTTGCCCTGACGTTTGGCTTCATCGCGCCCGTGCCAGATGTGAGTCACAATCTCCGGCAGGCAATGTTTCTCCCGTGAGAACCAGGCATCAAGAAAACCTTCGGTACTGTACTCTGGATCAGGCTGCGCCATGCCTTCCACCAGCCCGACGGGATCAATCAGAAAGGTGCGGATGATCGACGGGTACAGGCTTTTATAGTCCAGCACCAGTACCGAATCATACAGCCCTGGCCGTGAATCCATCACGTAGCCGCCAGGGCTGGCGTGTGGCGGCACTTCGCCGAGATTAGGCGCGACATAACCAGCGCGGTGCATACGGGGAAAATAGAGATGACCAAACGCCGCCACCGATCCCCCGTGGCGGTCTACCGGCAGGCCGTTCACCGTTGCTCGTTCGAGCAAAAACGGCATGATTTCAGTTTTATGGAAAATCTGCGTCACCAGCTCGCAATCTTTCAGGTTATAAGTCGCCAGCGCAGGTTTATCTTCGGCGAAACGGCGGTCAATTTCGTCCATTCGATCCCACGGGTTATCGATAGATTTTCCTTCGCCTAATAACTCCTGAGCGACGGTTTCCAGCGAGAATGAAGAGAAATTCCAGAACGCGGATTTCAGCGCCTCGATACCGTCGATAATTAGCCGACCTTTAGCCTGGGCAAAAAAGACGCCGTTTTTAAAGCCGTGCTCGCGCCACTCCAGCTCACTGTTATCGCGCCCCAGCCGCAGCGGAATACGATAACGCTCGGCATGTTTTTGCAGCATTCGCAGATCAAACTGCACCACGTTCCAACCGATGATCACATCAGGATCGTAGTTGGCAAACCAGGCGTTGAGTTTTTCCAGTAGCTGCGGGCGGCTGGCGACGTACTCCAGTTCAAAATCGAGCGCGGAGGCGTCGCCATTCTCTGGCCCCAGCATATAAACGATGCGCTGCCCGCAGCCTTCCAGGCCGATGCAGTACAGCTCACCGTGGCGGGTGGTTTCAATATCAATAGAAACCCACTTGAGCGGCGGACGATAGTCGGGATGCGGTTTCAGACGGGCATTAACGATAGCGCCATTGCGTATATCACCCTCGACCCACACCGGTGAGGTGATAAACCGCTCCATCAGATAGCGTTCTGGCGGGCGCACATCGGCCTCGTAGACGGTAACGCCACCTTCACGCAGGCGCTTTTCGTAATTCATCAACTGGCGATGGGCGCGACAATAAAGGCCATACACCGGCTGGCGGTGAAAATCCTTTAACGCCAGCGGCGTCAGGCGAAATCCTTGCTCACCCTGCAAAATATGTTGAGTGCGGGGAACGTGATCAGCGGGAATAAACGCCACGGACTCTTGCGGCGCAAGCGTGACCTGCAACGGCCCGTTGTCCGTCGCTAACCAAAAGGAAACTTCGGTTCCTTGCGGGGTGTCCCGCCAGTGTCGGGTTAAGATAAAACCTGCCTGCGCCACGCTGAAAATCCAATAAAAAACCAGACTTGAGTATAGCCTGGTTTTGGTTGACTGGCTGTGGTTTTATACAGTCATTACTGGCCGTAATAGGCTTTTGCGCCATGCTTACGCAGATAGTGCTTATCCAGCAATGTTTGTTGCATATCCGGTAACTGCGGCGCTAACTGACGGCAGAAAATCCCCATATAAGCGACTTCTTCCAGCACGATGGCGTTGTGCACCGCATCTTCGGCATTTTTACCCCACGCAAACGGACCGTGAGAATGCACCAGCACGCCTGGCATTTGCGCCGCATCGATACCCTGTTTTTCGAAGGTTTCTACGATGACGTTACCGGTTTCCCACTCATATTCACCGTTGATTTCTGCGTCGGTCATTTTGCGGGTGCAGGGAATGGTGCCGTAGAAATAGTCGGCGTGGGTGGTGCCGGTTGCTGGAATCGACTGACCCGCCTGCGCCCAGATGGTGGCGTGGCGCGAGTGTGTATGCACAATGCCACCAATGGACGGGAATGCCTGATAGAGCAACCGGTGAGTTGGCGTGTCGGAGGAGGGCTTTTTCTTGCCCTCAACCACTTCACCGGTTTCGATACTGACCACGACCATATCGTCGGCGGTCATGACGCTGTAATCGACGCCGGAAGGTTTGATCACAAAGACGCCGCGCTCGCGATCAACGGCGCTGACGTTGCCCCAGGTCAGCGTGACCAGGTTGTGTTTTGGGAGCGCCAGATTGGCTTCTAATACCTGGCGTTTGAGATCTTCTAACATGTTGACTCCAGAGAGGTCATTTCCCCTCACCCCGGCCCTCTCCCCAAAGGGGCGAGGGGGAAAAGAATGCCGGATGCGCTTTGCTTATCCGGCCTACAAAATCGCAGCGTGTAGGCCTGATAAGACGCGCCAGCGTCGCATCAGGCGCTGAATGCCGGATGCGGCTACTTAGCGACGAAATCCGTAATACACTTCGTTCCAGCGCAGCGCGTCTTTAAACGCAGGCAGGCGGGTGTCGTTATCAATCACCGTGATTTCAATGTCGTGCATCTCGGCAAACTGGCGCATATCGTTCAGGTTCAGCGCATGGCTGAAGACGGTATGGTGCGCGCCACCAGCGAGGATCCACGCTTCGGAAGCAGTTGGCAGATCTGGCTGCGCTTTCCACAGCGCATTCGCCACCGGTAGTTTCGGCAAGGAGTGCGGGGTTTTCACCGTGTCGATGCAGTTAACCAGCAGACGGTAACGATCGCCGAGATCAATCAGGCTGGCGACAATCGCAGGGCCGGTTTGGGTGTTGAAGATCAGGCGGGCAGGATCGTCTTTACCGCCAATGCCAAGGTGCTGAACGTCGAGGATCGGTTTCTCTTCTGCGGCGATCGACGGGCAGACTTCCAGCATATGGGAGCCGAGCACCAGATCATTACCTTTCTCGAAGTGATAGGTGTAGTCCTCCATAAAGGAGGTGCCGCCCTGCAGACCGGTTGACATCACCTTCATGATGCGAAGCAGGGCGGCAGTTTTCCAGTCGCCTTCGCCCGCAAAGCCGTAACCCTGCTGCATCAGACGCTGTACGGCGAGACCCGGAAGCTGTTTCAGGCCGTGCAAATCTTCAAAGGTGGTGGTGAACGCGTGGAAGCCACCTTGTTCCAGGAAACGCTTCATCCCCAGCTCAATACGTGCCGCTTCCAGCACGTTCTGCCGTTTTTCGCCGTGGATTTGTGTGGCAGGCGTCATGATGTAGCTGCTTTCGTACTCATCGACCAGCGCGTTAACATCGCCATCGCTGATGGAGTTTACCACCTGCACCAGATCGCCAACCGCCCAGGTATTCACCGAGAAACCGAACTTGATCTGTGCGGCAACTTTATCGCCGTCAGTGACCGCCACTTCACGCATGTTGTCGCCAAAACGGCAGACTTTCAGATGACGGGTATCCTGTTTAGATACCGCCTGGCGCATCCAGGAGCCGATACGCTCATGCGCTTGCTTATCCTGCCAGTGACCGGTAACGACGGCATGTTGCTGACGCATACGCGCGCCGATGAAGCCGAACTCGCGGCCGCCGTGTGCGGTCTGGTTCAGGTTCATAAAGTCCATATCGATACTGTCCCACGGCAGCGCCGCGTTAAACTGGGTGTGGAATTGCAGCAACGGTTTGTTGAGCATGGTCAGGCCGTTGATCCACATTTTTGCCGGGGAGAAAGTGTGCAGCCACACCACCAGACCGGCGCAACGATCGTCGTAATTGGCGTCGCGGCAAATAGCGGTGATTTCATCCGGCGTGGTGCCCAGCGGTTTCAGCACCAGTTTGCAGGGCAGTTTCGCTTCAGTATTCAGCGCATTAACGACGTGCTCGGCATGTTGGGTGACCTGACGCAGAGTCTCTGGGCCGTAAAGATGTTGGCTGCCAATGACAAACCACACTTCATAATTATCAAAAATCGTCATAGTCGTGTCCTTATAGAGTCGGAACGGCCTGGGCAGCCTGTGCCGGGGCGGAAGTTGGAAGATAGTGTTGTTCGGCGCTCATCGCCCATTGCTGATAGCGGCGATAAAGCTGTTCAAAGCGTTGTGCCTGTTCGGTGCGCGGTTGCAGGGTTTTTTCTACCGCACTGGCCATTTTTTGCTGAGCTGATGGGATGTCTGCGTGCACTTTCGCGGCGACGGCAGCGAAAATCGCCGCACCGAGCGCACAGCACTGATCAGAGGCAACAATTTGCAGCGGGCGATTCAGCACGTCGCAGCAGGCCTGCATAATGACCTGGTTTTTCCGCGCGATGCCGCCCAGCGCCATCACGTTATTGACGGCGATCCCCTGATCGGTGAAGCATTCCATAATCGCGCGAGCGCCAAAGGCGGTGGCGGCAATCAAACCGCCGAACAGCGCCGGGGCGTCGGTAGCGAGATTGAGATCCGTAATCACCCCTTTCAGGCGTTGGTTCGCGTTCGGTGTGCGGCGGCCGTTAAACCAGTCGAGCACCACCGGCAGGTGATCCAGAGACGGATTTTTGGCCCACGCCTCGGTCAGCGCCGGAAGCAGTTGTTTCTGGCTGGCGTTGATTTGCTCTTTCAGTTCCGGATGCTGGGCGGCAAGCTGTTCCAGCGGCCAGCCGAGTACGCGACCAAACCAGGCGTAGATATCACCAAAGGCCGATTGGCCTGCTTCCAGACCGATAAATCCAGGCACCACGCTGCCATCAACCTGGCCGCAAATACCTTTCACCGCGCGTTCACCGACGCTGTGTTTGTCGGCAATCAGAATGTCGCAGGTGGAAGTGCCGATAACTTTTACCAGCGCGTTAGGCTGTGCGCCTGCGCCAACTGCGCCCATATGGCAGTCAAACGCGCCGCCGGAAATCACCACGCTTTCAGGCAGGCCGAGACGCTGCGCCCATTCCGGACATAAGGTGCCCACCGGAATATCGGCAGTCCAGGTATCAGTGAACAGCGGGGAAGGTAAATGGCGGTTGAGGATCGGGTCCAGCTCATCAAAGAAACTGGCTGGTGGCAGACCGCCCCAGCTTTCGTGCCACAGTGATTTATGCCCGGCGCTGCAACGTCCACGACGGATATCCTGCGGGTGGGTGGTGCCGGAAAGCAGGGCTGGCACCCAATCGCACAGCTCAACCCACGATGCGGCAGATTGCGCAACAGCGTTGTCCTGACGGGTAACGTGGAGAATTTTCGCCCAGAACCATTCGCTGGAATAAATACCGCCAATATAGCGGGAGTAGTCAACGTTGCCCGGTGTGTGACATAAGCGGGTGATCTCTTCTGCTTCTTCAACCGCAGTGTGGTCTTTCCACAATACGAACATCGCGTTCGGGTTTTCGGCAAACTCCGGGCGCAGCGCCAGCACGTTACCGTCAGCGTCAATCGGTGCGGGCGTCGAGCCGGTGCTGTCCACGCCAATTCCGACCACAGTTGCGCGCTGTTCGGCGCTAAGCTCTGCAAGCACGGTTTTCAGCGCCGCTTCCATTGACTCAATGTAGTCACGCGGATGATGACGGAACTGGTTATTCGGGGCATCACAAAATTGCCCTTTCTGCCAACGGGGATACCACTCTACGCTGGTGGCGATCTCTTCACCGGTGGCGCAGTCCACCGCCAAAGCTCGCACAGAATCACTGCCAAAATCGAGGCCAATTGCAATCGCCATCGTTTCACTCCATCCAAAAAAAACGGGTATGGAGAAACAGTAGAGAGTTGCGATAAAAACAGTCAGGCAGTATTCGCTAATCTTATGGATAAAAATGCTATTGCATAGCAAAGTGTGACGCCGTGCAAATAATCAATGTGGACTTTTCTGCCGCGATTATAGACACTTTTGTTACGCGTTTTTGTCATGGCTTTCGTCCCTCCTTGTTACAAAATGCTTTTCACAAGCGGGGTTGCTGGTTGGATTAGTGAAGATAGCCCACCAGAGACGCAATGCTGATGATGTTTAATGCAATATGGACAATTGGTTTCTTCTCTGATTGGCGGGAGTATGAAAAGTATGGCTGAAGCGCAAAATGATCCCCTGCTGCCGGGTTACTCGTTTAACGCCCATCTGGTGGCGGGTTTAACGCCGATTGAGGCCAACGGTTATCTCGATTTTTTTATCGACCGACCGCTGGGAATGAAAGGTTATATCCTCAATCTCACCATTCGCGGTCAGGGGGTGGTAAAAAATCAGGGGCGAGAATTTGTCTGTCGGCCGGGCGATATTTTGCTGTTCCCGCCGGGAGAAATTCATCACTACGGTCGTCATCCGGAGGCTCGTGAATGGTATCACCAGTGGGTTTACTTTCGTCCGCGCGCTTACTGGCATGAATGGCTTAACTGGCCGTCAATATTTGCCAATACCGGTTTCTTTCGCCCGGATGAAGCGCACCAGCCGCATTTCAGCGATCTGTTCGGGCAAATCATTAATGCCGGACAAGGGGAAGGGCGCTATTCGGAATTACTGGCGATAAATCTTCTTGAGCAATTGTTATTGCGGCGTATGGAAGCGATTAATGAGTCGCTCCATCCGCCGATGGATAATCGGGTACGCGAGGCTTGTCAGTACATCAGCGATCACCTGGCGGACAGCAATTTTGATATCGCCAGCGTCGCGCAGCATGTCTGCCTGTCGCCGTCGCGTCTGTCGCATCTGTTCCGCCAGCAGTTAGGGATTAGCGTCTTAAGCTGGCGCGAGGACCAGCGCATTAGTCAGGCGAAGCTGCTTTTGAGCACCACCCGGATGCCTATCGCCACCGTCGGGCGCAATGTTGGCTTTGATGATCAACTCTATTTTTCCAGGGTATTTAAAAAATGTACCGGGGCGAGCCCTAGTGAGTTCCGTGCCGGTTGTGAAGAAAAAGTGAATGATGTAGCTGTCAGGTTGTCATAACTGGTAACGAATCAGACAATTGATGGCTTGACGGAGTGGCAATGGGTTTGCAGAATCCCTGCTTCGTCCCTTTGACAGGCACATTATGCAAGCATTGCTGGAACACTTTATTACCCAATCCACCGTGTACTCATTGATGGCGGTGTTATTGGTGGCTTTTCTGGAGTCGCTGGCGCTGGTCGGGTTGATTCTACCCGGTACGGTGCTGATGGCGGGGCTGGGGGCGCTGATTGGCAGTGGCGAGTTAAGTTTCTGGCACGCCTGGCTGGCAGGGATTATTGGCTGCCTGATGGGCGACTGGATCTCCTTCTGGCTGGGCTGGCGTTTTAAAAAGCCGTTGCATCGTTGGTCATTTCTGAAGAAAAACAAAGCACTACTCGACAAAACCGAACATGCGCTGCATCAGCACAGCATGTTCACCATTCTGGTCGGTCGTTTTGTCGGCCCGACGCGTCCGCTGGTGCCAATGGTGGCGGGGATGCTGGATCTGCCGGTGGCGAAATTTATCACGCCAAATATTATCGGCTGTTTGTTGTGGCCGCCGTTTTACTTCCTGCCGGGGATTCTGGCGGGCGCGGCGATTGATATTCCTGCCGGAATGCAGAGCGGTGAGTTTAAGTGGCTGTTGCTGGCGACGGCGGTGTTTTTGTGGGTTGGCGGCTGGCTGTGTTGGCGGTTATGGCGCAGCGGTAAAGCAACTGACCGTTTAAGTCATTATTTGTCGCGTGGTCATTTGTTGTGGCTGACACCGTTGATATCTGCCACTGGCGTGGTGGCGCTGGTGGTGTTAATTCGCCATCCGTTGATGCCGGTGTATATCGATATTTTGCGTAAAGTGGTTGGGGTTTAGGGGATAGTTTGCACCGGCGCTGGTTTGTTCCCCTCACCCTAACCCTCTCCCCAGAGGGGCGAGGGGACTGTCCGTGCGCTTTTAACCTTTAATTCCCAACAGAGGCGAAGCACTCGCCTTACCGCTCAATAATTCTTCGGTCTTACCCTGCCAGGCGATACGCCCGTCGGCGACCACCACCGAGCGCGTGGCGATCCGCGCCGCATCTTCCACGCTGTGCGATACCATCAACAGCGTCATTTTTTGCTGCTGGCAGCTCGTGCTCACCAGCGTCAACATCTCCTGACGTAACGCCGGATCGAGCGCGGAGAACGGTTCATCAAGCAATAAAATCGGCTGTTCGCGTACCAGACAACGCGCTAACGCTACGCGCTGCCGCTGACCGCCGGAAAGCTCGCCAGGCAACCGCGCCATTAAATTATCAATCCCCATCTGACGGGCGATAGCGTGCATTTTCTCCTGTTGTACCGCGTTCAACTTCAATCCCGGATTTAGCCCCAGCCCGATGTTCTGCGCTACCTTCAGGTGACTGAACAGGTTGTTTTCCTGAAACAGCATTGACACCGGACGGCGTGACGGTGGCGTCGTGGTGTGATCAACGCCGTCGATAGTCAGCGAACCGCTGGCTGGCGTCAGAAAACCGGCGATCAAATTCAGCAGGGTACTTTTACCCGCGCCGCTTGGCCCGAGGATCGCCACCTGCTCGCCGCGTTCCACCGTTAAGCTAAAACGCATCGGCAAATGGTGGTAAAGCCAGGTGATATCAGTCAGTTTTAACATTTCGCCCCGGTAGTTTTTCAATCACGGTAAACAGCAGAAAACAGAGCAGCAGCAGAATTAACGCGGTGACCGCACCGTCCTGGCTGCGATAAGAGCCAATTTGCTGGTAGAGATAAAACGGCAGGGTGCGGAAATCGTCGTTACCGAACAACGCCACCACGCCAAAATCACCAATCGACAGCACGCAGGCAAAGGCCAACGCCTGCGCCAGTGGACGTTTCAGGGCGCGAAACTCGACCACTTTTAAGCGCGACCAGCCTTCAATGCCCAGCGACTGACACAACATGCTGTAGCGGGTGGTGATATCGCGCATCGGATTTTCCAGCACCTTCAGCGCGTAAGGGATCGCCATTAACGCATTGGTGAAAATCACAATGCCGTCAGCAGATTGCGGCAGGCCAGTCGTATTGTTGAGCAGCAAAAAGAAACCCGTTGCCAGTACAATACCCGGCATGGCGAGGATCAACATGCCGCTCATCTCCAGCGCCTGACCCGCCAGTATTTTTTGCCGCGCCCGTAGTTCGCGACTGCTCCACAGCAGCATCATGGTCAGCGCCACGCACAATACGCCTGCTGCCAGCGCAATACGCAACGAGGTCCACAGCGCCTGCCACAGCACCGGTTGCGTCAGCACTTCCGGTAGCTGGCGATTTACCCCATCGACGATCACCGCCAGTAACGGTGGCAGCAATAACAGCAGCGCCAGCACAATCAACACAGTGTCGCAAATGCGGCTATGCAGACGATCGTCCGGGTCGCGCCAGCCTTGCAGCATCGTGGTGCCGGGCGCAATGGCCTTACTTAATCGCTGACTCAACAACACCAGCCCAAGGCAGCACACCATCTGGATCAGCGCCAGCATCGCCGCGCGGGCGGGATCGTAGTCGTAACTCAGCGCCTGATAGATTGCCAGCTCGATAGTCGTCGCCTGTGGCCCGCCGCCCAGCGACAGCACGGTGGCGAAGCTGGCGAAACAGAGCATAAAGATCAGCGCAGCAACCGGCGGGATTTGTCGCCGTAACCACGGCCATTCGACGAAACGAAAGAAGTGCCAGCCGCGCATCCCAAGCTGTGCGGCAAGCTGGCGCTGCTCGCCGGGAATATTTTCCAGTGCCTGAAGTAATAAACGGCTCGCCATCGGCAGATTAAAAAATACGTGCGCCAGCAAAATGCCTTGCAGGCCGTAGGGGGAAAATGTCCATTCCAGACCAAGCGTTTGCCAGAGTGATGCCAGCCAGCCCTGGCGACCATAGACGCTAAGAATGCCGAAAACGGCGACCAGCACCGGCAGGATCAAGGTCATTGCGCACAGACGTAACAGCGCCAGCCGACCCGGAAAGCGCCTGCGATAGAGCGCGCGGGCAAGGAATATCGCGGGCACGACAGAGAGCAGCGCCGAGAGAAACGCCTGCCAGAAGGAGAAGCGCACCACATGCCACAGGTAGCTGTCCTGCCAGATTGTCGCCCAGTCACCCTGCGGCGCGTTCCACCACAGCGCGAGAAACGCCGCCAGTGCAACCGCTACTACCAGCGTGGCGGCGCTTACGCCTGGAATTAACCAGCCGGGAATTAACGGCTGACGGCGCGTTGCCATTCGCTAATCCATGCCTGACGTTGTGCCGCCACTTCGGCTGGCGTGAATTCCAGCGTGGTTGCTGGTTTGGTCAGTTGTTCAAATCCGGCAGGCAGCGCGACGTTTGCCACCGGATACATCCAGTTGCCGGTTGGGATCGCATTCTGGAAAGCCGGAGAAACCATAAACTGAAGGAACTTTTGCGCCAGCTCCGGCTGCTTGCTGGCAGCGGTGCGGGCAGCGACTTCCACTTGCAGATAGTGACCTTCGCTGAAGTTCGCAGCGGCGTAGTTATCTTTCTTCTCTTCGAGAATGTGATAAGCCGGAGAGGTGGTGTAACTCAGTACTAGATCGCTTTCGCCTTTTAAAAACAGGCCGTAGGCTTCGCTCCAGCCCTTCGTTACCGTGACGGTTTTTTTCGCCAGTTTCTGCCAGGCTTGCGGGGCGTCATCGCCATAGACTTTTTGCATCCACAACAGCAGACCCAGCCCCGGCGTACTGGTACGCGGATCTTCATAAATCACCCGCCAGTTCTGATCGCTCTCAACCAGCTCTTTCAGGCTTTGCGGCGGATTTTTTAGTTTGTTCTTGTCATAGACGAAGGCGAAGTAGCCGTAATCAAATGGTACGAAAGTGTCATTATTCCAGCCGCCGGGAACGTTAACGGCATCGGCTGCCACGCCGCTTTTGGCAAACAGTCCGGTTTTGCTGGCGGCATCTAACAGGTTGTTATCCAGCCCCAGCACCACATCGGCTTTGCTGTTTTTGCCTTCCATCCGCAGACGGTTGAGCAGTGAGACACCATCTTCCAGCGCCACCAGTTTCAGTTCGCAGTTACAGTCGGCTTCAAAGGCTTTTTTAACCACCGGACCAGGCCCCCAGTCGGCGGCGAAGGAGTCATAGGTATAAACAGTCAGAACGGGTTTAGCGAAAACGGGCGCTGTGCACAGCAACAGCAGGGGAAGACATTTTTTTAACACTTTGCACCTCAAAAAAGAGTGGCAAAGGACTTGAGAAGGAGCCTCAAATCCCTTCGCCGGCGTTATCCGGATCAGGTTCGACGGGTATTTTCTCAGCGCACGCGTCTGCGTGGCACCCCGTTGAGAACGGCGTTAGTGTAGTGATTTTGTTATCAACCAGCAATCATGGATCCGGCGGCGCAAACCACGCCGATTTAAAATCGAACCAACCGAGGGTATTCATGCGCAGGCCGCGCATACTGCGTTGCCCCTGAATAATCAGCCAGTGGTGGATCAGCGGCACCATTGCTTTGCTGGCGACCAGTTGCTGGCACCAGTTCGCCAGATTCATCTCGCCATTGCGCCAGCGGGCGGCGTCGGCTTGCCAGTCGATCGGAATACAGTGTTGTAGCAACGGCACCTCGCACAAGTGCGCGAACAGCGAAAAATCTAGCGGTAGCGTAAAGTTGGCGCTGTTAAGCCAGATGTCGCTTTCAATCTCACCTTCGTGCCACTGATCGTAGCTGATCTCTTTGATTTCCAGCGTGACATGGTGACTTGCCAGAATCTGCTGCATGATCCTGGCAATGACCCGATGTTCAATATGATCCTGGTAAAAGGTCAGGGTGAGATGTTCCAGTCCGGCTGGTTTTTCGCAATGTGTCGGGCGGGCATGGTGCCAGCGGGGGAGCATTCCATAAGCCGGGAACCACAGTTGCTGGTACTGTTCCTCGGCGAAATAAACCAGATTGGTAGGAGAAAGTACATAGCTTACCCAGTTTCTGACTTGCTGATTCGCCCCGCGATGGGTGCGGCTGTCGAACAGTAAATAGTAGCAACCTTCTTCCAGACGGCTTTCAATCTCTTTTTCCTCGCCCTGTGGTCCTTTCAGCATCAGCCCTCCGGCTGGCTCGTCGGCAATTTCCGGCAAGACCCAGACGTTAACCTCGTCGATTAGCGCGCGATAACCGAAGAAGTCATCGAATGCCTGAATTTTCAGTTGATTGGCGCTGTTACGCATTACCGCATACGGACCGGTGCCGATGGGATGGCTGGCAAAGTTGCTGAGGTTTTCCCATTCACGCGGCAGGATCATCGCCGGAACTTGCCCCAGCAGTAACGGCAACCAGCGGTCTGGCTGCGTGAGATGGATATCCAGCGTCCAGGGCGTCGGCGATACAATTTCAGCAATATGCGAATAGAGCGGCAGCGTATTGATCCGTTTCAATGAGGTGATCACGTCGTCCATTTCCAGTTCACGACCATGATGAAAATGGACACCCGGACGTAAAAAGAAGCGCCAGTGAAGCGGGGAAATTTGTTGCCAGTGGTGGGCGATGTCCGCTTCCAGTTCCCCATTTTCCTCATTTATGCGGGTTAACGCGCTGAAGATTTGCCGGGCGATATGCGTTTCGGAACGGCGTAATGCGCTGCCAGGCAGCAGGTTGCGCAACGGACGATAGTAGAGGACGCGCAGGATGTGTCGCCCCTGGCGGAAGCTACGCCCCAGATGAGAAACCAGCATTTGCCGCACGGCGGTTTTATCACCGACAAGTTGTACCAGTTGGTCGATGCGATCCTGCTCCAGCAGATCCTCTGCCCGCTGTTGTTGTAGCGCCAGCCCGGTATAGAGGAACGTTAAACGCGAGCGTTTGCCGCGCCCGACTTCCGCTTCCCACGTCAGCCAGCCGCGATCCTGCATGGTGTTGAGCAGGGTGCGCATATGACGACGGGAGCAGCTCAATAACTCCGCCAGTTCGTTCAGCGTTGTCTCCTGAGATTTACCCTCACAGCATTGCCACAGGCGGATGAACTGTTGTTGCAGACGAGCAGATGGCATAAAAGGGGAACTCCTGCGCAAAAGTCAGCAATTTTATTTTCCCTATATTAAGTCAATAATTCTTAACGATGAAGCAATGAGGTATCCCATGCGTCAGTTTTAGCGGCACTATTTTATCGTGACAGAGAAGATGTGCTGGCTTCGCGGGTTAAGTGTTCTACAACGTTTAGCTATGCCTGAAGAACAAGATGCAGTGGGAGGGGAGTGATTCTGACTACTGATTTGCAGACATCATGTGTGACTGAGTATTGGTGTTAATCGCCACGCCAGCAGTGAATACCTGCTGGCTTTTTTCTTTTTAGCGATTGAGTGCCGGACGGTGTACAAACTAACGCATAAACGCCGGTTGCTTCTCTTCATAAGCCGCAATGGCGTCGTCGTGCTGCAGGGTCAGACCGATGCTGTCCAGACCATTCATCATGCAGTGGCGGCGGAAGGCATCGATGGTAAAGCGATAGGTTTTCTCTCCCGCTTTCACCTCTTGCGCCTCCAGATCCACATCGAAGTGAATCCCCGGATTGGCTTTCACCAGGGCAAACAGCTCGTCCACTTCTTCATCGCTTAATTTCACCGGCAGCAACTGGTTATTAAAGCTGTTGCCGTAAAAGATATCGGCGAAACTCGGCGCAATCACCACTTTAAAACCGTAATCGGTCAACGCCCACGGCGCGTGCTCACGCGAGGAACCGCAGCCGAAGTTTTCTCGCGCCAGCAAAATGGAAGCCCCTTGATATTGCGGGAAGTTCAGCACAAAGTCCGGGTTTGGCTGTTGGCCTTTTTCATCGAGAAAACGCCAGTCGTTAAACAGATGCGCGCCAAAACCAGTGCGCGTCACTTTCTGCAAAAACTGTTTCGGGATAATCGCATCGGTATCGACATTGGCGGCATCCAGCGGAACCACCAGGCCTGTGTGTTTGATAAATTTCTCTGCCATAGTGTGCTCCTTATTTGATGTTGCGAATGTCGGCGAAATGTCCGGTCACGGCAGCGGCGGCCGCCATTGCCGGGCTGACCAGATGCGTGCGCCCGCCGCGCCCCTGGCGGCCTTCAAAGTTACGGTTGCTGGTAGAGGCACAACGCTCGCCCGGATTCAGACGGTCGTTGTTCATCGCCAGACACATTGAGCAGCCAGGCAAGCGCCATTCAAAACCGGCTTCAATAAAGATTTTGTCCAGACCTTCCGCTTCTGCCTGGGCTTTTACCGGACCGGAGCCGGGAACCACCAGTGCCTGTACGCCTGGCGCGACTTTCCGGCCTTTGGCGATTTCCGCCGCCGCGCGTAAATCTTCAATACGTGAGTTGGTACAGGAGCCGATAAACACTTTGTCGATAGCCACTTCGGTCAGCGGAATACCCGGTTTCAGTCCCATATAGGCCAACGCTTTTTCTGCCGACGCGCGTTCAACCGGATCGGCAAACGAAGCGGGATCAGGGATATTCTCGTTAACGGAGATCACCTGTCCTGGGTTAGTTCCCCAGGTCACCTGTGGGGCTATCTCTTCTGCTTGCAGAGTGATAACGGTATCGAAAGTTGCGCCTTCGTCGGTTTGCAGGGTTTTCCAGTAGGCGACGGCGTCGTCGAAATCTTTGCCTTTCGGCGCATGAAGACGGCCTTTGACATAGTTAAAGGTGGTTTCGTCCGGCGCAACCAGACCAGCTTTCGCACCCATTTCGATTGCCATATTGCACAGAGTCATGCGGCCTTCCATGCTTAAATCACGGATTGCTTCGCCGCAAAACTCCACCACATGCCCGGTGCCGCCTGCGCTGCCGGTTTTACCGATGATCGCCAGCACGATATCTTTCGCGGTAATGCCAGGCGCAGCTTTGCCTTGGACTTCAATTTTCATGGTCTTCGCACGACCCTGTTTCAGGGTTTGCGTTGCCAGTACGTGTTCAACTTCGGAAGTACCGATACCAAACGCCAGTGCGCCAAACGCGCCGTGAGTGGCGGTATGTGAGTCACCGCAAACAATGGTCATCCCCGGCAAGGTGACACCCTGTTCTGGCCCCATCACGTGGACGATCCCCTGATACGGGTGATTCAGGTCATACAGCTCAACGCCAAACTCTTTGCAGTTTTTGATCAGTTCCTGCATCTGGATGCGCGCCATTTCACCGCAGGCATTAATGTCTTTGGTCTGGGTAGAGACGTTGTGATCCATGGTGGCGAAGGTTTTACCTGGCTGACGCACCGGGCGGCCGTGGGCGCGCAGGCCATCGAACGCCTGCGGTGAGGTCACTTCATGTACCAGATGGCGGTCGATATATAACAGAGGGGTTTCGTTTTCAGCTTCGTAGACTACGTGAGCGTCGAACAATTTTTCGTATAACGTCTTAGCCATGATTACACCCCTTCAGCCACATAGCGGGCAATGATATCGCCCATTTCATCGGTACTAACGGCGGCAGCGCCCCGGGCTAAATCCCCGGTGCGAATGCCTTCTTCTAATGCGCGGTTAATGGCGCGTTCAATGGCGGAAGCCGCATCATCGGCATCCAGGCTGTAGCGCAGCAGCAGCGCCAGTGACAGAATTTGCGCAATCGGGTTGGCGATATTTTTGCCTGCGATATCTGGTGCCGAGCCGCCCGCCGGTTCATACAGTCCAAAACCTTGTTCGTTCAGGCTGGCGGAAGGCAACATCCCCATCGAGCCAGTGATCATCGCGCACTCATCAGAAAGAATGTCGCCAAACAGGTTGGAGCACAGCAGAACGTCAAACTGCGATGGATCTTTAATCAGCTGCATGGTGGCATTGTCGATGTACATATGCGCCAGTTCGACATCCGGATATTCAATGGCGATCTCGTTAACGATCTCCCGCCATAAAATAGAGGATTGCAGCACGTTGGCTTTATCGATCGACGTCACTTTGTGGCGACGCTTGCGGGCAGATTCAAACGCGATGCGAGCGATACGCTCGATCTCAAAACGGTGATACACCTCGGTATCAAACGCTTTTTCATATTGTCCGCTACCTTCGCGGCCTTTGGGCTGACCGAAATAGATGCCGCCGGTCAGTTCGCGCACGCACAGGATGTCGAAGCCGTTAGCGGCAATGTCTGCTCGCAGCGGGCAGAACGCTTCCAGTCCCTGATACAGTTTTGCCGGACGCAGGTTGCTGAATAATTTGAAGTGCTTACGCAAAGGCAACAGCGCGCCGCGTTCCGGTTGCTGGTCTGGTGGTAAATGTTCCCACTTCGGGCCACCAACTGAGCCAAACAGCACGGCATCGGCTTGCTCACAACCTTCAACCGTCGCAGGCGGCAGTGGTTGCCCGTGGTTATCAATGGCTGCGCCGCCTACATCGTAATGGCTGGTGGTGATGCGCATCGCAAAGCGGTTGCGCACGGCGTCCAGCACTTTCAGCGCCTGGGTCATCACTTCCGGCCCGATCCCATCTCCGGGCAATACGGCAATATGATAATTCTTCGACATCACACGGTTTCCTTGTTGTTTTCGTTGTGTTGAGCTTTGCGTTGCAACTCTTTTTCGACTTCTGCGGCGCGCCAGATATTGTTCAGCACGTGTACCATCGCTTTGGCGGATGACTCGACAATATCAGTGGCCAGGCCGACGCCGTGGAAGCGGCGACCATTGTAGTTGGCGACAATATCCACCTGACCCAGCGCATCTTTACCGTGGCCTTTGGCGGTCAGGCTGTATTTCACCAGTTCGACGTTGTAGTCAGTGATGCGGTTAATTGCCTGGTAGACGGCATCGACCGGGCCGTTGCCGTTGGCGGCTTCCGCTTTTACTTCCTCGCCACAGACCAGTTTGACGGCGGCGGTGGCGATATCGTTAGAGCCAGACTGCACGCTGAAGTAATCCAGACGGAAATGCTCCGGTTCTTCTTGCTGTTTACCGATGAAGGCCAGCGCCTCCAGGTCGTAATCAAACACCTGACCTTTCTTATCTGCCAGTTTCAGGAACGCGTCGTACAGGTTGTCTAAATTATATTCACTTTCTTTATATCCCATCTCATCCATGCGGTGTTTCACCGCCGCACGGCCGGAACGAGAGGTCAAATTCAACTGGATTTGGTTCAGACCAATAGATTCTGGTGTCATGATTTCGTAGTTTTCGCGGTTTTTCAGCACACCATCCTGGTGAATACCTGAGGAGTGTGCGAACGCACCGCTGCCGACAATGGCTTTGTTTGCCGGGATCGGCATATTACAAATCTGGCTAACTAGCTGGCTGGTGCGCCATATTTCCTGGTGATTAATGGCGGTGTGGACGTTGAGAATATCCTTACGTACCTTAATCGCCATGATCACTTCTTCCAGCGAACAGTTACCGGCACGCTCGCCGATCCCGTTCATCGCGCCTTCTACCTGCCGCGCTCCGGCATGTACCGCCGCCAGTGAGTTGCCGACCGCCAGGCCTAAGTCGTCGTGGGTATGCACGGAAATAATGGCTTTATCGATGTTCGGTACACGTTCATACAGGCCGCTGATGATTCCGGCGAACTCAAACGGCATGGTGTAGCCCACGGTATCCGGAATGTTGATGGTGGTGGCGCCGGCGTTAATTGCCGCTTCGACCACTCGCGCCAGGTCGGCAATCGGTGTGCGTCCGGCATCTTCACAAGAAAACTCAACGTCATCAGTGTAATTACGTGCGCGTTTCACCATATAAATAGCACGTTCGATAACCTCATCCAGCGTACTGCGCAGCTTGGTGGCGATGTGCATTGGGGAGGTAGCAATAAAGGTATGAATACGGAAGGCTTCGGCGACTTTCAGGGATTCGGCCGCCACGTCGATATCTTTTTCCACGCAGCGGGCTAACGCACATACGCGGCTATTTTTGATCTGGCGGGCGATGGTTTGCACCGATTCAAAATCGCCCGGCGAAGAGACGGGGAAACCAACTTCCATCACGTCAACCCCCATACGCTCAAGACCCAGCGCAATTTGCAGTTTTTCTTTCACACTCAAGCTTGCCTGTAACGCCTGTTCACCGTCGCGCAATGTGGTATCGAAAATAATGACTTGCTGGCTCATGGTTTGGGTCCTTATCTCTTTTAGAGCGCCTCGCTTCGGGCATAAAAAAACCCGCGCAATGGCGCGGGTTTTTTGTTTGACTGCGTGCTGGCTTAATGCTGAATGCCGCTCACTCGTCTACCGCGCAAAGAAGATGCGTTTAGTAGTAGTAGACCGATAAAGCGAACGATGTGAGTCATTAAATCAGCTCCAGATGAATGCGATATGCTTTTAGAGTTACTGGATACAAAAACGGATGTCAACCCTGACGCAACAAAAACGTCCCGTCAGCGTGAGTTCTGCATGAGTTGAATTAGCTAATTGTGCTGCGCGGGTTAAAACAGTCGATATTAATTTCTGCTTAACCACACATACCTTTCATTGGTGGACATACTTCAGAATAATTTATGGCATTTAATCAATGAGGTAAGAAGGAGGGAAATTTATTCTTTACCCTATCTATCCTGATGATTTGTATTGAATTATATTTTGAGTGAATGTTTTGATATTGATTTTATGAATATTATTGATCGATTAATGTTAAGAATTAATGCATCAAATATATAAATTAATTATTAAATGCGCACGTTTAATCCATTTTTTGGATGATTGAGTATTCGCGGAACTTATGATTAGATTGTTTTCGCAACAAAAACATTATGGATTATTATGCTGTGGTGAATGACTCTTCGCACGGCAATGGATTCTGTTTTTATCAGAACCCGTATCTTTATGTTTTCCTAATTTTACGCATTTTTCTTTTTCTTATTTTATATGCATGGTAAATCATATTTTTCAGGATTATTTCTCTGCATTCCAATAAGGGAAAGGGAGTTAAGTGTGACAGTGGAGTTAACTATGTCAGAGGTAAAAACAGATCATCCAGAAATTGCGGAGTTAAGCAAGCCACAGCTACGCATGGTCGATCTAAACTTATTAACCGTTTTCGATGCCGTGATGCAGGAGCAGAACATTACCCGTGCCGCGCATGTTCTGGGCATGTCGCAACCTGCGGTCAGTAACGCTGTCGCACGCCTGAAGGTGATGTTTAATGACGAGCTTTTTGTTCGTTATGGGCGTGGTATCCAACCGACTGCCCGCGCTTTTCAACTTTTTGGCTCTGTGCGTCAGGCGCTGCAATTAGTGCAAAATGAATTACCAGGTTCAGGTTTTGAGCCGGCCAGCAGCGAACGTGTATTCCATCTTTGCGTTTGCAGCCCGTTAGATAGCATTCTTACCTCGCAGATTTATAATCACATTGAGCAAATCGCGCCAAATATTCATGTGATATTCAAGTCTTCATTAAATCAGAACACCGAACATCAGCTACGTTATCAGGAAACGGAGTTTGTTATTAGTTATGAAGACTTCCATCGTCCTGAATTTACCAGTGTGCCATTATTTAAAGATGAAATGGTGCTGGTAGCCAGCAAGAACCATCCGACTATTAAAGGCCCATTACTGAAACATGACGTTTATAACGAACAACATGCGGCGGTTTCGCTTGATCGTTTCGCGTCATTTAGTCAACCGTGGTATGACACGGTAGATAAGCAAGCCAGTATCGCGTATCAGGGCATGGCAATGATGAGCGTTCTTAGCGTGGTGTCGCAAACGCATCTGGTTGCTATTGCGCCGCGTTGGCTGGCTGAAGAGTTCGCTGAGTCCTTAGAGTTACAGGTATTACCGCTGCCATTAAAACAAAATAGCAGAACCTGTTACCTCTCCTGGCATGAGGCTGCCGGGCGTGATAAAGGCCATCAATGGATGGAAGAGCAATTAGTCTCTATTTGTAAACGTTAAACAAAGGCAGAATAAATCAGGCGCGTAATTCTGGTTTATTCTGCATTTTTTATTAAATGTAGAATTTTATTCTGAATACGTGTTTGCCCTGATTTTAGAAATAAGAATACGTGTTTGCCCTGATTTTAGAAATAATGAAAAAATAGAGAAATTGCTGTAACTGGTCGAATTTGACCGATTTATTATCAATTCTGTCCGCCATTCTGGATTATTTTATCGTTTATTTTCTCCTTTCCTCCTGTTTATTCTTATTTCTTCACGCTTGTGACTCTGCTTGTCAATTGCTTAAGCAAGATCGGACGGTTAATGTGTTTTACACATTTTTTCCGCCAAATAGTGAGGCAAGCCATGGAGATGTTGTCTGGAGCCGAGATGGTCGTCCGATCGCTTATCGATCAGGGCGTTAAGCAAGTATTCGGTTATCCCGGAGGCGCGGTTCTTGATATTTACGATGCATTGCATACCGTGGGCGGTATTGATCACGTATTAGTTCGTCATGAGCAGGCAGCGGTACATATGGCCGATGGCCTGGCGCGGGCGACCGGAGAAGTGGGCGTTGTGCTGGTGACATCGGGTCCTGGAGCCACCAACGCAATTACCGGTATCGCCACCGCCTATATGGACTCCATTCCGCTGGTTATCCTTTCCGGGCAGGTGGCAACCTCGCTGATAGGTTACGATGCCTTTCAGGAGTGTGACATGGTGGGAATTTCCCGGCCGGTGGTTAAACACAGTTTTCTGGTTAAGCAAACGGAAGACATTCCGCAGGTGCTGAAAAAGGCTTTCTGGCTGGCGGCAAGCGGGCGTCCTGGTCCGGTGGTGGTTGATTTACCGAAAGATATTCTTAATCCGGCGAACAAATTACCTTACGTCTGGCCGGAATCGGTCAGTATGCGCTCGTATAACCCGACAACGTTGGGTCATAAAGGGCAGATTAAACGTGCACTACAAACGCTGGCTGCGGCGAAAAAACCGGTCGTTTACGTAGGCGGTGGCGCAGTGACTGCGGCTTGCCATCAACAACTCAAACAGATTATTGAGCAACTTAATCTTCCTGTCGTCTCGTCATTAATGGGATTAGGCGCGTTTCCGGCAACGCATCGTCAGGCGCTGGGAATGTTGGGAATGCACGGCACTTACGAAGCCAATATGACAATGCATAATGCCGATGTCATTTTTGCGGTTGGTGTACGCTTTGACGATCGCACTACTAACAATCTGGCAAAGTACTGCCCGAATGCGACGGTGTTACATATTGATATTGATCCAACCTCTATCTCAAAAACCGTGACCGCCGACATCCCGATCGTTGGCGATGCGCGGCTGGTGTTGGATCAAATGCTGGAGTTGCTGGCACAAGAAACGGCTCACCAACCGTTGGATGAAATCCGCGACTGGTGGCAGAAAATTGAACAGTGGCGCGCTCGCCAGTGCCTGAAATACGACACTCAGAGCGAAAAGATTAAACCGCAGGCGGTGATAGAGACGCTCTGGCGACTGACGAAGGGGGACGCTTACGTTACGTCCGACGTCGGGCAGCACCAGATGTTCGCCGCACTTTATTATCCTTTCGACAAACCGCGTCGCTGGATCAACTCCGGTGGCCTCGGCACCATGGGGTTTGGTTTACCTGCGGCGCTGGGCGTCAAAATGGCGTTGCCGGAAGAAACTGTGGTCTGCGTTACTGGCGACGGCAGTATTCAGATGAACATTCAGGAGCTGTCTACAGCCTTGCAATACGAGCTTCCGGTGCTGGTGGTGAATCTTAATAACCGCTATCTGGGGATGGTGAAACAGTGGCAGGACATGATCTATTCCGGCCGTCATTCACAATCTTATATGCAATCTCTGCCAGATTTCGTCCGCCTGGCAGAAGCCTATGGTCATGTTGGTATCCAGATTTCGCGCCCGGATGAGCTGGAAAGTAAACTTGGCGAGGCGCTGGAACAGGTACGAAATAATCGCCTGGTATTTGTTGATGTCACCGTCGATGGCAGTGAGCACGTTTATCCGATGCAGATTCGCGGGGGCGGAATGGATGAAATGTGGTTAAGCAAAACGGAGAGAACCTGATTATGCGCCGGATATTATCAGTATTACTCGAAAATGAATCAGGCGCGTTATCCCGCGTGATCGGCCTTTTTGCCCAGCGTGGCTATAACATTGAAAGCCTGACCGTTGCGCCAACCGACGATCCGACATTATCGCGTATGACCATCCAGACCGTGGGCGATGAAAAAGTGCTTGAGCAAATCGAAAAGCAATTACACAAGCTGGTCGATGTGTTGCGCGTGAGCGAGCTGGGGCAGGGCGCGTACGTTGAGCGGGAGATTATGCTGGTGAAAATTCAGGCCAGCGGCTATGGACGTGACGAAGTGAAACGCAATACGGAAATATTTCGTGGGCAAATCATTGATGTCACGCCTTCGCTTTATACCGTTCAACTGGCAGGCACCAGCGATAAACTCGACGCATTTTTAGCATCGATTCGCGATGTGGCGAAAATTGTTGAAGTTGCCCGCTCCGGCGTCGTCGGTCTTTCGCGCGGCGATAAAATAATGCGTTGAGAATGATCTCAATGTGCAATTTGCAGCCCAATAAGTCACGTTGGGCTTTTTTTGCGAATTTAGTAGGAACCTGGAATAAAAGCAGTTGCCGCAGTTAATTTTCTGCGCTTAGATGTTAATGAATTTAATCCATACCAGTACAATGGTTATGGTTTTTACATTTTACGCAAGGGGCAATTGTGAAACTGGATGAAATCGCTCGGCTGGCGGGAGTGTCGCGGACCACTGCAAGCTATGTTATTAACGGCAAAGCGAAGCAATACCGTGTGAGCGACAAAACCGTTGAGAAAGTCATGGCAGTGGTGCGTGAGCACAATTACCACCCGAATGCCGTGGCGGCTGGGCTTCGTGCTGGACGCACACGTTCTATTGGTCTTGTTATCCCCGATCTTGAGAACACAAGTTATACCCGCATTGCTAACTATCTTGAACGCCAGGCGCGTCAACGCGGCTATCAGCTACTCATTGCTTGTTCCGAAGATCAGCCAGACAACGAAATGCGTTGTATTGAGCATCTTTTACAGCGTCAGGTCGATGCCATCATTGTTTCGACTTCGCTGCCGCCAGAGCATCCTTTCTATCAACGCTGGGCTAATGACCCGTTCCCAATTGTCGCGCTGGATCGCGCCCTCGATCGTGAACATTTCACCAGCGTGGTTGGTGCCGATCAGGATGATGCCGAAATGCTGGCGGAAGAGTTACGTAAGTTTCCCGCCGAGACGGTGCTTTATCTTGGCGCGCTGCCGGAGCTTTCTGTCAGCTTCCTGCGTGAGCAGGGTTTCCGAACTGCCTGGAAAGATGATCCGCGCGAAGTGCATTTCCTTTATGCCAATAGCTATGAGCGGGAAGCTGCTGCCCAGTTATTCGAAAAATGGCTGGAAACGCATCCGATGCCGCAGGCGCTGTTCACTACTTCTTTTGCATTGTTGCAGGGAGTGATGGATGTCACGTTGCGTCGCGATGGTAAACTGCCTTCCGATCTGGCGATTGCCACCTTTGGCGATAACGAATTGCTCGACTTCTTACAATGTCCTGTGCTGGCCGTGGCTCAGCGTCATCGGGATGTCGCTGAGCGCGTGCTGGAGATTGTCCTGGCGAGTCTGGACGAGCCGCGTAAGCCAAAACCAGGCTTAACGCGCATCAAACGAAATCTCTATCGTCGCGGCGTACTCAGTCGTAGCTAAACGTTAAACAAAAAATGATGCGCCGGTTGATTGCGGCTGGCGCATTGAGTACGTAATTGGACATCAATATCCTTTATGTAAATAAGACTATTCCTGACTATTATCCATAAGACCTTCTAAATATCTCACCAATTAACTTCATTCGATGTGCTTAATGATAATTAAGTCGTAACGATGGATTGCGATTGCATTATTTTGTTACATGCAAATCGGCAATTGCCGATTAAACAAACACTTTTCTAATCTTTTACGCAAAGTCGCTGACGTCAGGCATGGCGCGTGCGCAACAGGGACTGTTATCCGGGGGCGATATGTCCTAAAATGCCGCTCGCGTCGCAAACTGACACTTTATATTTTCATTAAGGAAAAAGAAGTCGTTTTTAAAACGGTAATGATGAGTGGGATTTTTTCTTACAACTATTCATAACGTTAATTTGCTTCGTTCGTTGGGCGATTTTTAAACAATGCAGATATTAGTCGTAAACATCGGGTTTTTTGCTTCGGTAAGGAATGTTCCTGGCTTGACAAGCTTTTCCTCCGCTCCGTAAACTCCTTTTAGTGGGAATTTGTGGGATAAAGTGGTAATTGGGGGAAGACTGGCATGTTCCGGGGAGCAACGTTAGTCAATCTCGACAGTAAAGGGCGCTTATCGGTGCCCACCCGTTATCGGGAAGAGCTGCTCGGGAACGCTGCCGGTCAAATGGTGTGTACCATTGACATTCATCACCCATGTCTGCTGCTTTACCCCCTTCCTGAATGGGAAATTATCGAGCAAAAATTATCGCGTCTGTCGAGCATGAACCCGGTTGAGCGCCGTGTGCAGCGCCTTCTGTTAGGTCATGCCAGCGAATGTCAGATGGATGGCGCAGGTCGATTGTTAATCGCGCCAGTACTGCGGCAACATGCCGGGCTGACAAAAGAAGTGATGTTGGTTGGACAGTTCAATAAGTTTGAACTGTGGGATGAAACAACCTGGCATCAACAAGTCAGGGAAGATATCGACGCAGAACAGTTGGCTACCGAAAACTTATCGGAGCGGCTGCAGGACTTGTCTCTATAAAATGATGGAAAACTATAAACACACTACGGTGCTGCTGGATGAAGCCGTAAATGGCCTCAATATCCGTCCTGACGGTATCTACATTGATGGAACTTTTGGTCGCGGTGGTCACTCACGTCTGATCCTCTCGCAGCTTGGCGAAGAGGGACGTTTGCTGGCGATCGATCGCGATCCGCAGGCTATTGTCGTTGCGAAGACTATTGATGATCCGCGCTTCTCCATCATACATGGACCTTTCTCCGCGCTGGGCGAATATGTCGCCGAGCGTGATCTTATCGGCAAGATTGACGGCATTCTCCTCGATCTTGGCGTCTCTTCACCACAACTCGATGATGCTGAACGCGGTTTTTCCTTTATGCGCGATGGCCCGCTGGACATGCGTATGGATCCGACGCGCGGTCAATCCGCTGCCGAATGGCTACAAACTGCCGAAGAAGCCGATATCGCCTGGGTATTGAAAACGTATGGCGAAGAACGTTTCGCTAAACGTATTGCGCGCGCCATTGTCGAGCGTAACCGCGAACAGCCGATGACACGCACCAAAGAACTGGCAGAAGTGGTGGCGGCGGCAACGCCGGTGAAGGACAAATTCAAACATCCCGCGACCCGTACCTTCCAGGCGGTGCGCATCTGGGTAAACAGTGAACTGGAGGAGATAGAGCAGGCGCTAAAAAGCTCGCTCAACGTGCTGGCGCCAGGTGGGCGGCTTTCGATCATCAGTTTTCATTCGCTGGAAGACCGTATTGTGAAACGCTTTATGCGTGAAAACAGTCGTGGTCCGCAGGTTCCGGCAGGATTACCGATGACCGAAGAGCAGCTCAAAAAACTGGGTGGCCGTCAGTTGCGAGCACTAGGCAAGTTGATGCCGGGCGAAGAAGAGGTGGCAGAGAACCCTCGCGCCCGTAGTTCAGTTCTGCGTATTGCAGAGAGGACGAACGCATGATCAGCAGAGTGACAGAAGCTCTAAGCAAAGTTAAAGGATCGATGGGAAGTCACGAGCGCCATGCCTTGCCTGGCGTCATTGGTGACGATCTTTTGCGATTTGGGAAGCTGCCACTCTGCCTGTTCATTTGCATTATTTTGACGGCGGTGACTGTGGTGACCACAGCACACCATACCCGTTTGCTGACCGCTCAGCGCGAACAATTGGTGCTGGAGCGAGACGCTTTAGACATTGAATGGCGCAACCTGATTCTTGAAGAGAATGCGCTCGGCGACCATAGCCGGGTGGAAAGGATCGCCACGGAGAAGCTGCAAATGCAGCATGTCGATCCATCACAAGAAAATATCGTAGTGCAAAAATAAGGATAAACGCGACGCATGAAAGCAGCGGCGAAAACGCAGAAACCAAAACGTCAGGAAGAACATGCCAACTTTATCAGTTGGCGTTTTGCGTTGTTATGCGGCTGTATTTTACTGGCGCTGGCTTTTCTGCTCGGGCGCGTAGCGTGGTTACAGGTTATCTCCCCGGATATGCTGGTTAAAGAGGGCGACATGCGCTCTCTTCGCGTTCAACAAGTATCCACCTCACGCGGCATGATTACTGACCGCTCTGGTCGCCCATTAGCAGTAAGTGTGCCGGTAAAAGCGATCTGGGCTGACCCAAAAGAAGTGCATGACGCTGGTGGTATCAGCGTCGGTGACCGCTGGAAGGCGCTGGCTAACGCGCTTAACATTCCGCTGGATCAGCTCTCAGCCCGCATTAACGCCAACCCGAAAGGACGCTTTATTTATCTGGCGCGTCAGGTAAACCCTGACATGGCGGACTACATCAAGAAACTGAAACTACCGGGGATTCATCTGCGTGAAGAATCTCGCCGTTATTATCCGTCTGGCGAAGTGACCGCTCACCTCATCGGCTTTACCAACGTCGATAGTCAGGGGATTGAGGGTGTCGAGAAGAGTTTCGATAAATGGCTTACCGGGCAGCCGGGCGAACGCATTGTGCGAAAAGACCGCTACGGTCGCGTAATTGAAGATATTTCTTCCACCGACAGCCAGGCAGCGCACAACTTGGCGCTGAGTATTGATGAACGCCTGCAGGCGCTGGTTTATCGCGAACTGAACAACGCGGTGGCCTTTAACAAGGCGGAATCCGGTAGTGCCGTGCTGGTGGATGTCAACACCGGTGAAGTGCTGGCGATGGCTAACAGCCCGTCATATAACCCAAACAATCTGAGTGGCACGCCGAAAGAGGCGATGCGTAACCGTACCATCACCGACGTGTTTGAACCAGGTTCAACCGTCAAGCCGATGGTGGTGATGACTGCGCTGCAACGCGGCGTCGTGCGGGAAAACTCGGTACTGAATACCGTTCCTTATCGAATTAACGGCCACGAAATCAAAGACGTGGCGCGCTACAGCGAATTAACCCTGACCGGGGTATTACAGAAGTCGAGTAACGTCGGTGTTTCCAAGCTGGCGTTAGCGATGCCGTCCTCAGCGTTAGTAGACACTTACTCACGTTTTGGACTGGGAAAAGCGACCAATTTGGGGTTGGTCGGAGAACGCAGTGGCTTATATCCTCAAAAACAACGGTGGTCTGACATAGAGAGGGCCACCTTCTCTTTCGGCTACGGGCTAATGGTAACACCGTTACAGTTAGCGCGAGTCTACGCAACTATCGGCAGCTACGGCATTTATCGCCCGCTGTCGATTACTAAAGTTGACCCCCCGGTTCCCGGTGAACGTGTCTTCCCGGAATCCATTGTTCGCACCGTGGTGCATATGATGGAAAGCGTGGCGCTACCGGGCGGCGGTGGCGTGAAGGCGGCGATTAAAGGCTATCGTATCGCCATTAAAACCGGTACTGCGAAAAAGGTCGGGCCGGATGGTCGTTACATCAATAAATATATTGCTTATACCGCAGGCGTTGCGCCTGCGAGTCAGCCGCGCTTCGCGCTGGTTGTTGTTATCAACGATCCGCAGGCGGGTAAATACTACGGCGGCGCCGTTTCCGCGCCGGTCTTTGGTGCCATCATGGGCGGCGTATTGCGCACCATGAACATCGAGCCGGATGCGCTGACAACGGGCGATAAAAATGAATTTGTGATTAATCAAGGCGAGGGGACAGGTGGCAGATCGTAATTTGCGCGACCTTCTTGCTCCGTGGGTGCCAGACGCACCTTCGCGAGCACTGCGAGAGATGACACTCGACAGCCGTGTGGCTGCGGCGGGCGATCTCTTTGTAGCTGTAGTAGGTCATCAGGCGGACGGGCGTCGATATATCCCGCAGGCGATAGCGCAAGGTGTGGCTGCCATTATTGCAGAGGCGAAAGATGAGGCGACCGACGGTGAAATCCGTGAAATGCATGGCGTACCGGTCATCTATCTCAGCCAGCTCAATGAGCGTTTATCTGCACTGGCGGGCCGCTTTTACCATGAACCCTCTGACAATTTACGTCTCGTGGGCGTAACGGGCACTAACGGCAAAACCACGACTACCCAGCTTCTGGCGCAGTGGAGCCAATTGCTTGGCGAAACCAGCGCGGTAATGGGCACCGTTGGTAACGGCCTGCTGGGGAAAGTCATCCCGACGGAAAATACAACCGGATCGGCAGTTGACGTTCAGCATGAGCTGGCGGGGCTGGTGGATCAGGGCGCGACTTTTTGCGCGATGGAAGTTTCCTCCCACGGGCTGGTACAGCACCGTGTGGCGGCATTGAAATTTGCGGCGTCGGTCTTTACCAACTTAAGCCGCGATCACCTTGATTATCATGGTGATATGGAACACTACGAAGCCGCGAAATGGCTGCTTTATTCTGAACATCATTGCGGTCAGGCGATTGTTAACGCTGATGATGAAGTGGGTCGTCGCTGGTTGGCAAAACTGCCGGACGCGGTTGCGGTGTCGATGGAAGACAATATCAATCCGAACGGTCATGGCCGCTGGTTGAAAGCGATCGACGTGAACTATCACGACAGTGGCGTGACTATTCGCTTTAGCTCAAGTTGGGGCGATGGGGAAATAGAAAGCCGCTTGATGGGCGCTTTTAACGTCAGCAACCTGATGCTGGCGCTGGCGACACTGCTGGCGCTGGGCTATCCGCTGGCCGATCTGCTGAAAACCGCCGCGCGTCTGCAACCGGTTTGCGGACGTATGGAAGTGTTCACTGCACCAGGCAAACCGACGGTGGTGGTGGATTACGCGCATACGCCGGATGCACTGGAAAAAGCCTTACAGGCGGCGCGCCTGCACTGTGCGGGCAAGCTGTGGTGCGTCTTCGGCTGCGGCGGCGATCGTGATAAAGGCAAGCGTCCACTGATGGGCGCAATTGCCGAAGAGTTTGCTGACGTGGCGGTGGTGACGGACGATAACCCGCGTACCGAAGAACCGCGCGCCATCATCAACGATATTCTGGCGGGAATGTTAGACGCCGGACATGCCAAAGTGATGGAAGGCCGCGCTGAAGCGGTGACTTGCGCCGTTATGCAGGCTAAAGAGAATGATGTGGTGCTGGTCGCGGGCAAAGGCCATGAAGATTACCAGATTGTTGGCAACCAGCGTCTGGACTACTCCGATCGTGTCACGGTGGCGCGTCTGCTGGGGGTGATCGCATGATTAGCGTAACTCTTAGCCAACTTACCGATATTCTCAACGGTGAACTGCAAGGGGCAGATATCACCCTTGATGCCGTAACGACTGACACCCGTAAACTGACGCCGGGTTGCTTGTTTGTCGCTCTGAAAGGCGAACGTTTCGATGCCCATGATTTTGCCGACCAGGCGAAAGCTGGCGGCGCGGGTGCGCTGCTGGTCAGCCGTCCACTGGATATCGAGCTGCCACAGTTAATCGTCAAGGATACGCATCTGGCGTTTGGCGAACTGGCTGCATGGGTTCGCCAGCAAGTTCCTGCTCGTGTGGTTGCCCTGACCGGTTCCTCCGGTAAAACCTCCGTTAAAGAGATGACGGCGGCGATTTTAAGCCAGTGCGGCAACACGCTTTATACGGCAGGCAATCTCAACAACGACATCGGCGTGCCGATGACGCTGCTGCGCTTAACGCCAGAATACGATTACGCAGTCATTGAACTTGGTGCGAACCATCAGGGCGAAATTGCCTGGACAGTTAGCCTGACCCGCCCGGAAGCCGCGCTGGTCAACAACCTGGCGGCGGCGCATCTGGAAGGCTTCGGTTCTTTGGCGGGCGTGGCAAAAGCGAAAGGCGAAATATTTACCGGCCTGCCGGAAAACGGTATCGCCATTATGAATGCCGACAACAACGACTGGTTGAACTGGCAAAGCGTGATTGGCAATCGCAAAGTGTGGCGTTTCTCACCCAATGCCGCCAACAGTGATTTTACCGCCACCAATATTCATGTGACCTCGCACGGTACTGAATTTACGCTGCAAACTCCAACGGGTAGCGTCGATGTCCTGCTGCCGCTGCCGGGGCGTCACAATATTGCGAATGCATTGGCTGCTGCGGCGCTCTCCATGTCCGTGGGCGCAACGCTTGATGCCATCAAAGCGGGGCTGGCAAATCTACAGGCTGTTCCTGGCCGTTTGTTCCCCATTCAACTGGCGGAAAACCAGTTGCTGCTCGACGACTCCTACAACGCTAACGTCGGCTCCATGACCGCCGCTGTTCAGGTTCTGGCTGAGATGCCGGGCTACCGTGTACTGGTCGTTGGCGATATGGCGGAACTGGGCGCTGAAAGCGAAGCTTGCCATGTACAGGTGGGCGAAGCGGCAAAAGCTGCTGGTATTGACCGCGTGTTAAGCGTGGGAAAACAAAGTCATGCTATTAGTACCGCCAGCGGTGTGGGCGAACATTTTGCTGATAAACCCGCGTTAATTACGCGTCTTAAGTCACTGATTGCAGAGCAACAGGTGATTACGATTTTAGTTAAGGGTTCACGTAGTGCTGCCATGGAAGAGGTAGTACGCGCTTTACAGGAGAATGGGACATGTTAGTTTGGCTGGCCGAACATTTGGTCAAATATTATTCCGGCTTTAACGTCTTTTCCTATCTGACGTTTCGCGCCATCGTCAGCCTGCTGACCGCGCTGTTCATCTCATTGTGGATGGGGCCGCGCATGATTGCTCATCTGCAAAAACTCTCCTTTGGTCAGGTGGTGCGTAACGATGGCCCGGAATCGCACTTCAGCAAGCGCGGTACGCCGACCATGGGCGGGATTATGATCCTGACGGCGATTGTGATCTCCGTACTGCTGTGGGCTTACCCGTCTAACCCGTATGTCTGGTGCGTACTGGTGGTGCTGGTTGGTTACGGCATCATTGGCTTCGTTGATGACTATCGCAAAGTGGTGCGCAAAGACACCAAAGGGTTGATCGCACGCTGGAAGTATTTCTGGATGTCGGTCATTGCGCTGGGTGTTGCTTTCGCTTTGTACCTTGCCGGGAAAGACACGCCAGCAACGCAACTGGTTGTACCGTTCTTTAAGGATGTGATGCCGCAGTTAGGTTTGTTCTACATCCTGCTGGCCTACTTCGTTATTGTCGGCACCGGTAACGCAGTAAACCTGACCGATGGTCTTGATGGCCTGGCGATTATGCCGACCGTATTTGTCGCTGGTGGTTTTGCGCTGGTGGCGTGGGCGACCGGAAACATGAACTTTGCCAGCTATTTACACATACCGTATCTGCGACATGCAGGGGAACTGGTCATTGTCTGTACCGCGATAGTCGGAGCAGGGCTGGGCTTCCTGTGGTTTAACACCTATCCGGCACAGGTATTTATGGGTGATGTAGGTTCGCTGGCGTTAGGCGGCGCGTTGGGCATTATCGCTGTACTGCTGCGTCAGGAATTCCTGCTGGTGATTATGGGCGGCGTGTTTGTCGTCGAAACCCTGTCGGTTATTTTGCAAGTCGGCTCCTTTAAACTGCGCGGGCAACGTATTTTCCGCATGGCGCCGATTCATCACCACTATGAACTGAAAGGCTGGCCGGAACCGCGCGTCATTGTGCGTTTCTGGATTATTTCGCTGATGCTGGTCCTGATTGGTCTGGCAACGCTGAAGGTACGTTAATCATGGCTGATTACCTGGGTAAAAATGTCGTCATTATCGGCCTGGGCCTCACCGGGCTTTCTTGCGTGGACTTTTTCCTTGCTCGCGGCGTGACGCCGCGCGTAATGGATACGCGTATGACACCGCCTGGCCTGGATAAATTACCCGAAGCGGTGGAGCGCCATACTGGCGGTCTCAATGATGAATGGCTGATGGCGGCAGATCTGATTGTCGCCAGCCCCGGCATTGCGCTGGCGCATCCGTCCCTAAGCGCCGCTGCCGATGCCGGAATTGAAATTGTTGGCGATATCGAGCTGTTCTGCCGCGAAGCACAAGCGCCGATTGTGGCGATCACCGGTTCTAACGGCAAAAGCACTGTCACTACCTTAGTGGGCGAAATGGCGAAAGCAGCAGGTGTTAACGTTGGCGTGGGTGGCAACATTGGCCTGCCAGCCTTGATGCTGCTGGATGCTGAGTGCGAACTGTACGTGCTGGAACTGTCAAGCTTCCAGCTGGAAACGACTTCCAGCTTACAGGCAGTGGCGGCGACCATTCTGAACGTGACTGAAGATCATATGGATCGCTATCCATTTGGTTTACAGCAGTATCGTGCGGCAAAACTGCGTATTTACGAAAACGCAAAAGTTTGCGTGGTTAATGCCGATGATGCCTTAACGATGCCGATTCGCGGTGCAGATGAACGTTGTGTCAGCTTCGGCGTCAATATGGGTGACTATCACCTGAACCATCAGCAGGGTGAAACCTGGCTGCGGGTGAAAGGCGAGAAAGTGTTGAACGTGAAAGAGATGAAACTTTCCGGGCAGCATAACTACACCAATGCGCTGGCAGCACTGGCGCTGGCAGATGCCGCAGGGTTACCGCGTGCCAGCAGCCTGAAAGCATTAACCACCTTTACCGGTCTGCCGCATCGCTTTGAAGTGGTGCTGGAGCATAACGGTGTGCGCTGGATTAACGATTCGAAAGCGACCAACGTCGGTAGTACCGAAGCGGCGCTGAATGGCCTGCACGTAGACGGCACGCTGCATTTGTTGCTGGGCGGCGATGGTAAATCGGCAGACTTCAGCCCACTGGCGCGCTATCTGAATGGCGATAACGTGCGTCTGTATTGTTTCGGTCGTGATGGCGCACAGCTGGCGGCGTTACGCCCGGAAGTGGCAGAGCAAACCGAAACGATGGAACAGGCGATGCGCTTGCTGGCTCCGCGTGTTCAGCCGGGCGATATGGTTCTGCTCTCCCCGGCATGTGCCAGCCTTGATCAGTTCAAGAACTTTGAACAACGAGGCAATGAGTTTGCTCGTCTGGCGAAGGAGTTAGGTTGATGCGTTTATCTCTCCCTCGCCTGAAAATGCCGCGCCTGCCGGGATTCAGTATCCTGGTCTGGATCTCCACGGCGCTAAAGGGCTGGGTGATGGGCTCGCGGGAAAAAGATACCGACAGCCTGATCATGTACGATCGCACCTTGCTGTGGCTGACCTTCGGCCTCGCGGCGATTGGCTTTATCATGGTGACCTCGGCGTCAATGCCTATAGGGCAACGCTTAACCAACGATCCGTTCTTCTTCGCGAAGCGTGATGGCGTCTATCTGATCCTGGCGTTCATTCTGGCGATCATTACGCTGCGTCTGCCGATGGAGTTCTGGCAACGCTACAGTGCCACGATGCTGCTCGGATCAATCATCCTGTTGATGATCGTGCTGGTGGTGGGTAGCTCGGTTAAAGGGGCATCGCGTTGGATCGATCTTGGCTTGTTGCGTATCCAGCCAGCCGAACTGACCAAGCTGTCGCTGTTTTGCTATATCGCCAACTATCTGGTGCGCAAAGGCGACGAAGTGCGTAATAACCTGCGTGGCTTCCTAAAACCGATGGGCGTGATTCTGGTGCTGGCGGTGTTGCTGCTGGCGCAGCCAGACCTCGGTACGGTGGTGGTGCTGTTTGTGACCACGCTGGCAATGCTATTCCTGGCGGGGGCGAAATTGTGGCAGTTCATTGCCATTATCGGTATGGGGATTTCAGCGGTTGTGTTGCTGATCCTCGCTGAACCGTACCGTATCCGCCGTGTTACCGCATTCTGGAACCCGTGGGAAGATCCCTTCGGCAGCGGCTATCAGTTAACGCAATCGCTGATGGCGTTTGGTCGCGGCGAACTGTGGGGGCAAGGTTTAGGTAACTCGGTACAAAAACTGGAGTATCTGCCGGAAGCGCACACTGACTTTATTTTCGCCATTATCGGCGAAGAACTGGGGTATATCGGTGTGGTGCTGGCGCTTTTAATGGTATTCTTCGTCGCTTTTCGCGCGATGTCGATTGGTCGTAAAGCGTTAGAAATTGACCATCGTTTTTCCGGTTTTCTCGCTTGTTCAATTGGCATCTGGTTTAGTTTCCAGGCACTGGTTAACGTAGGCGCGGCGGCAGGGATGTTACCGACTAAAGGTTTGACATTGCCGCTAATCAGTTACGGTGGTTCGAGCTTACTGATTATGTCAACAGCCATCATGATGCTGTTGCGTATTGATTATGAAACGCGTCTGGAGAAAGCGCAGGCGTTTGTACGAGGTTCACGATGAGTGGTCAAGGGAAGCGATTAATGGTGATGGCTGGCGGCACTGGCGGACATGTGTTCCCGGGGCTTGCGGTTGCGCATCATTTAATGGCCCAGGGGTGGCAAGTTCGCTGGCTGGGTACTGCCGATCGTATGGAAGCGGACTTAGTACCGAAGCACGGTATCGAGATCGACTTTATTCGTATCTCTGGTCTACGCGGTAAGGGTATTAAAGCGTTACTCGCAGCTCCGTTGCGTATCTTTAACGCCTGGCGTCAGGCGCGGGCGATTATGAAAGCGTATAAACCTGACGTGGTGCTCGGTATGGGCGGCTACGTTTCAGGCCCAGGAGGTCTGGCCGCGTGGTCGTTAGGCATTCCGGTCGTACTTCATGAACAAAACGGTATTGCGGGCTTAACCAATAAATGGCTGGCGAAGATTGCGACCAAAGTGATGCAGGCGTTTCCAGGCGCTTTCCCTAATGCGGAAGTGGTGGGTAATCCTGTTCGTACCGATGTGCTGGCGCTGCCGTTGCCGCAGCAACGTTTGGCTGGACGTGAAGGTCCGGTTCGTGTGTTGGTAGTGGGTGGTTCTCAGGGCGCACGCATTCTTAACCAGACAATGCCGCTGGTTGCAGCAAAGCTGGGCGATTCAGTCACTATCTGGCATCAGAGCGGCAAAGGTTCGCAACAATCCGTTGAACAAGCGTATGCCGAAGCAGGGCAACCGCAGCATAAAGTGACGGAATTTATTGATGATATGGCGGCGGCGTATGCGTGGGCGGATGTTGTCGTTTGCCGCTCAGGTGCGTTGACGGTGAGTGAAATCGCTGCGGCGGGGTTACCAGCATTGTTTGTGCCGTTTCAGCATAAAGACCGCCAGCAATACTGGAATGCACTGCCGCTGGAAAAAGCGGGCGCAGCCAAAATTATCGAGCAACCACAGCTTACTGTGGATGCTGTCGCCAACACCCTGGCCGGGTGGTCGCGAGAAACCTTATTAACCATGGCAGAACGCGCCCGTGCTGCATCCATCCCGGATGCCACCGAGCGAGTGGCAAATGAAGTGAGCCGGGCTGCCCGGGCGTAATTGTGGCGATGCCTTTTGCATCGCATGAATTTGAGAAGTTAATGGCGTAAAGAATGAATACACAACAATTGGCAAAACTGCGTTACATCGTGCCCGAAATGCGTCGCGTTCGGCACATTCACTTTGTCGGCATCGGTGGTGCCGGTATGGGCGGTATTGCCGAAGTTCTGGCCAATGAAGGGTATCAGATCAGTGGTTCAGATTTAGCGCCAAATCCGGTCACGCAGCAGTTAATGAATCTGGGGGCGACGATTTACTTCAACCATCGCCCGGAAAATGTGCGCGACGCCAGCGTGGTCGTTGTTTCCAGTGCAATTTCTGCTGACAACCCTGAGATTGTTGCTGCCCATGAAGCGCGTATTCCGGTGATCCGTCGCGCGGAAATGCTGGCTGAGTTAATGCGTTTTCGTCATGGCATCGCCATTGCCGGAACGCACGGCAAAACGACAACCACCGCGATGGTTTCCAGCATCTATGCGGAAGCGGGTCTCGATCCAACTTTCGTTAACGGTGGGCTGGTAAAAGCGGCTGGCGTTCATGCACGTTTGGGGCATGGCCGCTACCTGATTGCCGAAGCGGATGAGAGCGATGCATCGTTCCTGCATCTGCAACCCATGGTGGCGATTGTCACCAATATCGAAGCCGACCATATGGATACCTACCAGGGCGACTTTGAGAATTTAAAACAGACCTTTATTAATTTTCTGCACAACCTGCCGTTTTATGGGCGTGCGGTAATGTGTGTTGACGATCCGGTGATCCGCGAATTGTTACCGCGCGTGGGGCGTCAGACCACAACTTACGGCTTCAGCGAAGATGCCGACGTGCGTGTAGAAGATTATCAGCAGATTGGTCCGCAGGGACACTTTACGCTGCTACGTCAGGACAAAGAGCCAATGCGCGTAACCCTGAATGCGCCTGGTCGTCATAATGCGCTGAACGCGGCGGCTGCGGTTGCGGTTGCTACGGAAGAGGGGATTGACGACGACGCTATTCTGCGTGCGCTGGAGAGCTTCCAGGGAACCGGTCGTCGCTTCGATTTCCTCGGTGAATTCCCGCTGGAGCCGGTCAACGGTAAAAGTGGTACAGCAATGCTGGTCGATGACTACGGTCACCACCCGACCGAAGTGGACGCCACCATTAAGGCGGCGCGTGCAGGCTGGCCGGATAAAAAACTGGTAATGCTGTTTCAGCCGCACCGTTTTACCCGTACGCGCGACCTGTATGATGATTTCGCCAATGTGCTGACGCAGGTTGATACCCTGTTGATGCTGGAAGTGTATCCGGCTGGCGAAGCGCCAATTCCGGGAGCGGACAGCCGTTCGCTGTGTCGCACGATTCGTGGACGTGGGAAAATTGACCCCATTCTGGTGCCGGACCCGGCGCAGGTAGCCGAGATGCTAGCACCGGTATTAACCGGTAACGACCTGATTCTCGTTCAGGGGGCTGGTAATATCGGAAAAATTGCCCGTTCTTTAGCTGAAATCAAACTGAAGCCGCAAACTCCGGAGGAAGAACAACATGACTGATAAAATCGCGGTTCTGTTGGGCGGAACCTCCGCAGAACGGGAAGTTTCTTTGAACTCTGGTGCCGCAGTGTTAGCCGGGCTGCGCGAAGGCGGCGTCGACGCGCATCCTGTCGACCCGAAAGAAGTTGACGTGACGCAACTGAAATCGATGGGATTTCAGAAAGTATTTATCGCTCTGCACGGGCGCGGCGGTGAAGACGGCACATTGCAGGGGATGCTTGAGCTGATGGGACTGCCTTATACCGGCAGCGGAGTGATGGCATCTGCGCTTTCAATGGATAAACTACGCAGCAAACTGCTGTGGCAAGGTGCTGGTTTACCCGTAGCGCCGTGGGTAGCGTTAACCCGCGCAGAGTTTGAAAAAGGCATTAGCGATAAGCAGTTAGCCGAAATTTCTGCTCTGGGTTTACCATTAATCGTTAAGCCGAGCCGCGAAGGTTCCAGCGTGGGAATGTCAAAAGTAGTAGCAGAAAATGCTCTACAAGATGCATTAAGATTGGCATTTCAGCACGATGAAGAAGTATTGATTGAAAAATGGCTAAGTGGGCCGGAGTTCACTGTTGCGATACTCGGTGAAGAAATTTTACCGTCAATACGTATTCAACCCGCCGGAACCTTCTATGATTATGAGGCGAAGTATCTCTCTGATGAGACACAGTATTTCTGCCCCGCAGGTTTAGACGCGGCACAAGAGGCCAATTTGCAGGCATTAGTGCTGAAAGCATGGACGACGTTAGGTTGCAAAGGATGGGGGCGTATTGATGTCATGCTGGACAGCGATGGACAGTTTTATCTGCTGGAAGCCAATACCTCTCCGGGTATGACCAGCCACAGTCTGGTGCCGATGGCGGCACGTCAGGCAGGCTTAAGCTTCTCGCAGTTGGTAGTACGAATTCTGGAACTGGCGGACTAATATGTCGCAGGCTGCTCTGAACACGCGAAACAGTGAAGAAGAAATTTCTTCTCACCGCAATAATGGAACGCGTCTGGCGGGGATACTTTTCCTGCTGACGGTTTTAACGACTGTGTTGGTGAGCGGCTGGGTCGTGTTGGGCTGGATGGAAGATGCGCAACGCCTGCCGCTCTCAAAGCTGGTGTTGACCGGTGAACGCCATTACACGCGTAATGACGATATCCGGCAGTCGATCCTGGCATTGGGTGAGCCGGGTACTTTTATGACTCAGGATGTCAACATCATCCAGACGCAAATTGAACAACGCCTGCCGTGGATTAAGCAGGTGAGCGTCAGAAAGCAGTGGCCTGATGAATTGAAGATTCATCTGGTTGAATATGTGCCGATTGCGCGGTGGAATGATCAACATATGGTAGACGCCGAAGGAAACACCTTCAGCGTGCCGCCAGATCGCACCAGCAAGCAGGTGCTCCCGATGTTGTATGGCCCGGAAGGCAGCGCCAATGAAGTGTTGCAGGGTTATCGCGAAATGGGGCAAATGCTGGCAAAGGACAGATTTACTCTGAAGGAAGCGGCAATGACCGCGCGGCGTTCCTGGCAGTTGACGCTGAATAACGATATTAAGCTCAACCTTGGCCGGGGCGATACGATGAAACGTTTGGCTCGCTTTGTAGAACTTTATCCGGTTTTACAGCAGCAGGCGCAAACCGATGGCAAACGGATTAGCTACGTTGATTTGCGTTATGACTCTGGAGCGGCAGTAGGCTGGGCGCCCTTGCCGCCGGAGGAATCTACTCAGCAACAAAATCAGGCACAGGCAGAACAACAATGATCAAGGCGACGGACAGAAAACTGGTAGTAGGACTGGAGATCGGCACCGCGAAGGTTGCCGCTTTAGTAGGGGAAGTTCTGCCCGACGGTATGGTCAATATCATTGGTGTGGGCAGCTGCCCGTCACGTGGTATGGATAAAGGCGGGGTTAACGACCTCGAATCTGTGGTCAAATGCGTACAACGCGCCATTGACCAGGCAGAATTGATGGCAGATTGCCAGATCTCTTCGGTATATCTGGCGCTTTCTGGTAAGCACATCAGCTGCCAGAATGAAATTGGTATGGTGCCCATTTCTGAAGAAGAAGTGACGCAAGAAGATGTGGAAAACGTCGTCCATACCGCGAAATCGGTGCGTGTGCGCGATGAACATCGTGTGCTGCATGTGATCCCGCAAGAATATGCGATTGACTATCAGGAAGGGATCAAAAATCCGGTAGGACTTTCGGGCGTGCGAATGCAGGCAAAAGTGCACCTGATCACATGTCACAACGATATGGCGAAAAACATCGTCAAAGCGGTTGAACGTTGTGGGCTGAAAGTTGACCAACTGATATTTGCCGGACTGGCATCAAGTTATTCGGTATTGACGGAAGACGAACGTGAACTGGGAGTCTGCGTCGTCGATATCGGTGGTGGTACAATGGATATCGCCGTTTATACCGGTGGGGCATTGCGCCACACCAAGGTAATTCCTTATGCTGGCAATGTGGTGACCAGCGACATTGCCTATGCCTTTGGCACGCCGCCAAGCGACGCCGAAGCGATTAAAGTTCGCCATGGCTGCGCGTTGGGTTCCATCGTCGGTAAAGATGAGAGCGTGGAAGTGCCGAGCGTAGGTGGGCGACCACCGCGTAGTCTGCAACGTCAGACGCTGGCGGAGGTGATTGAGCCACGGTATACCGAGTTGCTCAACCTGGTCAACGAAGAGATATTGCAGCTCCAGGAAAAGCTTCGCCAACAAGGCGTGAAACATCACCTGGCGGCGGGCATTGTATTAACCGGTGGCGCGGCGCAGATCGAAGGACTTGCCGCCTGCGCTCAGCGCGTGTTTCATACGCAGGTGCGTATTGGCGCGCCGCTGAATATCACCGGTTTAACTGATTATGCTCAGGAGCCGTATTACTCGACGGCTGTGGGATTGCTTCACTACGGGAAAGAGTCACATCTTAACGGTGAAGCGGAAGTAGAAAAACGTGTTACAGCATCAGTTGGCTCGTGGATCAAGCGACTCAATAGTTGGCTGCGAAAAGAGTTTTAATTTTTATGAGGTCGAAGGTGATTACGGCCTCAGGCGACAGGCACATATCGGAGAGAAACTATGTTTGAACCAATGGAACTTACCAACGACGCGGTGATTAAAGTCATCGGCGTCGGCGGCGGCGGCGGTAATGCTGTTGAGCACATGGTGCGTGAGCGCATTGAAGGTGTTGAATTTTTCGCGGTAAATACCGATGCACAGGCGCTGCGTAAAACGGCGGTTGGGCAGACGATTCAGATCGGTAGTGGTATCACCAAAGGACTGGGCGCTGGCGCTAATCCAGAAGTTGGCCGTAATGCGGCTGATGAGGATCGCGATGCACTACGTGCGGCGCTGGAAGGTGCAGACATGGTATTTATTGCAGCAGGTATGGGGGGTGGTACTGGTACAGGTGCTGCGCCGGTCGTTGCTGAAGTGGCAAAAGATTTGGGTATCCTGACCGTTGCTGTCGTGACTAAGCCTTTCAACTTTGAAGGCAAGAAGCGTATGGCCTTCGCGGAGCAGGGGATCACTGAATTGTCCAAGCATGTGGACTCATTGATCACCATCCCGAACGACAAACTGCTGAAAGTGCTGGGTCGCGGTATCTCCCTGCTTGATGCGTTTGGCGCCGCGAACGATGTGCTGAAAGGCGCAGTTCAGGGTATCGCCGAACTGATTACTCGTCCGGGTCTGATGAACGTGGACTTTGCAGACGTACGTACCGTGATGTCTGAAATGGGCTACGCAATGATGGGTTCTGGCGTGGCGAGCGGTGAAGATCGTGCGGAAGAAGCGGCTGAAATGGCTATCTCTTCTCCATTGCTGGAAGACATCGACCTGTCTGGTGCGCGCGGCGTGCTGGTTAACATCACGGCGGGCTTCGACTTGCGTCTGGATGAGTTCGAAACCGTAGGTAACACCATCCGTGCATTTGCTTCGGATAACGCGACTGTGGTTATCGGTACTTCTCTTGACCCGGATATGAACGACGAACTGCGTGTAACCGTGGTTGCAACAGGTATCGGCATGGACAAACGTCCTGAAATCACTCTGGTGACCAATAAACAAGTTCAGCAGCCGGTGATGGATCGTTACCAGCAGCACGGTATGGCACCGCTGACGCAAGAGCAGAAACCGGTAGCTAAAGTGGTGAACGACAATACGCCGCAAACTGCGAAAGAGCCGGATTATCTGGATATCCCAGCTTTCCTGCGTAAGCAAGCTGACTAAGATTAAGCTGGAATTTGGGTTACCAGGCTCTTTGTGCTAAACTGGCCTGCCGAATGTATAGTACACTTCGGTTGGATAGGTAATTTGGCGAGATAATACGATGATCAAACAAAGGACACTTAAACGTATCGTTCAGGCGACGGGTGTCGGTTTACATACCGGCAAGAAAGTCACTCTGACGTTACGCCCTGCGCCGGCCAACACCGGGGTCATCTATCGTCGCACCGACTTGAATCCACCGGTAGATTTTCCGGCCGATGCCAAATCTGTGCGTGATACCATGCTCTGTACGTGTCTGGTCAACGAGCATGATGTACGGATTTCAACCGTTGAGCACCTGAATGCTGCGCTCGCGGGCTTAGGCATCGATAACATTGTTATCGAAGTTAACGCACCGGAAATCCCGATCATGGACGGTAGTGCCGCTCCGTTTGTTTACCTGCTGCTTGATGCGGGTATCGACGAGCTGAACTGCGCCAAGAAATTTGTTCGCATCAAAGAGACTGTTCGTGTCGAAGATGGCGATAAGTGGGCTGAATTTAAGCCATACAATGGTTTTTCGCTGGATTTCACCATCGATTTCAACCATCCGGCTATCGATTCCAGCAATCAACGTTATGCGATGAACTTCTCTGCTGATGCGTTTATGCGCCAGATCAGCCGTGCGCGTACGTTCGGTTTCATGCGTGATATCGAATACCTGCAGTCTCGTGGTTTGTGCCTGGGCGGCAGTTTCGATTGTGCCATCGTTGTTGACGATTATCGCGTACTGAACGAAGACGGTCTGCGTTTTGAAGACGAATTTGTTCGTCACAAAATGCTCGATGCGATCGGTGACTTGTTCATGTGTGGTCACAACATTATTGGTGCATTCACCGCTTATAAATCCGGTCATGCACTGAATAATAAATTGTTGCAGGCTGTCCTGGCAAAACAGGAAGCCTGGGAATATGTGACCTTCCAGGACGACGCAGAACTGCCGTTGGCCTTCAAAGCGCCTTCAGCCGTACTGGCATAACGACATTTATACTGTCGTATAAAATTCGACTGGCAAATCTGGCACTCTCTCCGGCCAGGTGAACCAGTCGTTTTTTTTGAGCTTTTATCAGAGCCGTAAGAAACGGTGCGAACGCTGTTTTCTTAAGCACTTTTACGCACAACTTATCTTCATTCCTGCTGTGGACTTCAGGCTTTAATGGTAAGATTTGTGCGCTAAAAACGTTTGAATACGATCGGGATGGCAATAACGTGAGTGGAATACTGACGCGCTGGCGACAGTTTGGTAAACGCTACTTCTGGCCGCATCTCTTGTTAGGGATGGTCGCGGCGAGTTTAGGTCTGCCTGCGCTCAGCAACGCCGCCGAACCAAATGCGCCCGCAAAAGCGACAACCCGCAACCACGAGCCTTCCGCCAAAGTTAACTTTGGTCAGTTGGCCTTGCTGGAAGCGAACACGCGCCGCCCGAACTCAAACTATTCTGTTGATTACTGGCATCAGCACGCAATTCGCACGGTAATCCGTCATCTTTCCTTCGCAATGGCACCGCAAACGCTGCCCGTTGCCGAAGAATCTTTGCCTCTTCAGGCGCAGCATCTTGCTTTACTGGATACGCTCAGCGCGCTGCTGACCCAGGAAGGCACGCCGTCTGAAAATGATTATCGCATTGATTATGCGCATTTTACCCCACAAGCAACATTCAGCACGCCCGTCTGGATAAGCCTGGCGCAAGGCATCCGTGCTGGCCCTCAACGCCTCAGCTAACAACAATAAACCTTTATTTCATTTTATTAACTCCGCAACGCGGGGCGTTTGAGATTTTATTATGCTAATCAAATTATTAACTAAAGTTTTCGGTAGTCGTAACGATCGTACCCTGCGCCGGATGCGCAAAGTGGTGAACATCATCAATACCATGGAACCGGAGATGGAAAAACTCTCCGACGAAGAACTGAAAGGGAAAACCGCAGAGTTCCGCGCGCGCCTGGAAAAAGGCGAAGTGCTGGAAAATCTGATCCCGGAAGCCTTCGCCGTCGTGCGTGAAGCAAGTAAGCGCGTCTTTGGTATGCGTCACTTCGATGTACAGTTGCTCGGCGGTATGGTTCTTAATGAACGTTGCATCGCGGAAATGCGTACTGGTGAAGGTAAAACTCTGACCGCAACGCTGCCTGCTTACCTGAACGCATTAACCGGTAAAGGTGTGCACGTTGTTACCGTCAACGACTACCTGGCGCAACGTGACGCCGAAAACAACCGTCCGCTGTTTGAATTTCTCGGCCTGACCGTCGGCGTCAACCTGCCGGGAATGCCTGCGCCGGCAAAGCGTGAGGCTTACGCGGCTGACATTACTTACGGCACTAACAATGAATACGGCTTTGACTACCTGCGCGACAACATGGCGTTCAGCCCTGAAGAACGTGTACAGCGTAAACTGCACTATGCGCTGGTGGACGAAGTGGACTCCATCCTGATCGATGAAGCGCGTACACCGCTAATTATTTCCGGCCCGGCTGAAGACAGCTCGGAAATGTATAAGCGAGTGAACAAAATTATTCCGCACTTGATCCGTCAGGAAAAAGAAGACTCCGAAACCTTCCAGGGCGAAGGCCACTTCTCGGTTGATGAAAAATCTCGCCAGGTGAACCTGACCGAACGTGGTCTGGTGCTGATTGAAGAACTGCTGGTGAAAGAAGGCATCATGGACGAAGGGGAGTCGCTGTACTCTCCGGCCAACATCATGCTGATGCATCACGTAACGGCGGCGCTGCGCGCTCATGCGCTGTTTACTCGCGACGTCGATTACATCGTTAAAGATGGCGAAGTTATCATCGTTGACGAACACACCGGTCGTACCATGCAGGGGCGTCGCTGGTCCGATGGTCTGCACCAGGCTGTTGAAGCTAAAGAAGGTGTGCAGATCCAGAACGAAAACCAGACGCTGGCTTCTATCACCTTCCAGAACTACTTCCGTCTGTATGAAAAACTGGCGGGGATGACCGGTACTGCTGATACCGAAGCATTCGAATTCAGCTCAATTTACAAGCTGGATACCGTCGTCGTTCCGACCAACCGTCCGATGATTCGTAAAGATTTGCCAGACCTGGTCTACATGACCGAAGCAGAAAAAATTCAGGCGATCATTGAAGATATCAAAGAACGTACTGCGAAAGGTCAGCCGGTGCTGGTGGGTACTATCTCCATCGAAAAATCGGAGCTGGTGTCAAATGAGCTGACCAAAGCCGGTATCAAACACAACGTCCTCAACGCCAAATTCCACGCCAACGAAGCGGCGATTGTTGCTCAGGCAGGTTATCCGGCAGCGGTGACCATCGCGACCAACATGGCGGGTCGTGGTACTGACATTGTGCTTGGTGGTAGCTGGCAGGCAGAAGTTGCCGCGCTGGAAAACCCGACCGCAGAGCAAATTGAAAAAATTAAAGCCGACTGGCAGGTACGTCACGATGCGGTACTGGCAGCAGGTGGCCTGCATATCATCGGCACCGAACGTCACGAATCTCGTCGTATCGATAATCAGTTGCGCGGTCGTTCTGGTCGTCAGGGGGATGCTGGTTCTTCCCGTTTCTACCTGTCGATGGAAGATGCGCTGATGCGTATTTTTGCTTCCGACCGAGTATCCGGCATGATGCGTAAACTGGGTATGAAACCAGGCGAAGCCATTGAGCACCCGTGGGTGACCAAAGCGATTGCCAACGCCCAGCGTAAAGTTGAAAGCCGTAACTTCGATATTCGTAAGCAACTGCTGGAATATGATGACGTGGCTAACGACCAGCGTCGCGCCATTTACTCCCAGCGTAACGAACTGCTGGATGTTAGCGATGTGAGCGAAACCATCAACAGCATTCGTGAAGATGTGTTCAAAGCGACCATCGATGCCTACATTCCGCCACAGTCACTGGAAGAAATGTGGGATATTCCGGGTCTGCAGGAACGTCTGAAAAACGATTTCGACCTCGATTTGCCGATTGCCGAGTGGCTGGACAAAGAGCCTGAACTGCATGAAGAGACGCTGCGTGAGCGTATTCTGGCGCAGTCCATCGAAGTGTATCAGCGTAAAGAAGAAGTGGTTGGTGCTGAGATGATGCGTCACTTCGAGAAAGGCGTCATGCTGCAAACGCTTGACTCCCTGTGGAAAGAGCACCTGGCAGCGATGGACTATCTGCGTCAGGGTATCCACCTGCGTGGCTATGCACAGAAAGATCCGAAGCAGGAATACAAACGTGAATCGTTCTCCATGTTTGCAGCGATGCTGGAGTCGTTGAAATATGAAGTTATCAGCACGCTGAGCAAAGTCCAGGTACGTATGCCTGAAGAGGTTGAGGAGCTGGAACAACAGCGTCGTATGGAAGCCGAGCGTTTAGCGCAAATGCAGCAGCTTAGCCATCAGGATGACGACTCTGCAGCCGCAGCGGCACTGGCGGCGCAAACCGGTGAGCGCAAAGTAGGACGTAACGATCCTTGCCCGTGCGGTTCTGGTAAAAAATACAAGCAGTGCCATGGTCGCCTGCAATAAAAGCTAACTGTTGAAATAAAAGGCGCAGGATTCTGCGCCTTTTTTATAGGTTTAAGACAATGAAAAAACTGCAAATTGCGGTGGGTATTATTCGCAACGAGAACAATGAAATTTTTATTACTCGTCGTGCCGCAGATGCGCACATGGCGAATAAACTGGAGTTTCCAGGCGGTAAAATTGAAATGGGCGAAACACCGGAACGAGCGGTGGTGCGTGAACTTCAGGAAGAAGTCGGGATTACCCCGCAACATTTTTATCTATTTGAAAAGCTGGAATATGAATTCCCGGACAGGCATATAACTCTGTGGTTCTGGCTGGTCGAAAGCTGGGAAGGGGAGCCGTGGGGTAAAGAAGGGCAACCCGGTAAGTGGATGTCGCTGGTCGGTCTGAATGCCGATGATTTTCCGCCAGCCAATGAACCGGTAATTGCGAAGCTTAAGCGTCTGTAGGTCGGACAAGGCGTTTACGCCGCATCCGACATTTGCGCAAGATGCCTGATGCGACGCTGACCGCGTCTAATCAGGCCTACGTGCGGCATCAGACAAAATGTCACTGCTTTGGCTCTTCGCTCCAGTCATCACTCTCAGAAAGATCACCGCTGCTGGGGATTCGTTTTTCTTCAGCAGCCCATTCTCCGAGGTCGATCAGTTGACAACGTTTGCAACAAAATGGCCGAAACGGGCTGACTTCACCCCAAACCACCGTTTTCCCGCAGGTAGGGCAATTCACCGTAATAGTTTCTGACATTTTTACTCCTTAGCAACAGGCCAGTTCGAAATCCAGACGTTCCGGTACTTGTCCATTTTCACTGTCCAGCGGCATAAAACGAATCGCAAAACGGCTTTTATGACCGGAAATTTGCGGATAAAGCTGTGAATCGAGCGCCAGATTCAGGCGCAGCAAATCGGCATCGTCACCATTATCCTGATAAAAACCATTCAGGCTGGTTTGTTTGCGGAAGGGGGCAGACTGGCGAATTAAATCAAGCACCATGGTAAGTGCCTGGGTGAGCGGGTTCAGGCTGGCAATCCAGGTTTCTACCTGGCTGTCGCGTTGTGACTGGGGTAAATGCAGCCAGATATGCAAAGTGGGCAAATCAAAGCTACAACAGCCGCCAGGGATGCTCAGACGCTGACGCACTAAGGCAATCAGCCTGTCTTCACGTAGAAATTGCCCGATACGCGGCGCGGAAATCAACACGCTACCCGCTGTTTTTAACTGCTGAATTAATGCTTCAATACGGCTCTGATCAACGCCTGGCACGCCAATCCAGGTCTGGAGTTTACGTTGCTGGCGGTCAAGCTCTTTCAACAGCTCAGTGCGCACTTCTCCGCGCTCGAAAACATCCAGCAATTCGCTGACATTACGGAAGAAATGCAGGGCGCCAGCGTAGTCAACGATGGGTAAATTTACGGTGAGTTGTTGAATTAAAAACTCAATGCGCAGCCATGTACGCATTTTTTCATTTAGTGGATGTTCAAAAAGGACCTGGGTCTGCATTACGGTTTTTCCTGTGAGACAAACTGCGACGCAAGCTGCAAATAGTGTGCGTGCAGGCGGGCAACATCCGATGCAATAGCATCCGGTGCGCCGTTATTATCAATGACGTCATCTGCCACGGCAAGACGGGCTTCGCGCGTTGCCTGGGCAGCAAGAATTTGTTCGACATGCTCGCGAGTAACATCATCGCGCTGCATGGTGCGCTTAAGTTGCGTTTCTGGGCTGACATCCACCACCAGCACACGATTCGCTTTTTTATACAGTGAGTTTTCTACCAGCAATGGCACAACCCACAGTATATAGGGAGAAGTTGCCTGCTGGATCTGACGTTGCGTCTCCTGCTGAATCAGCGGATGCAGCAGGGCGTTAAGCCAGTTTTTCTCTTCCGGGTTAGCGAAGATCCGCTCGCGCAAGACCCTGCGCTGCAATGACCCATCAGCAGCAATCATGTCAGCGCCAAAGTGTTCAGCAATGGCACGTAGCGCAGGTGCACCTGGTTCAACCACCTGACGCGCAATAATATCGGCATCAATGACGTTAATTCCGAGGTCTGCAAACGCATTTGCAACGGTACTCTTGCCACTGCCAATGCCTCCCGTTAAGGCAACTATATACCTCATAATTTATATTCCCGGGAATTCATCATGATTATCAAAATGTTAAAAATGAGCGTACAAAAGCGAAATTGATGGAACATTCGCTCATTATTTACCAGGTAAATTTATGGGATTGTAGCGTAAAAAAAGACAATTTCGCAGTCTTGCGCCACATCGATTAGTGCGTATGATAGCGTCACTGGAGTTGCGCTCTTATCCTTATAGCCATTAACCCCAGGAATCCGCACATGCGTATTGAAGAAGATCTGAAGTTAGGTTTTAAAGACGTCCTCATCCGTCCTAAACGTTCTACTCTTAAAAGTCGTTCCGATGTTGAACTGGAACGTCAATTCACCTTCAAACATTCAGGTCAGAGCTGGTCCGGCGTGCCGATTATCGCCGCGAATATGGACACCGTAGGCACTTTTTCCATGGCCTCTGCGCTGGCTTCTTTTGATATTCTGACTGCTGTGCATAAACACTATTCTGTCGAAGAGTGGCAAGCGTTTATCAACAATTCTTCCGCTGATGTGCTGAAACATGTGATGGTTTCTACCGGCACGTCTGATGCGGATTTCGAAAAAACCAAACAAATTCTCGACCTGAACCCGGCATTAAACTTCGTTTGTATTGATGTGGCGAATGGTTATTCCGAACACTTCGTGCAGTTCGTTGTGAAAGCGCGTGAAGCGTGGCCGACCAAAACCATTTGTGCTGGCAACGTAGTGACTGGTGAAATGTGTGAGGAGCTTATCCTCTCCGGTGCTGATATCGTTAAAGTTGGTATTGGCCCAGGTTCTGTCTGTACAACTCGCGTCAAAACAGGCGTCGGTTATCCGCAACTTTCTGCGGTAATCGAATGTGCCGATGCCGCGCACGGTCTGGGCGGGATGATCGTCAGCGATGGTGGCTGCACCACACCGGGCGATGTCGCGAAAGCCTTTGGCGGCGGTGCTGATTTCGTGATGCTCGGTGGTATGCTGGCAGGCCACGAAGAGAGCGGTGGTCGCATTGTTGAAGAGAACGGCGAGAAATTTATGCTGTTCTACGGCATGAGCTCCGAGTCTGCGATGAAACGCCACGTTGGCGGCGTTGCGGAATATCGCGCTGCAGAAGGTAAAACCGTTAAGCTGCCGCTGCGTGGCCCGGTTGAAAATACCGCGCGTGATATTTTAGGCGGTCTGCGTTCAGCTTGTACATACGTTGGGGCTTCACGCCTGAAAGAGCTGACCAAGCGCACCACGTTTATCCGTGTGCAGGAACAAGAAAACCGCATCTTCAATAACCTGTAATCTCCTAATGCTGGCGTGGATCACCACGCCAGCGTTATCCCATCCCACTCATCGCATCGCCTAAATGGAAAATTGGCAGATACATTGCCACCACCAGTGTACCGATAATTCCTCCTGTAATAACCAGCAACGCCGGTTCCAGTAAGGCTGCAAGATTATCTGCCAGCGCCAGCGTGTTATCCCGATGATGGTGAGCGAGGTTATCTAACATGAGATCCAGCGAGCCGGATGCCTCTCCTGTTCTCACTAATTGCAAACAGAGTGGGCTAAACTCACCGGCATTTTTTAGCGCCAGCCAGATAGGCTGACCGTTACTGATATCGTGCTGGATTTGTGTCAGAAGTTGCGCCCAGTATGGGCAGCGCATTGTTTCTCTGACGCTCTCAATCCCTTGTAAAAAAGTAATCCCTGCACTTTGTGTCAGCGCCAGAATCGTAAAAATCTGCGTGAGTTTTTGTCCCCGCATCAGGGAACCCATAATCGGGATGCGTAACAGCAATTTCTGTCGCACGATAAGCCAGGTCGGGCGGCGTATCAGCAACTTATTAGCTATTGCCAGCAGAAAGCCGAACAACACCAGCAGCCAGCCCCATTCACCACTAAAATCTGCCAGCGTCATGATCCCCTGCGTTAGCGCCGGTAACGGGGTGTTAAAGGTCCTATAGATAGCGGCAAACTCCGGCAGAACAAAATGCAGCATTGCCACAACCACCATGATTGCCATCGCTAAGATGATGATGGGATAACGCAATGCTGATTTCACTTTGTCGGCCAGCTGACGCTGGGCTTTTTGCTGACGAGCCAGTTCAAAACAGCATTCATCCAGCTTACCGGTCAGTTCACCCGTGCGGATCATCGCCTGGTAGAGTGGTGGAAATACCTCTGACCAGGGTAATAAAGCATTGGAAAAGGTAACGCCCTGCTCGAGATCGTGCGCCAGTGATTGCAGCAACACTTGCCATTGCTTACTGGGATGCTGTTCCGCCAACAGTGCCAGCCCTTCAGAAAGCGTCAACCCGGCTTTGAGTAGCGTCGCCAGTTGATGAATGACTTCCGCGCTTTTATCTCCTCGCCACTGCGCAGAATTGATGGCGATTCGCTTCAGGCTTAGTGGGGTAACCATCTGTTGCTGTAGTGCCATAAGCAGCAAAGCACGGCTCTCTGCCCATAGCATCCCATCTTGCGTATTGCCGTCGCCGGTTATGCCATGCCAGCGCCAGAGTTGCTTACTCGCCATGCGGCATCCCCAATACGCGGATTAACTCTTCAAAGGTGGTTAAGCCTTGCTCCACGGCCAGGCAGCCGTTTTCAAAAAGCGTGCGCATTCCCGCCTGTCGGGCGTGCGTTTCCAGCGATTCAACGTCGGTATTAGCGGCAATAAGCTGACGTATAATCGGTGTCATGGGCAAAACTTCAAACAAGGCCGTGCGACCATAAAAACCGAGGTAGCAATGTTCACAACCGGGTGCTTGCCAGCGGGGCAGCGGCGATAGCCATACATTGTCGGGAATATGGATAGGCTCCCCTTGCTGCCGGCGACAATGTGGGCAAAGTTTGCGTACCAGACGCTGGGCTATTACCAGCGTGAGCGCCGACGAGAGCATCCAGCGGGCGACCCCCATTTGCTGTAAACGCACCAGCGTTTCGCAGGTGGAATTAGTGTGTAGCGTAGACAATACCAGATGACCCGTTTGCGCGGCTTTAATGGCGATTTCTGCCGTTTCGCCATCGCGGATCTCTCCGATCATGATGACGTCAGGATCCTGGCGCAATAACGCACGCAAAACGCCCTGAAAGGTGAGCCCGGCACGCGGATGTATTTGCGTCTGGTTTAGCCCGGCGATGGGGATCTCAACCGGATCTTCGACGCTACAAATATTAATGTCAGCGGTATTCAGCGTTTGCAGGGCGCTATAAAGCGTGACGGTTTTTCCGCTTCCGGTTGGCCCAGTTACCAGTACCAGTCCTTGTGGTTGCTGTAGGGCATGAACAAAGTCCGCCAGTTGTAATGGCTGCATTCCCAGCGTGTTGACATCCAGCGCCTGGTTTACCTGCTGTAACAACCTTAATACCACCTTTTCACCGCCCCGACATGGCAAGGTCGCAATGCGAAATGAGACGGCGTTCCCTGCCAGTTCGACAGTGAATTGCCCGTCCTGCGGCAGGCGATGTTCCGCAATATCCAGGCTTCCCAGCACTTTTAATCTGGCGGTTAATGCGACTCCGGCATCCGGTGAAACATCCGGTAAAGGATGCAATACGCCGTCGATACGCAGGCGGATACGGTATCCATTGTCTGCTGGTTCGATATGAATATCAGACGCGCGTTGTTCCAGCGCAGATTGTAACGTTTGGGTCAGCAACTCTGCTCTGGGCTGATGCTTCTCCTGAACGGCTAAGGGCAACGTTTGTTGTACGCGACTGGCGTGACCTTCCATCTGCTGGCGCGTCCAGCAGATGATCTCAATACGTTTGGTGGTAGCGAAATGCAATGCGTCCAGTAGCTCATGCGAAGGTGCATCGACCACCGCCACATGAACCACCTCTTCGCTGGCATCCAGCAAGACTCCCTGATAACGCAGACACAGGGCGGTGAGCTGTGAAATATTCATGGCCGCTCCTTAGTTAGCGTCATCAAAGCGGAAGACATCTTCGCAGGCTTGCTGCAACGCGCTGTCACTTTGAATATTGCAGTTGCGCGTCCAGCCGGTGACGCCGTTTGCGTTATCCCAACCCGGCGTCATGACGACGCTTAGCCCATTGAGGCTCTCCTGCCCGGTCAGCGACACCACGCCCTTTGCCACACTCATCGCTGAAACATAGCGAGTGGTGGTGGGCGAGGGGATGCCATTGCTACCGCCGTCACAGGTATCTAATCCACCATGTTCCAGCGCGCACAACTCTACGGCAGTACGGTAAGGCACAAAGGTTTGTAGCATGTCGGTGAGTGCGGCTTTGCGCAGGTAGTTCTGATAAGCGGGAATGCCGATGGCGCTTAAAATGGCAATGATGCCAATAACCACCATCAGTTCGATAAGTGTAAAACCGCGTTGCTTGTCCATCTGTTTTGCTCCTTGATTTCGTTGGCGCTACTTTGGCAAACGCCATCGGCACAGGCGAGGGGCAAAAAACAAAACGGGAAAGCAGCTTCCGGGGTTTTTTATTACGTTGCAGTGAAAGACAAGAAATTTGCGAGGCGTTACGAAGAAAGATGGGGGAAGGGAAGATTATCCGCCCGCTACGGAGCGGATAAATCTGTCAGCAATTAGCGAAAACGCATTGAAAGGTCGAGTGCCTGTACGTGTTTAGTTAGCGCACCGACGGAGATAAAGTCCACGCCCGTTTCGGCAAATTCGCGCAGAGTTTTGTCGGTGACGTTGCCAGACACTTCCAGTAGCGCCTTGCCGTTGGTGCGTTTGACGGCTTCGCGCATCTGTTCTGTTTCGAAGTTATCCAGCATGATGATATCGGCACCTGCTTTCAGGGCTTCATCAAGTTCTTCCAGATTTTCTACTTCGACTTCTACTGGCGCATCCGGGTGCAACCAGGACGCTTTTTCGACCGCCTGACGCACTGAGCCGGAGGCAATAATATGGTTTTCTTTGATAAGGAAGGCATCAGAAAGCCCCAGACGGTGATTCGCTCCGCCGCCGCAAAGTACCGCGTATTTCAGAGCTGAACGCAGGCCGGGTAAGGTTTTGCGCGTATCCAACAACTGCGTGTTGGTGCCTTCCAGTAATTCGACATAGTGGCGTACCTTACTGGCAACCCCTGAAAGGGTTTGCACAAAATTGAGCGCAGTGCGTTCGCCCGTTAACAGCACGCGGGATGGGCCTTCAAGTTCGAACAAGGGTTGATTGGCGTTGATGACATCGCCGTCATCGACATGCCAGATGATGGTGACATCGTCGCCTGCCAGCTGAATAAACACCTCTTCAACCCAGCGTTTGCCGCAAAATACGCCATTCTCGCGGGTGATCACCGTGGCATGAGAGCGAGAATTTTCCGGTAAAAGTTTTGCCGTAATGTCATTGTTGGCATCGACTGTTCCGCCTAAATCTTCCCGCAGCGCCTGAGCCACCGCGCCGGGGATATCGAGATTAATGCGTTCCAGCAGCTCGTCACGTCGGGTGTCAGGGTTATAGCGGCGAGGCGGCATGTTAAAACTCCAGATAGCTAACGAATCATAAGGTAGAAACATGCTACTCTGAACCGGGTATTAGCACCACATATAAGGAGATCCTGCATGTTGTTAGAACAGGGGTGGCTGGTCGGCGCGCGCCGCGTTCCCTCACCACATTACGATTGTCGCCCGGATGACGAAACACCCACCCTGCTGGTGGTGCACAATATTAGCCTGCCGCCAGGCGAGTTTGGCGGTCCGTGGATCGACGCATTATTCACCGGAACTATTGATCCGCAGGCACATCCTTTCTTTGCTGAGATCGCCCATTTGCGCGTTTCCGCTCATTGTTTGATTCGCCGTGATGGTGAAATTGTCCAGTATGTTCCTTTCGATAAACGCGCCTGGCACGCGGGAGTCTCTCAGTATCAAGGTCGCGAACGCTGTAATGATTTTTCTATTGGGATTGAGCTGGAAGGTACTGACACGCTGGCGTACACCGATGCGCAGTATCAACAGCTTGCGGCGGTTACGCGGGCGCTGATTGATCGCTATCCAGATATCGCTAAAAACATGACGGGGCATTGCGATATTGCGCCGGAGCGGAAAACCGATCCCGGTCCTGCATTTGATTGGGCACGGTTTCGTGCGCTGGTTAGCAAGGAGACAACATGACGCTATTTACAACCTTACTGGTGCTAATTTTTGAGCGCCTGTTTAAGTTGGGCGAGCACTGGCAGCTTGATCACCGTCTTGAAGCGTTCTTTCGGCGGGTGAAACATTTTTCGCTGGGGCGCACGTTAGGTATGACCATTATTGCGATGGGAGTGACTTTTTTGCTGTTGCGCGCGTTGCATGGGTTATTGTTCAACGTCCCTACGCTGCTGGTATGGCTGTTGCTTGGTTTACTGTGTATTGGCGCGGGTAAAGTGCGTCTCCATTATCATGCATATCTGACAGCCGCTTCACGTAACGATAACCATGCCCGTTCCACGATGGCTGGCGAATTAACCATGATTCACGGTGTTCCTGCAGGTTGTGATGAACGTGAGTTCTTGCGTGAGCTGCAAAATGCACTGCTGTGGATCAATTTCCGTTTTTACCTGGCGCCGCTGTTCTGGTTGATTGTAGGGGGAACCTGGGGGCCAGTTACGCTGATGGGGTATGCGTTTTTGCGTGCATGGCAATACTGGCTGGCGCGTTACCAGACGCCGCATCATCGTTTACAGTCCGGCATTGATGCCGTGCTTCATGTGCTGGATTGGGTGCCGGTTCGTCTTGCGGGTGTGGTATATGCCTTGATCGGTCACGGTGAGAAAGCATTACCTGCCTGGTTTGCTTCGCTGGGTGATTTCCATACTTCGCAATATCAGGTGTTAACGCGTCTGGCGCAGTTCTCTCTGGCGCGTGAACCGCATGTTGATAAGGTGGAGACGCCGAAAGCAGCGGTTTCAATGGCGAAGAAAACTTCGTTCGTGGTTGTGGTGGTGATTGCGCTACTGACGATTTACGGAGCGTTGGTGTAAAAGATTGTGGCCCTCACCCAGCGCGGGTGAGGGCGTAGAGAAATTAATGCGCTTTTACGGCTTTTGCGGTTTTCTCTTTAAACAGATAGCCGATGCCTAACACGAGCAGCCATACCGGGATCAGGTAAACCGAAATCGCCATTCCCGGCGTCATCAGCATAATCACCAGTACCGCCGCCATAAATAGCAGGCAGATCCAGTTACCCAGTGGATAGAGCAGGGCAGGGAAACGAGTTATCACACCTTGTTCTTGCTTAGCGCGGCGGAACTTCATATGTGCCAGGCTAATCATCGCCCAGTTGATCACCAGAGCGGAAACCACCAGCGCCATTAACAGTCCGAATGCGGACTCTGGGGCAAGGTAGTTAATCAGTACGCACAATGCCGTAACCAACGCAGAGACCAGAATGGTGTTTACCGGTACGCCGCGTTTATCGACGGAAGCGAGCATTTTCGGTGCGTTTCCTTGTTGTGCCAGACCGAAAAGCATACGGCTGTTGCAGTAGACGCAACTGTTGTAAACCGAAAGCGCCGCCGTCAACACCACGATATTCAGGGCGTTAGCTACAAAAGTATCGCCCAACTCGTGGAAGATAAGCACAAACGGACTGGTATCGGCGGTAACGCGTGTCCACGGCATCAGGGAGAGCAGAACGGCTAACGAACCAATATAGAAAATCAGGATGCGGTAGATAACCTGGTTAGTCGCTTTGGGAATACTTTGCTCCGGGTTATCTGCTTCTGCTGCGGTGATGCCCACCAGTTCCAGACCGCCGAACGAGAACATGATAATCGCCATCATCATCACCAGCCCGGTGAAGCCGTGCGGCAGGAAGCCACCTTGATCCCACAGGTTGCTAACGCTCGCCTGCGGGCCGCCGTTGCCGCTAAACAGCAGCCAGCCACCGAAGATGATCATCGCCACCACCGCGATAACTTTGATAATGGCAAACCAGAACTCCATCTCGCCAAACACTTTAACGTTGGTCAGGTTGATGGCGTTGATCACCACAAAGAATACGGCGGCCGAAGCCCAGGTGGGGATTTCCGGATACCAGAACTGAATATATTTACCCACGGCAGTAAGCTCTGCCATGGCAACTAAAACGTACAGTACCCAGTAGTTCCAGCCAGAGGCGAAACCGGCAAAGCTGCCCCAGTATTTATAAGCAAAGTGGCTGAAGGAGCCAGCGACCGGTTCTTCGACCACCATTTCACCTAACTGACGCATGATCAGAAAGGCGATAAAACCGGCAATAGCGTAACCCAGGATAATCCCTGGCCCTGCGGACTGTATTACGGAGGCGCTTCCCAGGAATAGCCCGGTTCCTATCGCGCCACCCAGCGCGATAAGCTGGATATGGCGGTTTTTAAGGCCGCGCTTTAGCTGCTCGCCGTGCTGTTGACCTTCCATCATGAAACCTCGTGCGGTGATTGTTTTTTTGATCTACGCAGTAATGCGTGTGTAAGTTTGCAATTCCGTTTGTTGTATTAATTTGTTTACATCAAAGGCGTTTGAATTGTTACAAAGGGACTTCCGTCAGATCAAGAATAATGGTATGCGGCAGCGAATGCACTCGCTTTATGCCAGGTTGAAGATGAGTTGCCTAAAAAGAAATCGTTTGTAAAGGGAAGCCCCGAAACACCCCCACCGCAATAAATGAATATAAATTCATTTTAATGGCATTAAAAATCGAAAAATTGGTAAGTGAATCGGTTCAATTCGGATTTTTATAGTTTAATAAACGTTAAAAAAACCATTGCTCACGTAAAGTCTACATTTGTGCATAGTTACAACTTTGAAACGTCATATGTGTCAAGTTGTTAAAATGTGCACAGTTTCATGATTTCAATCAAAACCTGTATGGACATGAGGTGAATACTTTGTTACTTTAGCGTCACAGACATGAAATTGGTAAGACCAATTGACTTCGGCAAGTGGCTTAAGACAGGAACTCATGGCCTACAGCAAAATCCGCCAACCAAAACTCTCCGATGTGATTGAGCAGCAACTGGAGTTTTTGATCCTCGAAGGCACACTTCGTCCGGGCGAAAAACTCCCACCGGAACGCGAACTGGCGAAACAGTTCGACGTCTCCCGTCCCTCCTTGCGTGAGGCGATTCAACGTCTCGAAGCGAAGGGCTTGTTGCTTCGTCGCCAGGGTGGCGGCACTTTTGTCCAGAGCAGCCTCTGGCAAAGTTTCAGCGATCCGCTGGTGGAGCTGCTCTCCGACCATCCTGAATCACAGTATGACTTGCTCGAAACACGACACGCCCTGGAAGGTATCGCCGCTTATTACGCCGCGCTGCGTAGTACCGATGAAGACAAGGAACGCATCCGTGAACTCCATCACGCCATAGAGCTGGCGCAGCAGTCTGGCGATCTGGACGCGGAATCAAACGCCGTACTCCAGTATCAGATTGCCGTCACCGAAGCGGCCCACAATGTGGTTTTGCTTCATCTGCTAAGGTGTATGGAGCCGATGTTGGCTCAGAATGTCCGTCAGAACTTCGAATTGCTCTATTCGCGTCGCGAGATGCTGCCGCTGGTGAGTAGTCACCGCACCCGCATATTCGAAGCGATTATGGCCGGTAAGCCGGAAGAAGCGCGCGAAGCATCACATCGCCATCTGGCCTTTATCGAAGAAATTTTGCTCGACAGAAGCCGTGAAGAGAGTCGCCGTGAGCGTTCTCTGCGCCGTCTGGAGCAACGAAAGAATTAGTGATTTTTCTGGTGAAAATTAGCCAGAAGATGTTGTAAATCAAGCGCATATAAAAGCGCGGCAACTAAACGTAGAACCTGTCTTATTGAGCTTTCCGGCGAGAGTTCAATGGGACAGGTTCCAGAAAACTCAACGTTATTAGATAGATAAGGAATAACCCATGTCAGAACGTTTCCCAAATGACGTGGATCCGATCGAAACTCGCGACTGGCTCCAGGCGATCGAATCGGTCATCCGTGAAGAAGGTGTTGAGCGTGCTCAGTATCTGATCGACCAACTGCTTGCTGAAGCCCGCAAAGGCGGAGTCAACGTAGCCGCAGGCACCGGCGTCAGCAACTACATCAACACCATCCCCGTTGAAGAACAACCGGAGTATCCGGGTAATCTGGAACTGGAACGCCGTATTCGTTCAGCTATCCGCTGGAACGCCATCATGACGGTTCTGCGTGCATCCAAAAAAGATCTGGAACTGGGCGGCCACATGGCATCCTTCCAGTCTTCCGCAACCATTTATGATGTGTGCTTTAACCACTTCTTCCGTGCACGCAACGAGCAGGATGGCGGCGACCTGGTTTACTTCCAGGGTCACATCTCCCCGGGCGTTTACGCTCGTGCTTTCCTGGAAGGTCGTCTGACTCAGGAGCAGCTGGATAACTTCCGTCAGGAAGTTCACGGCAATGGCCTCTCTTCCTATCCGCACCCGAAATTGATGCCGGAATTCTGGCAGTTCCCGACCGTATCTATGGGTCTGGGTCCGATTGGTGCTATTTACCAGGCTAAATTCCTGAAATATCTGGAACACCGTGGCCTGAAAGATACCTCTAAACAGACCGTTTACGCGTTCCTCGGCGACGGTGAAATGGACGAACCGGAATCCAAAGGTGCGATCACCATCGCTACCCGTGAAAAACTGGATAACCTGGTCTTCGTTATCAACTGTAACCTGCAGCGTCTTGACGGCCCGGTAACTGGTAACGGCAAGATCATCAACGAACTGGAAGGCATCTTCGAAGGTGCTGGCTGGAACGTGATCAAAGTGATGTGGGGTAGCCGTTGGGATGAACTGCTGCGTAAAGATACCAGCGGTAAACTGATCCAGCTGATGAACGAAACCGTTGACGGCGACTACCAGACCTTCAAATCGAAAGATGGTGCGTATGTTCGTGAACATTTCTTCGGTAAATATCCGGAAACCGCAGCACTGGTTGCAGACTGGACTGACGAGCAGATCTGGGCACTGAACCGTGGCGGTCACGATCCGAAGAAAATCTACGCTGCATTCAAGAAAGCGCAGGAAACCAAAGGAAAAGCGACTGTAATCCTTGCTCATACCATTAAAGGTTACGGCATGGGCGACGCGGCTGAAGGCAAAAACATCGCGCACCAGGTTAAGAAAATGAACATGGACGGCGTGCGTCACATCCGCGACCGTTTCAATGTTCCGGTGTCTGATGCAGATATCGAAAAACTGCCGTACATCACCTTCCCGGAAGGTTCTGAAGAGCATACCTATCTGCACGCTCAGCGTCAGAAACTGCACGGTTATCTGCCAAGCCGCCAGCCGAACTTCACCGAGAAGCTGGAGCTGCCGAGCCTGCAAGACTTCGGCGCGCTGCTGGAAGAGCAGAGCAAAGAGATCTCTACCACTATCGCTTTCGTTCGTGCCCTGAACGTGATGCTGAAGAACAAGTCGATCAAAGATCGTCTGGTACCGATCATCGCCGACGAAGCGCGTACTTTCGGTATGGAAGGTCTGTTCCGTCAGATTGGTATTTACAGCCCGAACGGTCAGCAGTACACCCCGCAGGACCGCGAGCAGGTTGCTTACTATAAAGAAGACGAGAAAGGTCAGATTCTGCAGGAAGGGATCAACGAGCTGGGCGCAGGTTGTTCCTGGCTGGCAGCGGCGACCTCTTACAGCACCAACAATCTGCCGATGATTCCGTTCTACATCTATTACTCGATGTTCGGCTTCCAGCGTATCGGCGATCTGTGCTGGGCGGCTGGCGACCAGCAAGCGCGTGGCTTCCTGATCGGCGGTACTTCCGGTCGTACCACCCTGAACGGTGAAGGTCTGCAGCACGAAGATGGTCACAGCCATATTCAGTCGCTGACTATCCCGAACTGTATCTCATACGACCCGGCTTACGCTTACGAAGTTGCTGTCATCATGCATGACGGTCTGGAGCGTATGTACGGTGAAAAACAAGAGAACGTTTACTACTACATCACTACGCTGAACGAAAACTACCACATGCCGGCAATGCCGGAAGGTGCTGAGGAAGGTATCCGTAAAGGTATCTACAAACTCGAAACCATTGAAGGTAGCAAAGGTAAAGTTCAGCTGCTGGGCTCCGGTTCTATTCTGCGTCACGTCCGTGAAGCAGCACAGATCCTGGCGAAAGATTATGGCGTAGGTTCTGACGTCTATAGCGTGACCTCCTTCACCGAACTGGCGCGTGATGGTCAGGATTGTGAACGCTGGAACATGCTGCACCCGCTGGAAACTCCGCGCGTTCCGTACATTGCTCAGGTGATGAATGACGCTCCGGCAGTGGCATCTACCGACTATATGAAACTGTTCGCTGAGCAGGTCCGTACTTACGTACCGGCTGACGACTACCGCGTCCTGGGTACTGATGGCTTCGGTCGTTCCGACAGCCGTGAGAACCTGCGTCACCACTTCGAAGTTGATGCTTCCTACGTAGTGGTTGCGGCGCTGGGCGAACTGGCTAAACGTGGCGAAATCGATAAGAAAGTGGTTGCTGACGCAATCGCCAAATTCAACATCGATGCAGAAAAAGTTAACCCGCGTCTGGCGTAAGAGGTAAAAGAATAATGGCTATCGAAATCAAAGTACCGGACATCGGGGCTGATGAAGTTGAAATCACCGAGATCCTGGTCAAAGTGGGCGACAAAGTTGAAGCCGAACAGTCGCTGATCACCGTAGAAGGCGACAAAGCCTCTATGGAAGTACCGTCTCCGCAGGCGGGTATCGTTAAAGAGATCAAAGTCTCTGTTGGCGACAAAACCCAGACCGGCGCACTGATTATGATTTTCGATTCCGCCGACGGTGCAGCTGACGCTGCACCTGCTCAGGCAGAAGAGAAGAAAGAAGCCGCTCCGGCAGCAGCACCAGCGGCAGCGGCGGCAAAAGATGTTAACGTTCCGGATATCGGCAGCGACGAAGTCGAAGTGACCGAAATCCTGGTGAAAGTGGGCGATAAAGTTGAAGCTGAACAGTCGCTGATCACCGTTGAAGGCGACAAGGCTTCTATGGAAGTTCCGGCACCGTTTGCAGGCACCGTGAAAGAGATCAAAGTGAACGTTGGCGACAAAGTGTCTACCGGCTCGCTGATTATGATCTTCGAAGTTGCGGGTGAAGCAGGTGCGGCAGCTCCGGCTCCGGCGGCTAAACAGGAAGCAGCTCCGGCAGCAGCACCTGCGCCAGCGGCTGGCGTGAAAGAAGTTAACGTTCCGGATATCGGCGGTGACGAAGTTGAAGTGACCGAAGTGATGGTGAAAGTGGGCGACAAAGTTGCCGCTGAACAGTCACTGATCACCGTAGAAGGCGACAAAGCCTCTATGGAAGTTCCGGCTCCGTTCGCGGGCGTCGTGAAGGAACTGAAAGTCAACGTTGGCGATAAAGTGAAAACTGGCTCGCTGATTATGATCTTCGAAGTTGAAGGCGCAGCGCCTGCGGCGGCTCCGGCGAAACAGGAAGCGGCAGCGCCGGCTCCGGCAGCAAAAGCTGAAGCACCGGCAGCAGCACCGGCTGCGAAAGCGGAAGGTAAATCTGAATTTGCTGAAAACGACGCTTACGTTCACGCGACTCCGCTGATCCGCCGTCTGGCACGCGAGTTTGGCGTTAACCTGGCGAAAGTGAAGGGCACTGGCCGTAAAGGTCGTATCCTGCGCGAAGACGTTCAGGCTTACGTGAAAGAAGCTATCAAACGTGCAGAAGCAGCTCCGGCGGCGACTGGCGGTGGTATCCCTGGCATGTTGCCGTGGCCGAAGGTGGACTTCAGCAAGTTTGGTGAAATCGAAGAAGTGGAACTGGGCCGTATCCAGAAAATCTCTGGTGCTAACCTGAGCCGTAACTGGGTGATGATCCCGCATGTTACCCACTTCGACAAAACCGATATCACCGAGCTGGAAGCGTTCCGTAAACAGCAGAACGAAGAAGCAGCGAAACGTAAGCTGGATGTGAAGATAACCCCAGTTGTCTTCATCATGAAAGCCGTTGCTGCGGCACTTGAGCAGATGCCTCGCTTCAACAGTTCGCTGTCGGAGGACGGTCAGCGTCTGACCCTGAAGAAATACATCAACATCGGTGTGGCGGTGGATACCCCGAACGGTCTGGTTGTTCCGGTATTCAAAGACGTCAACAAGAAAGGCATCATCGAGCTGTCTCGCGAGCTGATGACTATTTCTAAGAAAGCGCGTGACGGTAAGCTGACTGCGGGCGAAATGCAGGGCGGTTGCTTTACCATCTCCAGCATCGGCGGCCTGGGTACTACCCACTTCGCGCCGATTGTGAACGCGCCGGAAGTGGCTATCCTCGGCGTTTCCAAGTCCGCGATGGAGCCGGTGTGGAATGGTAAAGAGTTCGTGCCGCGTCTGATGCTGCCGATCTCTCTCTCCTTCGACCACCGCGTGATCGACGGTGCTGATGGTGCCCGTTTCATTACCATCATTAACAACACGCTGTCTGACATTCGCCGTCTGGTGATGTAAATAAAAGAGCCGGCCCATCGGCCGGCTTTTTTCTGGTAATCTCATGAATATATTGAGATTATTAGCGAATAGACAAATCGGTTGCCGTTTGTTGTTTAAAAATTGTTAACAATTTTGTAAAATACCGACGGATAGAACGACCCGGTGGTGGTTAGGGTATTACTTCACATACCCTATGGATTTCTGGGTGCAGCAAGGTAGCAAGCGCCAGAATCCCCTGGAGCTTACATAAGTAAGTGACTGGGGTGAGGGCGTGAAGCTAACGCCGCTGCGGCCTGAAAGACGACGGGTATGACCGCCGGAGATAAATAAATAGAGGTCATGATGAGTACTGAAATCAAAACTCAGGTCGTGGTACTTGGGGCAGGCCCCGCAGGTTATTCTGCTGCCTTCCGTTGCGCTGATTTAGGTCTGGAAACTGTAATCGTAGAACGCTACAACACCCTCGGCGGTGTTTGCCTGAACGTCGGCTGTATCCCTTCTAAAGCACTGCTGCACGTAGCGAAAGTTATCGAAGAAGCCAAAGCGCTGGCTGAACACGGTATCGTCTTCGGTGAACCGAAAACCGATATCGACAAGATTCGTACCTGGAAAGAGAAAGTGATCAATCAGCTGACCGGTGGTCTGGCTGGTATGGCGAAAGGCCGCAAAGTCAAAGTGGTCAACGGTCTGGGTAAATTCACCGGGGCGAACACCCTGGAAGTTGAAGGTGAGAACGGTAAAACCGTGATCAACTTCGATAACGCGATCATCGCAGCGGGTTCTCGCCCGATCCAACTGCCGTTTATTCCGCATGAAGATCCGCGTATCTGGGACTCCACTGACGCGCTGGAACTGAAAGAAGTACCAGAACGCCTGCTGGTTATGGGTGGTGGTATCATCGGTCTGGAAATGGGAACCGTATACCACGCGCTGGGTTCACAGATTGACGTGGTTGAAATGTTCGACCAGGTTATCCCTGCGGCTGACAAAGACATCGTTAAAGTCTTCACCAAGCGTATCAGCAAGAAATTTAACCTGATGCTGGAAACCAAAGTTACTGCCGTTGAAGCGAAAGAAGACGGTATTTATGTGACGATGGAAGGCAAAAAAGCACCGGCTGAACCGCAGCGTTACGATGCCGTGCTGGTAGCGATTGGTCGTGTGCCGAACGGTAAAAACCTCGACGCAGGTAAAGCAGGCGTGGAAGTGGACGACCGTGGCTTCATCCGCGTTGATAAACAACTGCGTACCAACGTACCGCACATCTTTGCTATCGGCGATATCGTCGGTCAGCCGATGCTGGCACACAAAGGTGTTCACGAAGGTCACGTTGCTGCTGAAGTTATCGCAGGTAAGAAACACTACTTCGATCCGAAAGTTATCCCGTCCATCGCTTATACCGAACCAGAAGTTGCATGGGTAGGTCTGACTGAGAAAGAAGCGAAAGAGAAAGGCATCAGCTACGAAACCGCCACCTTCCCGTGGGCTGCTTCTGGTCGTGCTATCGCTTCCGACTGCGCAGACGGTATGACCAAACTGATTTTCGACAAAGAATCTCACCGTGTGATCGGTGGTGCAATTGTCGGTACTAACGGCGGTGAGCTGCTGGGTGAAATCGGTCTGGCAATCGAAATGGGTTGTGACGCGGAAGACATCGCGCTGACCATCCACGCGCACCCGACTCTGCATGAGTCTGTGGGTCTGGCGGCAGAAATATTCGAAGGTAGCATCACTGACCTGCCGAACCCGAAAGCGAAGAAGAAGTAATTCTTCGTGTGCCGGAACATCCGGCAAATTAAGAAGCGGCTATTCTGGCCGCTTCAGATTGTTGACAAAGTGCTCGTTGTTGATGCCGGATGCGGCGTAAACGCCTTATCCGGCCTACAAAATCATGCAAATTCAATACATTGCAGGTGCCGTGTAGGCCCGATAAGCTTGCGCATCGGGCGATTCGATGTTTGTCATCAGTCTTAAGCGGCTAACAACGCCGCTTTTTTTACGCCTGCAATTTATCTTTCCAGTCTTCTTGCTCCACGCTCAGACAACCGTTCACGTACCGCAGACCGTTGCTCGTTATTCAGCCTGGCAGTACGGTTACTGTCGTTTAGACGTTGCGGGCGGTTCTCCTGAACTTTCTCCCGAAAAACCTGACGTTGTTCAGGAGATGCCGATTGAATACGCTGGCGGGCGTTATCACGTTGCTGTTGGTTGAGTGGGTGCTGCTCTGGTGATGCGGACTGAATACGCTCACGCGCTGCATCTCTTCGCTGCTGGTTCTGCGGGTTAGTCTGCATTTTCTCGCGGACTGCCTGGCGCTGCTCAGGTGAAGCGGACTGAATACGCTGACGCGCCGCCTCTCTTCGCTGCTGGTTCTGCGGGTTAGTTTGCATTCTCTCACGGAACGCCTGGCGCTGTTCAGGTGAGGCCGACTGATAACGCTGACGAGCGGCATCCTTTTGCTGCTGGGTCAGTGGTTGGCGACGGCTGAACTCGCGAAAATCTTCATAATTGCCATCGTGTTCCGCTTCATTAAACCGTTGTGCCGCAGCCTGACGTTGCGTATCTCGCGTAATGGCTGGTGCGGCGTGTGTTCGTTGCTGAAACTGACTTGCCGCTGCCTGACGCTGACTGTCGCGCGACGGTGCAGGAAGCGGCGTGGCGCTCATGCCGCCGTTGACATCGGTTTGATGAAACCGCTTTGCCATATCCTGATCATGATAGGGCACACCATTACGGTAGTTTGGATTGTGCCGCCATGCCATATTCTTATCAGTAAGATGCTCACCGGTGATACGGTTGAAATTGTTGACGTCAATATTGATGTTGTCACCGTTGTGTTGCCAGCCGTTGCCGTCACGATGACCGCCATCGTGGTGATGATAATCATCATCGTCATGATGATGGTCATGATCGTCGTCATCCCAGTCGATGCTGCTGAATAACGCGTATGTAGTGGCGACGCCCATGCTGTAGCCGAAACCGCGCACAAAGCTGTCAACAAACGGTTCTCCGGCTGGCGGCGGCAGGTAAACCGGCGGATACGCGGAATTGGCCCAGTTCCCGTAAACCACGGTCGGGTTATAGTTGGGAATATAAACCACATCCGGATTGGTTGGCTCAATGGTTATTACGGTCGGTGCAGGTTCTGTAATGACGGGGCTGGCTGTTGAAACGGTATTGGATTGTATGGCGGAAGGCGCGACAGCCGGTTTTACCGGTACAGCTTTCTTCGTTGTCGTAATGACTTTCTGTTCGGTTGATGACTTCAGCGACCCGGTTTGTTGCGCCAGTTGACGCAAACGCTGTACCGAGTCCATCACGTCCTGCGGCTGTGCCAGAAACGCATCGCCCAGGTTTTGCACCCACTGCGGGTTTTCGCCCATCAATGCCATCAACTGTGGAAACGCCACCAGTGATTTGACGCTGGCATCCCACGGCTGGTCAGATACCGCCTGAATAGCAGCATCGCCTTGTTTAAGTGGATTATCGTGCGACCATTGCACTGCTTGCGCAACGTTTGTCGGATAGGTTGATGCCATTAACACTTGTGAAAGCAGAGAGTCGGGGTATAGCGCGACAGGTGCAACCCATTGATCTATTTGCGCAGTGCTGAATGTAGATTTAACGACGGCGGGTACTACTGGCGGCGCGGAAACCGTTGCTGGAAGCGTAGCTGTAGTGACAACAGGCACAGTTTGCGCTTCTACAGGCGTTTCCACAGTGCGGCTTTTTACATACAAAGCACCGGAAGCGGCACAAAGCCCGGCACTGCAAATTAGTGCCAGCACATGGGGTTTAAACGGCAAAGTCATTTTCATAATTCGGATCTCAAAGAAATCGCAATGGTCGGCGAACTGCCACCCGCAGGTGCTGTGAATCCGAGTATAAAGAGGCGGTAGTTTAAATTTTGACTAATCTTGGGATTCGTTGAGAAAGGTGATTATCACCATGCGAATTAACGAAATTTTTACGGAGGGAAACAATCTCTAGACCATCCTTAACGATTCAGCCACTTTTTTATGTTGCTTTTTTGTAAACGGATTAACACATCGTCAAAATCCTGCTATTCTGCCCGTTGCGGTACTGGGCATTTACCCTACAAACTGCTGTCTCACAGGAGCGTGAAGAGAATCGCCTGCCGCACTATGACAATGAGAGCGAGGAGAACCGTCGTGCTAGAAGAATACCGTAAGCACGTAGCTGAGCGTGCCGCTGAGGGGATTGCGCCCAAACCCCTGGATGCAAACCAAATGGCCGCGCTTGTAGAGCTGCTGAAAAACCCGCCTGCGGGCGAAGAAGAATTCCTGTTAGATCTGTTAACCAACCGTGTTCCCCCTGGCGTCGATGAAGCCGCCTATGTAAAAGCTGGTTTCCTTGCTGCTGTCGCGAAAGGCGAAGCCAAATCCCCACTGTTGACTCCAGAAAAAGCCATTGAACTGCTGGGCACCATGCAGGGTGGTTACAACATTCATCCGCTGATCGATGCGCTGGATGATGCCAAACTGGCGCCAATTGCCGCCAAAGCACTGTCTCATACGCTGCTGATGTTCGATAACTTCTATGATGTAGAAGAAAAAGCCAAAGCAGGCAACAAATACGCGAAGCAGGTTATGCAGTCCTGGGCAGATGCCGAATGGTTCCTGAATCGCCCGGCGCTGGCTGAAAAACTGACCGTTACCGTCTTCAAAGTGACCGGTGAAACCAACACCGATGACCTCTCTCCGGCACCGGATGCATGGTCGCGTCCGGATATCCCACTGCACGCCCTGGCGATGTTGAAAAACGCCCGTGAAGGCATCGAGCCAGACCAGCCAGGCGTTGTTGGCCCGATCAAGCAAATCGAAGCTCTGCAACAAAAAGGTTTCCCGCTGGCTTACGTCGGTGACGTTGTGGGGACTGGTTCTTCGCGTAAATCTGCCACTAACTCCGTTCTGTGGTTTATGGGCGATGATATTCCACATGTGCCGAACAAACGCGGTGGCGGTTTGTGCCTCGGCGGTAAAATTGCACCAATCTTCTTTAACACGATGGAAGATGCCGGTGCGTTGCCAATTGAAGTGGACGTTTCCAGCCTGAACATGGGCGACGTGATTGACGTTTATCCGTACAAAGGTGAAGTGCGTAACCACGAAACCAACGAACTGCTGGCGACCTTCGAACTGAAAACCGACGTGCTGATTGATGAAGTGCGTGCTGGCGGCCGTATTCCGCTGATTATCGGTCGTGGCCTGACCACCAAAGCGCGTGAGGCACTTGGTCTGCCGCAGAGCGATGTTTTCCGTCAGGCGAAAGATGTGGCGGAAAGTGACCGTGGCTTCTCGCTGGCGCAGAAAATGGTGGGTCGTGCCTGTGGCGTGAAAGGCATTCGTCCGGGCGCTTATTGCGAACCGAAAATGACTTCTGTCGGTTCGCAGGACACCACCGGTCCAATGACCCGTGATGAACTGAAAGACCTGGCATGCCTGGGCTTCTCGGCTGATCTGGTGATGCAGTCTTTCTGTCACACTGCGGCTTATCCGAAGCCGGTTGACGTTAACACTCACCACACGCTGCCGGACTTCATTATGAACCGTGGCGGTGTGTCTTTGCGTCCGGGTGATGGCGTAATCCACTCCTGGCTGAACCGTATGCTGCTGCCGGATACCGTCGGTACTGGCGGTGACTCCCATACTCGTTTCCCGATTGGTATCTCCTTCCCGGCGGGTTCTGGTCTGGTGGCATTTGCTGCCGCGACTGGCGTTATGCCGCTGGATATGCCGGAATCCGTTCTGGTGCGCTTCAAAGGCAAAATGCAGCCGGGCATCACCCTGCGCGATCTGGTACACGCCATTCCGCTGTATGCGATCAAACAAGGTCTGCTGACCGTTGAGAAGAAAGGCAAGAAAAACATCTTCTCTGGTCGCATCCTGGAAATTGAAGGTCTGCCGGATCTGAAAGTTGAGCAGGCATTTGAACTGACCGATGCGTCTGCCGAGCGTTCTGCTGCCGGTTGTACCATCAAGCTGAACAAAGAACCGATCATCGAATACCTGAACTCCAACATCGTCCTGCTGAAGTGGATGATCGCGGAAGGTTACGGCGATCGTCGTACCCTGGAACGTCGTATTCAGGGCATGGAAAAATGGCTGGCGAATCCTGAGCTGCTGGAAGCCGATGCGGATGCGGAATATGCAGCGGTGATTGACATCGATCTGGCTGATATCAAAGAACCTATCCTCTGTGCACCGAACGACCCGGATGACGCACGTCCGCTGTCTGCGGTACAGGGCGAGAAGATCGACGAAGTGTTTATCGGTTCTTGCATGACTAACATCGGTCACTTCCGTGCCGCTGGTAAACTGCTGGATGCGCACAAAGGTCAGTTGCCGACCCGCCTGTGGGTGGCACCGCCAACCCGTATGGACGCCGCGCAGTTGACCGAAGAAGGCTACTACAGCGTCTTCGGTAAGAGCGGTGCGCGTATCGAGATACCTGGCTGTTCCCTGTGTATGGGTAACCAGGCGCGTGTGGCAGACGGTGCGACGGTGGTTTCCACCTCTACCCGTAACTTCCCGAACCGTCTGGGTACTGGCGCGAACGTCTTCCTGGCTTCTGCGGAACTGGCGGCTGTCGCGGCACTTCTTGGCAAACTGCCAACGCCGGAAGAGTACCAGACCTATGTTGCGCAGGTAGATAAAACTGCCGTTGATACTTACCGTTATCTGAACTTCAACCAGCTTTCTCAGTACACCGAAAAAGCGGACGGGGTGATTTTCCAGACTGCGGTTTAATAAGTAAGCGCACGCGCTGCGCATAAACAACACAATGCCCGGTGAATGAGATTCCCGGGCATTTTTTATTTCTAAACCATCGCCGTTCCGCTGTTTTTCTCCGGTAAGGCTGCGATAATTACATCAATGGCGCAATGCGATTTCGGCGCATTGCCGGGAGCAGAGGAACACACTATGGATTATGAATTTCTGCGCGATATTACCGGAGTGGTAAAGGTGCGTATGTCCATGGGGCATGAAGTGGTCGGGCACTGGTTTAATGAAGAGGTGAAAGAAAACCTGGCCTTGCTTGATGAAGTGGAAGACGCCGCGCGCACGCTCAAAGGTAGCGAACGTTCCTGGCAGCGGGCAGGGCATGAGTACACGCTATGGATGGACGGCGAAGAGGTGATGATTCGCGCCAATCAACTGGAATTTGCTGGCGATGAAATGGAAGAGGGGATGAACTACTACGACGAAGAAAGCCTGTCGCTGTGCGGCGTTGAGGATTTTCTTCAGGTGGTGGCGGCGTACCGTAAATTCGTACAGCAGAAGTAAATAAAGCAGGCGGAGCCTCTGTGCTCCGCCTGAGCCGTTAAACAGCTGGCATATTGCGCCCGTAATAAATCTCGCGCATCTCTTTCCACAGCGCAGCGGTAATTTCTTTGCGCTCGCTGTCGGTTAAATCTTCCGGTTTGGTGTGGAACATGTAGTGCTTAAGGTCGAACTCTTTAAGCAACATCTTGGTATGGAAGATATTTTCCTGATAGACGTTTACATCCACCATGTCATACAGCGCCTTCATATCCTCGGACATAAAGTTCTGAATCGAATTAATCTCATGGTCGATAAAGTGCTTCATACCGTTGATGTCACGCGTAAAGCCACGCACGCGATAATCAATGGTTACGATATCGGACTCAAGCTGGTGGATCAGGTAATTCAGCGCCTTCAGCGGGGAAATCACGCCGCAGGTGGAGACTTCTATGTCGGCGCGGAAGGTACATAAACCGCCTTCAGGATGGCTTTCCGGGTAGGTATGTACGCAAATATGACTTTTATCGAGATGGGCAACCACGGCTTCTGGCAGCGGGCCGGGGTGTTCTGTTTTGTCGATAAGTTTCGGATCAACCGGCTCTTCGCTCACCAGAATAGTGACGCTGGCACCCTGTGGTTCGTAATCCTGGCGGGCGATGTTAAGAATATTGGCTCCGATAATGGAACAGGTTTCTGACAGGATTTCGGTCAGACGATTGGCATTATAGAGTTCATCGATATAAGCAATATAACCGTCGCGCTCTTCGGCAGTTTTGGCGTAGCAGATATCGTAAATACAAAAACTCAGACTTTTGGTCAGATTATTAAAGCCATGCAGTTTCAGTTTTTTCAATTTCTTATCTTCTCCTTAGGACGTCTGTGAAGCCAGTGCGTCTTGCAGATACTGAGGTAAGGCAAAAGCTGCCGTATGGACTGCCGGGTTGTAATAACGGCATTTCAGGCCAGAGGCGAGAAAACGCGCCTGAATAATTTCGGTAGAGAGATGGCGTAAGGCGTCGTTATCTGTTGCCCATGCAAAGGTCATGATGCCGCCGTAATAGGTCGGGATCGCCGCCTGATAAAAGCCAACGTCGCTGAAGTAATGGCTGAGTTTGCGATGGCTGTCGATGGCCTCTTCCTGCTGTAAAAAGCAGACACCGTTCTGCGCGACGAAAATACCGCCAGGATTCAGGCAACGTTTGCAACCTTCATAAAATGCTGAGGTAAACAGGCTTTCGCCGGGACCGATAGGATCGGTGCAGTCGGAGATAATTACGTCGAAGGTCTGGCTGGTTTGATTAACGAAATTGACGCCATCGTCGATCACCAGTTTAAAGCGCGGATCGTCGTAGTTACCGGCGTTATGGTTGGGCAGATACTGACGGCAGAACGACACGACACCCGCATCGATTTCCACCATCGTGATTGACTCAACGTTTTTATGTCGGGTCACTTCACGCAGCATGGCACCGTCGCCGCCGCCGATGATCAGCACATGTTTCGCGTGACCGTGAGCCAGTAGAGGAACGTGGGTCATCATCTCATGATAGATAAACTCGTCGCGCTCGGTGGTTTGTACTACACCATCCAGCGCCATCACGCGACCAAATGCGGCGTTCTCAAAAATGATCAGATCCTGGTGATCGGTCTTTTCATGATACAGAACATTATCTACAGCAAAGTACTGCCCAAACTGGTCGTGTAGCGTTTCATGCCACCGTTTTTTTTCGGCCATGGGTTGATACCTCCTTTGTTAACACCCGTAAAAAAAGGGCGCAACATAATAGCTAACATTGACCGCAGATGCACGGTCAATATTTCTACAAAAAGGTATCAGGGATTATTTGACGTAGGCAAGCAGGCTTAAGGAATCGCGAGCCAGGGCTTTGCACTTTTTAGCGACGGGAATGCCAATACCGCTGAGATCGCGATAGCTATCTTCACCGAGAGATTTCATATCGAAGGTGTCGTAATTGCTGAGATCCCACTGGTTTTGCTGGGCGAAAAAGACCAGTGCGCGACGAATTTGCCCGTTAGGTAAGTTCTGGTAACCGCAATCGTTCTTCAGAAAAACAAACACTGCCGTTAAATCGGCCATATCTTCGGCTTCAGACTCGCTGAGCGCGTAACTGTTTGCGCATACAGCCATTAGGCTGCCGAATAATACTGTTCTGAAAAACGTCTTCATTGCTTCTACCAGGACTTAAAGATGATAAACGTTAGCACACTGCGAGCGAGGCGACGACCATTATTGTGGATTAAATTGTGTCTGTGGCTTGACCTTCCTGTAAGGGGAAGGACTATGCTCAACGTTTGATTTTGTTTCGCCTGCTTAAGAATAAGGAAATAACTATGCAACGTCGTGATTTCTTAAAATATTCCGTCGCGCTGGGCGTGGCTTCGGCTTTGCCACTGTGGAGCCGCGCAGTATTTGCGGCGGATCGTCCAACGTTACCGATCCCTGATTTGCTCACGACCGATGCCCGTAATCGTATTCAGTTAACTATTGGTGAAGGCCAGTCCAGCTTTGCCGGGAAAACGGCGACCACCTGGGGTTACAACGGCAATCTGCTGGGGCCGGCGGTGAAATTACAGCGCGGCAAAGCGGTAACGGTTGATATCTATAACCAACTGGCGGAAGAGACGACGTTGCACTGGCACGGGCTGGAAGTGCCGGGTGAAGTGGACGGCGGCCCGCAGGGGATTATTCCGCCTGGCGGTAAACGCACGGTGACGCTGAACGTTGATCAACCTGCCGCCACTTGCTGGTTCCATCCGCATCAACACGGCAAAACCGGGCGTCAGGTGGCGATGGGGCTGGCAGGACTGGTAGTGATTGAAGATGACGAGATCCTGAAATTAATGCTGCCGAAACAGTGGGGTATCGATGATGTCCCGGTGATCGTTCAGGATAAAAAATTTAACGCCGACGGGCAGATTGATTATCAACTGGATGTGATGACTGCCGCCGTGGGCTGGTTTGGCGATACGCTGCTGACCAACGGCGCTATTTACCCGCAACACGCTGCACCGCGTGGCTGGCTGCGCCTGCGTTTGCTTAATGGCTGTAATGCCCGCTCGCTCAATTTCGCCACCAGCGACAATCGCCCGCTGTATGTGATTGCCAGCGATGGTGGTCTGCTGCCTGAACCGGTGAAGGTGAGCGAACTGAAGGTGCTGATGGGCGAGCGTTTTGAAGTGCTGGTGGAGGTTAACGACAACAAACCGTTTGATCTGGTGACGCTACCGGTCAGCCAGATGGGAATGGCGATTGCGCCGTTTGATAAGCCGCATCCGGTAATGCGTATTCAGCCGATTGCCATTAGTGCTTCAGGTGCCTTACCTGACACATTAAGTAGCCTGCCTGCTTTACCTTCGCTGGACGGATTAACGGTACGCAATCTGCAACTCTCTATGGATCCGATGCTCGATATGATGGGGATGCAGATGCTGATGGAGAAATATGGCGATCAGGCGATGGCCGGGATGGATCACAGCCAGATGATGGGGCATATGGGGCACGGTAATATGGATCATATGAGCCACGGCGGGAAGTTCGATTTCCACCATGCCAATAAAATCAACGGTCAGGCGTTTGATATGAACAAGCCGATGTTTGCGGCGGCGAAAGGACAGTACGAACGTTGGGTTATTTCTGGCGTGGGTGACATGATGCTGCATCCGTTCCATATCCACGGTACGCAGTTCCGTATCTTGTCAGAAAATGGCAAACCGCCAGCGACGCATCGCGCAGGCTGGAAAGATACCGTTAAAGTAGAAGGCAATGTCAGTGAAGTGCTGGTGAAGTTTAATCACGACGCACCGAAAGAACATGCTTATATGGCGCACTGCCATCTGCTGGAGCATGAAGATACGGGGATGATGTTAGGGTTTACGGTGTAAAAATACGTATTCGGAAATATGCCCGGATCTCTCCGGGCTTTAAACTGATGACAAACGCAAAATTGCCTGATGCGCTACACTTATCAGGCCTACGCACCATACGATTTTGTAGGCCGAATAAGGCGTTTACGCCGCATCCGGCATGAACAAAGCGCACTTTGTCAGTAATCTGAGCGAATCTTACTTCACATCATCCGGCAGCGCATAAGCCACAATATAGTCGCCCATCTTCGTACCAAATGAACCGTGACCGCCTGCGGAGATCACCACATACTGCTTGCCATTCACTTCATAGGTCATTGGCGTCGCCTGACCACCCGCTGGTAAACGACCCTGCCACAGTTTTTCACCGTTGCTCATGTTGTAAGCGCGCAGGTAGTTATCTGCCGTAGCGGCAATAAACAGCACGTTACCCGCCGTGGAGATTGGTCCGCCGAGCATCGGCATACCCATATTAAACGGCACCGGAACGGGCATCGGGAACGGCATACTGTCCTGCGGCGTACCAATACGTTTCTTCCACACCACTTCATTGGTTTTCAGATCCAGTGCCGAGATGTAACCCCATGCTGGTTGTTTACACGGCAGACCAAACGGTGAAAGGAACGGGTTAAGCGTGACGCCATACGGCACGCCGTACTGCGGCTGAATACCGGATTCCGTACCCGTGCCTTTGGCATCTTTCGGCTGTTCCATCGGGTTGCCAGGACCGCGTGGGATCAGTTTCGAAACAAACGGCAGCGCCATTGGGTTGGCAATTGCCACTTCACGATTCGGATCAACGGAAATCCCGCCCCATTCGAACATCCCCAGGTTACCCGGGAAGACCAGCGTACCCTGTTCAGATGGCGGGGTGAAAATGCCTTCATAGCGCATCTGGTGGAACATCACGCGGCACACCAGTTGGTCAAACATGGTGGCACCCCACATATCCGCACCGCTTAGATCTTTTGTCGGACGGAAGCTCAGCTCAGAGAACGGTTGAGTAGGGGTAACGTAATCGCCTTTCGCTGCGCCTTGTGGAACCGGTTTTTCCGGGGCAGGAACCACCAGTTCACCATTACGACGATCGAGCACAAAAATGTTGCCGGTTTTCGCCGGAGCGTAAATGACCGGAACCTTTTGACCATTAACGGTGATATCCGCCAGCGTCGGCTGTGCCGGAAGATCCATATCCCACAGGTCATGGTGAACGGTCTGGTAACTCCACGCCAGTTTCCCGGTAGTGGCATTCAGCGCCAGAATCGAGCTGGCATAACGTTCCTGTTCCGGTGTGCGGTTACCGCCCCAGATATCCGGCGTGGTCACGCCCATCGGCAGATACACCAGATCCAGCTTCGCGTCATAGGCCGCAGGTGCCCACGAGTTTGGCGAGTTAAAGGTAAAGGTGTGTTCGTCAGACGGGATCGCGTTCGGATCTTTCGCGCCCGGATCAAAGGCCCACAGCAGCTTCCCTGTGTTGACATCAAAACCACGGATCACGCCAGACGTTTCGCGGGTTGAGAAGTTATCGGTGACTGAACCAGCCATCACGATGGTTTTATCGGTGATAATCGGCGGCGAAGTCGGCTCATACAGACCCGGTTTGGTATCCGGCATATTGCTTTGCAGATTGAGCACGCCTTTATCGGCGAAGGTTTCGCACAGCTTGCCGTTTTCAGCGTTAATCGCAATCAGGCGGCCATCATTGACCGGAAGAATGATACGACGCGGGCAATCCGCCATCACTTCCGACGAAGCGGTTTCTGCTTTGGCTTCATGATAAGAGACGCCACGACAAGTTACGTGCTGGAAAGACTCGTTGGTTTTCAGCTCAGGATCGTAATGCCATTTCTCTTTGCCGCTGGCGGCATCGAGTGCAAACAGACGCTGGTGAGCAGTACACAGGTAAAGCGTGTCGCCCACTTTAATTGGCGTCACTTCATTGGTGATTTCGCCCGGATCGTTCGGCTGTTTCACATCACCCGTGCGAAATACCCAGGCTTCTTTCAGGTTGTGGACGTTATCGGCGTTAATTTGCTTCAGAGGCGAAAAGCGTTGGCCTTCCTGATTGCGGCCATAGGCAGGCCAGTCCTGATCGGCAACGGGGGAGATGGCTTCTGCTGGCGTGGCATCGGCGCTTAAGGTGCCGTTGATTTCCTGCGGATCGTTAAATCCCGCCCAGGTGAGGATTCCGCCACTAATCAGCAACGCCACTACCAGCGCGGCAACTGCGCCACTGGAAGGAATGACCAGTCGATGCCAGACAAACGGCAGGATCAGCCAGATGCCGAAGAAGACCAGAATATCGCTGCGCGGAGTCAGTGCCCAGAAATCGAAACCGACTTCCCAGACGCCCCAAATCATAGTGCCGAGCAGCAGAGCCGCGTACAGCCAAAGCGCGGCGCGTTTACTGCGCCATAGCATCCAGGCGACGCCGAGCATCACAAGGCCTGCAATAGGGTAGTACCAGGAGCCGCCAATCGCGACCAGCCAGCCTCCGCCAATGAGAAGATACAGCCCGCAAAGAGCTGCAAAAAGGGCTGTTAGCGTGACGAGTAATCGTCGCGAGCCGGTATTGTTAATTGCCATAAAGAGACACCATTTCAATTCATTAATATTTTAGTAGCAATTAATTATAGGTTTTAACATGTGTGATCGTCATCACAATTTGAGCTTTATTAACAGATTCCGCCAATGAATAGTTTTACTGGTATACTGCGTGTCTTGCGCTTTGCTGCGGTGCCGAAGCTAGCCCGTGCGAAGTGATTTGTTTTTAAATCATATGGTTAGAGATATGAAACATACTGTAGAAGTAATGATCCCCGAAGCGGAGATTAAAGCGCGTATCGCCGAACTGGGTCGTCAGATTACTGAGCGTTACAAAGACAGCGGCAGCGATATGGTGCTGGTAGGCCTGCTGCGTGGCTCATTTATGTTTATGGCGGACCTGTGCCGTGAAGTTCAGGTATCTCATGAAGTCGACTTTATGACCGCCTCCAGCTACGGTAGCGGCATGTCCACCACCCGTGATGTGAAAATCCTCAAAGATCTGGATGAAGATATCCGTGGCAAGGACGTGCTGATTGTTGAAGATATCATCGACTCCGGTAATACGCTGTCGAAAGTGCGTGAAATCTTAAGCCTGCGCGAACCGAAGTCGCTGGCGATTTGTACGCTGCTGGATAAACCGTCCCGTCGTGAAGTGAACGTGCCGGTAGAATTTATCGGTTTCTCGATCCCGGATGAGTTTGTGGTGGGTTACGGTATTGATTACGCACAGCGTTACCGCCATCTGCCGTATATCGGCAAAGTGATTCTGCTGGACGAGTAAGTGCGGATTTGCCGGATGTGTTGCATCCGGCATGGCGAATTTATTTGTGATTGATGTGCTTCAGCTTGAGGTTGGAAATCCCGTGACGGTAACGTTGCTCCAGGGTTTCGCGGTTGGTGGCTGTGACATCCAGGTCACGCAATAAGCCGTCGTGAATGCCGTAAGCCCAGCCGTGAATGGTGACTTTCTGCCCGCGTTTCCACGCTGATTGCATAATGGTGGAGTGACCCAGGTTATATACCTGTTCCATTACGTTCAGTTCGCACAGGGTATCCAGACGACGCTCTGGCGGCATTTCGCCGAGCAATGAGCTATGTTTGAACCAGATATCGCGGATGTGCAGCAGCCAGTTGTTGATAAGCCCCAGTTCCGGGTTTTCAACAGCAGCTTGCACGCCGCCGCAACCATAGTGGCCACAGATAATAATATGTTCAACTTCGAGAACATCCACTGCATACTGAACCACGGAGAGGCAGTTTAGATCGGTGTGAATGACCAGGTTAGCAACATTACGGTGAACAAAGAGTTCGCCCGGCTCAAGACCGGTTAAACGTTCTGCAGGAACGCGACTGTCGGAACATCCAATCCATAGAAAGCGCGGTTTTTGCGCTTGTGCCAGTTTCTCAAAAAACCCGGGATCCTCTTCCACCAGCATTTTTGACCATAGTGCATTATTGCTGATGAGTGTATCTATGTCTTTCATGGAGGTTAACGACCTGTAACCAAATAATTACGTTTGGCTAATATAGGGCAACTCCGGGACGATTTAAACCACAGATAAAGTGTAAGAACGTAAGGTAAGTAAAAATTTATGACCATTGCACTGGAACTTCAACAGCTTAAAAAAACCTATCCAGGCGGCGTTCAGGCGCTTCGTGGAATAGATTTGCAGGTCGAGGCGGGTGATTTTTATGCGCTTCTGGGGCCGAATGGGGCCGGGAAATCGACCACTATCGGTATTATCAGCTCGCTGGTAAATAAGACCTCCGGGCGCGTCAGCGTATTTGGTTACGATCTTGAAAAAGATGTCGTTAATGCCAAACGCCAGTTGGGGCTGGTGCCGCAGGAATTTAACTTCAACCCGTTTGAAACCGTGCAGCAAATTGTGGTGAATCAGGCGGGGTACTACGGTGTAGAGCGAAAAGAAGCGTACATCCGTAGCGAAAAGTATCTTAAACAGCTCGATCTATGGGGAAAGCGTAACGAACGTGCGCGTATGTTATCTGGTGGGATGAAGCGCCGTTTAATGATTGCCCGTGCGTTAATGCATGAACCTAAATTGCTGATTCTTGATGAACCGACCGCAGGCGTGGATATCGAACTTCGCCGCTCAATGTGGGGCTTTTTGAAGGATTTAAACGACAAAGGCACCACCATCATTCTCACCACACACTACCTGGAAGAAGCAGAAATGCTGTGCCGCAATATCGGCATTATTCAGCACGGTGAACTGGTGGAGAACACCTCGATGAAGGCGCTGTTGGCGAAGCTGAAATCGGAAACCTTTATTCTCGATCTCGCACCGAAAAGCCCGTTGCCGAAGCTCGATGGCTATCAGTATCGACTGGTCGATACCGCCACGCTTGAAGTTGAAGTGCTGCGCGAGCAGGGGATCAACAGTGTGTTTACGCAGTTAAGCGAGCAGGGCATTCAGGTATTAAGTATGCGTAACAAAGCCAACCGTCTGGAAGAGCTGTTTGTTTCACTGGTTAATGAAAAACAAGGAGATCGCGCATGATGCATCTTTACTGGGTGGCGTTAAAAAGCATCTGGGCGAAAGAAATTCATCGCTTTATGCGTATCTGGGTGCAGACGCTGGTGCCGCCGGTCATCACCATGACCCTTTACTTTATTATCTTCGGCAACCTGATTGGTTCGCGCATTGGTGATATGCATGGCTTCAGCTATATGCAGTTCATCGTGCCGGGGCTGATCATGATGTCGGTGATCACCAATGCCTACGCCAACGTTGCATCATCATTTTTTGGTGCCAAGTTCCAGCGTAATATTGAAGAGTTGCTGGTAGCTCCGGTTCCAACGCACGTGATTATCGCCGGATATGTCGGCGGTGGTGTTGCGCGTGGGTTGTTTGTTGGCATTCTGGTGACGGCGATCTCGCTGTTCTTTGTGCCGTTTCAGGTGCATTCGTGGGTATTCGTTGCCTTAACCCTGGTGCTCACGGCGGTGCTATTCTCCCTTGCGGGTTTGCTGAACGGTGTGTTTGCCAAAACGTTCGATGACATCAGCCTGGTGCCAACCTTTGTATTAACGCCACTCACGTATTTGGGCGGGGTCTTTTACTCCCTGACTTTGCTGCCGCCGTTCTGGCAGGGACTGTCGCATCTGAACCCAATCGTTTATATGATCAGTGGATTCCGCTACGGCTTCCTCGGCATTAATGATGTGCCGCTGGTCACGACTTTTGGCGTGCTGGTTGTTTTTATTATTGCGTTTTATCTGATCTGCTGGTCGCTGATCCAGCGTGGGCGCGGCTTGCGTAGCTAAGTCGCTCTCCTCTCCTCCGGATACGGGGGAGGGGAGTTTTGACGGCTATCACCCTTTATCAATACTGGTCAGGGTAGACTGATTTTCGGCTAAGGAGGAAAGCGATGTTAGGTTGGGTTATTACCTGTCACGACGATAGGGCGCAAGAGATACTGGATGCGCTGGAAAAAAAACATGGCGCACTTATCCAGTGCCGGGCAGTGAATTTCTGGCGCGGGTTAAGTTCAAATATGCTCAGCCGCATGATGTGCGATGCTCTGCATGAAACTGATTCTGGCGATGGGGTGATTTTTTTAACCGATATAGCAGGCGCTGCACCTTATCGTGTTGCGTCGTTATTAAGCCACAAGCATTCTCGTTGTGAAGTCATTTCTGGGGTGACGTTACCGTTAATTGAGCAGATGCTCCCCTGTCGGGAGACAATGTCCAGTGCGGCATTTCGAGAGCATATCGTGGCATCAGGAGCACCTGAAGTCAGTAGCCTCTGGCATCAGCAACAAAAGAATCCCCCTTTTGTCCTCAAGCACAATTGGTTCGAGTATTAAATCGCATTCTGATTTTGCTACACTAACTGCGTTGTTTCTCGCCTGGTAGTTTCCTCATGATTAAAAAGATAATTTTCCTGGTGCTGCTGGTTTCATCTGCTGTCAGCGCAGCACTTCCCACGCGTTATATGCAAACCACTCAGGATGCGACTATCTGGGGAAAAATTGGCGACAACACGGTAACCGTCGGTAACATTCGTGCCGGGCAGATTATTTCGGTCATCCCAACCGCTGCCGATTATTATGAATTCAATTTTGGTTTTGCTACGGGGTATATTGATAAAGGTCATCTTGAACCTGTACAAGGGCGGCAAAAAGTTGAAGATGGTCTGGGTGATCTGAATAAACCACTGAGCAACCAAAATCTTATTACCTGGAAAGATACGCCGGTATATAACGCGCCCGATGCAGGCAGTGCGCCATTTGGCGTGCTGGCCGATAACTTGCGTTATCCCATTATCAGTAAATTGAAAGATCGCCTGAATCAAACCTGGTATCAAATTCGTATTGGCGAACGACTGGCCTATATCAGCGCGCTGGATGCGCAGCAGGATAACGGTATTCCTGTATTGACCTACCATCATATTTTACGCGATGAAGAGAATACTCGTTTTCGCCATACGTCGACCACAACGTCGGTACGTGCATTCAATAACCAGATGACCTGGTTGCGCGACAGGGGATATACCACGTTGACCTTGTATCAACTGGAAGGATATCTGCGTAATTCGATGAATCTCCCCGCTCGCGCGGTTGTGTTGACATTTGATGATGGTTTGAAGTCGGTGAGTCGTTATGCATACCCCATTCTGAAACAATACGGTATGAAGGCGACGGCATTTATTATTACCTCGCGTATTAAACGCCATCCACAAAAATGGAATCCACAGTCGTTACAGTTTATGAGTATTTCTGAACTGCATGATGTCAGCGATGTTTTTGATTTCCAGTCACATACCCATTTTTTACATCGGGTTGATGGTTATCGCCGACCCATATTACTTAGCCGCAGTGAGCATAATATTTTATTTGATTTTGAACGTTCACGTCGGGCGCTGACGCAATTTAATCCGCATGTATTGTATCTTTCTTATCCGTTTGGCGGATTTAATGACAAAGCGGTTAAAGCGGCAAATGATGCCGGATTTCATCTGGCGGTGACGACCATGAAAGGTAAAGTAAAACCGGGGGATAATCCCTTGTTGCTAAAACGGCTTTATATCTTAAGAACGGATTCGCTGGAGACGATGTCGCGGCTGGTGAGTAACCAGCCGCAGGGATGATTATCAGGCAACCTGAACCGGAATCGCTTTCGCGGTACGTTTCATTTCGTTGTCGCCTTCAAAGTAGGCAACGTTGGGGCGCCAGGTGCGGGCTTCGGCATCTGGCATAGTGACGAAGCTGGCGATAATCACAATATCGCCGACGCTGGCGCAGTGAGCCGCCGCGCCGTTGACAGAAATAATTCTCGAACCGCGCTCTGCCGCGATGGCGTAGGTGGAGAAACGCTTGCCGTTGGTGACATTCCAGATATCAATGGCTTCGTTTTCGAGAATACCGGCTGCGTCAAGAAAATCCTGGTCAATGGCGCAAGAACCTTCATAGTGCAGGTCCGCATGAGTCACTTTCACGCGGTGGAGTTTGCCCTGCAGCATCGTGCGAATCATAACTTCTACCTTTCTACCCTGTCGTTAACGAAGCAGGCGGAGCCTGCTTTGAGAAAATTCTCACGCAGTATTGCCCGATTTTTGTTTAGTGTCTACTCATCTGACGGCATTTGCATCAGCAGTTTGCGTACCGCGCCGAAGCCCGCCATGCAACGCCTGTAACCGATTGAAATTTCTCTGAACGCAGCTCGGTAAACAATAAAGAGGCGGCTGACGACTGCGCGCCTTGACTGGATACTGCCTTCACGCAAGACAACACGGAAGGCAGGTAAGATGGACGCACCAAGTACCACGCCGCATGACGCGGTGTTTAAACAATTTTTAATGCATGCGGATACCGCTCGCGACTTCCTCGACATACACCTGCCTGAGGAATTGCGTGAGATCTGCGATCTCAACACGCTGCATCTGGAGTCGGGGAGTTTCATCGAAGAAAGCCTGAAAGGGCACAGCACCGACGTGCTCTATTCTGTGCAAATGCTGGGTAATCCCGGATATCTGTATGTCGTGATTGAACATCAAAGCAAGCCGGACAAAAAAATGGCCTTTCGCATGATGCGCTACTCTATTGCCGCCATGCACCGACATCTGGAGGCTGACCACGATAAGCTGCCGCTGGTGGTGCCGATTCTGTTTTATCAGGGCGAGGCCACGCCTTACCCGCTCTCAATGTGCTGGTTTGATATGTTTTACTCACCGGAACTGGCGCGACGTGTCTACAACAACCCTTTCCCGCTGGTGGATATCACCATCACGCCGGATGACGAGATCATGCAACATCGGCGGATTGCGATCCTCGAACTGCTGCAAAAACATATTCGCCAGCGCGACTTAATGTTATTGCTGGAGCAACTGGTCACGCTGATTGACGAAGGGTACACTAGCGGAAGTCAGTTAGTTGCCATGCAAAACTATATGCTGCAACGCGGTCATACTGAACAAGCGGATTTGTTTTACGGTGTGGTGAGAGACAGGGAATCGGGAGGGGAGTCTATGATGACGTTGGCGCAGTGGTTTGAAGAGAAGGGGATTGAGAAGGGAATTGAGAAGGGGATTCAGCAGGGAATTGAGAAGATGGCCCATCGTCTTCTGAGTAAAGGAATGTCTCGGGAAGACGTTGCAGAGATGGCAAATTTACCTCTTGCCGAGATTGATAAGCTGATTAACTAAGTTGCCTGCGATATGAATAATCGCATACAGACGTCATCGCCATGACGTGGGCAAATGAATAACTGGCGCCATCAGCCGTAGCGCCAGTTAAATATTACGCCAGCTCGACCATTTTATTGTCGATCAGGCGAGCGTCGCCAAGCCAGGCGGCTACCAGAATCACGGCGCGTTTACTGTTTTCAGTGACTTCCAGCAACGTGTCAGCATCACGAATCTGAATATCATCGGCGCGGAAACCTTTTTCATTCAGTTCTTGCCCGGCAATGGCAATAATTTCATCGAGATCCCGCTCTCCAGCCTGCAATTTGTCGGTAATCGAACTTAAAACCTTGTACAGGCCTGGCGCAATTTTGCGTTGTTCTGCTGTCAGATAACCATTACGGGAACTGAGCGCCAGACCGTCTTTCGCGCGCATAATCGGCACACCGACAATCTCAATATCAAAGCCCATATCGGCAACCATTTTGCGGATCAGCGCCAGTTGCTGAAAATCTTTTTCACCGAAGCAGGCAATGTCCGGCTGGACAAGGTTGAACAACTTGCTAACGATGGTCGAAACGCCGCGAAAATGTCCCGGACGGCTGGCACCTTCCAGCATGGTGGAAAGACCGGGAACATCAACATAGGTGTGGGTTTCTGTACCGTTCGGGTAGATCTCTTTTACTGATGGAGCGAAAACCAGATCCACTTTACGTTTATTCAGCTTCTCGCAGTCTTCCTGCAAGGTGCGTGGATAGCGAGCCAGATCTTCCGGGCGATCGAACTGCATCGGGTTAACGAAAATACTGACGACGACCACATCGGCGCGGGCTTTCGCTTCATCGACCAGCTTCATATGACCATCGTGCAGGTTACCCATGGTAGGCACCAGCGCCACACGCTTGCCTTCCATACGCAGGCGGCGGATTTGCTGACGCAGCAGCGGCAGAGTTTCGATAATTAACACAACGTGACTCCTTAATGGAAACTGTGTTCTTCGCCCGGATAAGCGCCGGACTCCACTTCAGCCATATACTGCCGTACAGCAGCGCGGATGTCGCCCGCTTCGGCAAGGAAATTTTTGGCGAATTTAGGTATGTGACCACCGGTTATGCCGAATGCGTCGTGCATCACGAGGATTTGTCCGTCGGTTACATTCCCCGCGCCAATACCGATAACCGGAATCGCCAGCGCCTCGGTAATACGTTTTGCCAGCTCAACCGGTACGCATTCCAGCACCAGCAACTGTGCCCCAGCGGCTTCTAAGGCTAAGGCGTCATTAAGTAAACGGTCGCCTGCATCGCCACGCCCTTGCACTTTATAACCACCGAAAATATTCACTGACTGTGGCGTTAAGCCCAAATGCCCACAAACAGGAACTGCGCGTTCGGTCAGCATTTGAACTGTTTCTACCAGCCAGGCACCGCCTTCGATTTTGACCATATTCGCACCCGCGCGCATGACAGTTGCGGCGTTTTCAAATGCTTGTTCAGGAGTGGCATAAGCCATAAATGGCAGGTCAGCCAGCAGCAGACAGTTTGGCGCACCGCGACGAACGGCGGCAGTGTGGTAGGCGATATCTTCCACAGTGACAGGGAGGGTGGAGTCATGGCCCTGAACCGTCATTCCAAGGGAATCCCCCACCAGCATGACGTTAATTCCTTCGTCGGCAAACAATTTTGCAAAGCTATAGTCGTAAGCAGTGATGGTGGCGAAGCGTTTTTTTTCCTGTTTACATTTTTGCAGCAGGGAAATGGTAGTTGGTTTCATAACGTGTCCTGATGGCTAATGTCAGATCTGTTGGCATTCTATCAGTCGTATTAAGGGGGGCAATCGTTTTAGTGGGTCACATCGTCAGTTGCCTGACGATGTGTTTGGCTTGTCAAGGGTAGGTAATCTGGAATCTGCCGGTGGCTTCGAAATCGCCTGCTTTTATCGTACTATTCCCGTCTTGCTTCAATGTCGCCTGAAATTCAAGGGGCTGTGTTGTGCCTTGACCTTTTCCGGGGTAAATCCCCCCTGATGAATCAATCTCGCTTTCATACGCTTTATAAACAGACGTTCCTACATTAGGCTCAAGAACCATTTTTCCATTAACACTGTTTTTTAAGCCTTCAATAAGTACGCCGACGCCCTCTGCTGCACCGTTACCTTGCAGAGTATTGGCGAGTAACTTTTTATTCTGTTGCCCTATTTTTGCAGAGGTCATTTTGGTTTCAATATTTTGTACTCGAATACAGTTTTGCAATGTTATCTGAAAAGGCACAGGCGTTGCGCCATTTTTAATTTGACTGACTTCGTAGCTCCCCAATGCGACAGTTGAGTTCTGGACGGTATCTCCTGTTACAACTGAAGAAAAACACGTAGGAAGCGATAGTTTTACATTACTTAAATTAAAGTTGATATAGATAGGTCCGCTGTATCCCTGGATCGCTGAGCCGGCGTCTTCGGCTTTAAAACGATAAATATAATCACTTGTGCTCAGTAATGTGATATTTTGGGTTGCTGTAGGCGCAAACGTGGCATCTGTATAAAATTCAACGGTAAAAGTCTGGAATATTCCTCCTAATCCCCAAAATTGTGGATAGTCATTATCCATGTCTTTACATCTTCTTTCCATATCGGCGTCATGGAATACAAAGTGAAATTTTTGCGCTTCTGTATCCCCGATATATATTTCAGAAACATCTGCTCTTGTATTATAAGCTGACCATATAGCTGAAATTTTTAATGTGTAATAAAGTCCGGTAACAGATGTTTTGAATAATTTATGTCCGCCATAAGAGAGTCCGGAGTCGACCATTGCATTTCGTATCGTCATCGGGCCACCAGAGGCGCTCTTATGTGCTGTACAATAAAGAACACCATTAGAAGCTGTATCCTGACCCTCCCAGTATAATTGTACCCCAGTAGGACCCAACGATTTCGGGCGATAAAACACCAGACTATTATTTCCAGGATACATAAAATTTACGCGACCATCTCTGTCTGGTGGAGTCGCGCCGGCACCCACAATAAAATCAATTTTTGCGTAACAAACAGAACTAAACAAAAAAAGAATACTAAAAAAAATAATATGTGAAGCTGTTTTCATATTCACTCCTTTAAATATGTTTGTTGTATGAGTGCATAATAAATTGTCTTACTAAAGAATAGCTGGCATAGCTAACCTGAGGCGTTCGTCCAGGCGATAGCGAAATTGTGCTTGTCAATTGCACCTGCTCATTGAGAATTTCTAATTGTGTTAAAATCATAGGTTCCATCCTGATTTTTCCATTTCCTTACGCTGGTTATTCGTACCATGCATCGACCAGTACGCTGGTTGTCACTTTGCCACTACCAACGCTGGCAGCGTTATTGACTTTTTGCATTCTGGTATAAAAATTCCAGCGTGAGTCATTCATTTTATCGGCGTCGATAGTGTATACAGACCGGGAAACTCCTGCAGGAGACCAGACATTAAACTTATTATTACTGTCATTAACCGAAAAAATGACTATTCCGATATTACTGGCTCCGTTGATGTCCTCGTTTGGGAATATCTGCGATGAGCCAGGTGCAAAAGAGCCCGTTCTGGGTTTAAAGTCCAAGTGCAACTGTTTTGTTCCGGTTAATGCTGTACCGGAACAACCAGATAACAGAATGGAGAAGTTTTTGCCGCCCGTATAATATTGTTCCGCTGTCGTGCTGTTGGCGAAATAATCCAGCCCTACAGTGGCTAAATTAATGATACCGTTATTGTCGATTTCCATTTTGCAAGTTGAGCTGAGAACTTTAGCATTAAAATCAACATTAAGCTCCGCATAGGCGGCGGAACACATCAAGGCTATGTTTATCGTTAAAGCGGCAAATAAATTATGTCTTTTCATAACATCACTTTTGCACTGGCTACGTCAAAATTTACTGGTAAGTGATGTTAAACACCGCAGGGGTGTTAAAATCACCGGCTCTGACGTCAGTATCTGCTTTGCCACTGTCGCGTACCAACCGTGCGCTAAGCGGAAACACTTTGGCATTATTCGTCATGTTCACAGTGGTCGAGTTTTTAGCTTTACACTCGATTTGCTTACCACTGTCTGGTGTCGCAGAGTCCCAAACTTCGACGGCTACCGCTTCCGCTTTGTTGGTCGATGCGGCGTTAGCAAATGCTTTCCCATTGCCGTTGCCATCACAAGTTGCGCCATTTCCCGGGCTTAGGGTAAATACTGCCTGATTCTGTGGCAGACCATCACAGCCGCTAAATGCCAACTGGAATTTTTGCACCTTTGCTTTGCTGATCACTTCGGGAATATAGACGTTCTGGAAATTGACGGTGTCAATCTTTGCACTACCCGTGTCCTGCAGCTCAACTTTACAGGTCCCGGCGGTGATATTGGTAACAATAGTCAAATCTAATGCGTCAACGGTCGCTTGCACCGGGTTGATACCAAGAGTAGCGCAGGTCAAAACACTCGCGACACACCAGGCTAATTTTACTCTTTTCATTAGATTACCCCGTTACTCATAGGTGAAATTAAACGTGACTTTGGCATCAAATGGGCCGATCGTGCCAGTATTTGGCGTAACTTCACGCATGGCTGCGCTTAAGTTTAATCCTTTACTCATTTCATCGGCCGTCCATACAATGGTGGTGTTATTATTTAAGCCAAAGTAGACATCGTCCGATGATGACTGGCGGCGGAAAGCAACGCCAATGTTTGAGGCCTTGCCAGTGGCTGAAGACGGTATGGCTAACACGGGTTGTTCGGTAGATGTTTTTTCCGCTTTTATTGTCGTTTTCAGTCCTGTAAGCCCATTACAGTTAGCAGGCTTCAATGTAAAGTTTGCCTGGCTCTCGGCACCTTTAGCACGCAATTGATCGAGACGAATATCGGGAATAGTTAGCTTATAGGCGTTCGTTCCTGCATTACTGATGTTTGAACCGCCATAGGGGATCACCGACATATCACAGGTTGGCTGTACGATTGTGGCGATGAACTTTACATCGACATCAACAGCGAACACCGGAGCGGTTAGCATAAGTGCGCCTAAAGCAAAGGGAATACTTTTCCGTCTCATAGCTTTTCCAAAATTTGCGGATTTAGCGAGTCACAGATACCGTACACAGTACGTTATCCAACAACAGGGACCGGTTGCCACTTTCTTCAGTAGCTGTCATCGGAACCTGATAATGAGCAAGGCAATGCTGAGCTTGTCTGTTCTCATCGAACCAGTTCACCCGCAACACCCCTTTATCTTCTATACCTCTGATAAAGGCCCGGTTACCCTGGCCGATATAACCAAGGACATTACCTTGTTCATCGGTGACATCTGCGGCAAACGGCAATGGCTGGCCGTCATTGCGGTGTAGGGTCACCATTGCTGAGCGCCCCTGGTCAGTTTCAAAGTTGGTCAGTGTGATAGCACCGTAGCGCGGTACGGTGCGGGAACTGGTACTTTTTAGCTCGACATCGTTTTCCAGCCCTTTAATATCCAGGCTGATGTTATTTTCCTTGTAAGGTGATGCGGATGAGGAGATGCCATATCCCCAGCGATCGATGGTATTGTTACCATAGTTTATTCGTGCGCCTGCAGCGCCAGGGGCTTTTACCAGAACCAATGTATCGCTGTCGCTGAAGCTGTCGCCAGAAAACGTAACCCCTCCCTGATGCAGAACAAAACCGCCGTCAGTGCTTAATGACATCTGACGGTTACTGTCAGTATCTGCACTTGCGGAAGCAGACAACGTTCCCCAGGGAGATTCGTAACTTATGTAGCCCCCGATATCAGCCAGATCGGTACTGTTTTTATTGATGATGTAATCAGTACTCACGCTGTAGCTGTATTTACCATCACCGCTGGCACCGTTGGTGCTGGCGCTGAAAGCGTGGCTGCCGTTAAAGTCGGTGTTCATTCGTGCGTCAACGTACTGGAAGCCACTTTCACGTCGTTTACCACCAAACAATTTTTCGATAGGAAGGCTGACGCTCAGATAGAAACTATCATCCTGCTCGCCATCTTCATTCCAGGTACGCTGAATGGAAGCACTCCAGGAGCCCCAATCCGTCCCTTTGCTGTAGCCCATTGAGTAGTAGCTCCGGCTGCTGCTTCCGCCCCAGTAATCTGTCCAGCTACCGTTCAGATAAAAAGAACCATAATCTATCTCTTTGAATTTCAAAGGTTGATTGAGACTGATCGTAAACTGGTTGCGCAGACGCTGGTAAGTGTTCATCGTCTGCTGTTCATTGGCGGGTAGATGTTTGGCATCATCCTGTAGATTCAGTGCGTCATTGAGCCCCAGGTAGTTGCTGGTGGAGTAGCGATAAGCGGCAAGATTTAAAGACGTATTGGTCTCATTAAACATTTTGTTCCATGAGATACGGTAGCTCTGCCCTGTGTAGGTCTTGTCCTCATATATCCTGGCCTGAGATTGCGTCACATCAAACGACACGGCGCCAATTGACGTGTTTACCCCGACCCCTAACAGGAAGGCCTGGTAGTCAGCATCGGTGAGTTGAATGCCGGTGTAGCCAGTAAAGGTGTTGTTAATGCCGTAATACCATGTACCTTGTAGAAGATTGTAATCATCGCGAAGATCGTCGCGATCAATCTGCCCGCCGCTGATATCCCAGCGACCCACGCCAGGGCGCAGCATCTGAATAACGGACGAGAAGGGTTGAGAGAAAGTGCGACGCGAACCATCTGCTTCCTCGATAGTGACTAACAGGTCGTTGCCGTAGCCGGAAGGGGAAATATCGTCGATGGCGAACTCACCCGGAGGAACGGTGCCTTCATAAATTTTGTAGCCGCCCTGTGTTACGGTAACCTTAGCGTTGCTGTTAGCAACACCACGGATAACAGGCGCAAATCCGGTCATTGACGGTGGCAACATGCGGTCGTCGCTATACAGGCGTACCCCTTTTATACTAACGGAGTCGAAAGTTTCCCCGGTTGTATAGGTTTCCCCGACCACTAATTGTGAGCGAATAAATGGCAGTTCACGCTGAAGATAGCTGTTCTGGAAATCCAGATTGCTGCCAATATCCTGCTGCCAACTGTAGTTACCGTTGCTTCTCAGATGCCAGTTTCCGAGGTTAATACCGGTATTGAAGGCGGTATAAAAAGTCTGGTTTTCGTCGTTATGCTGCGTGTTGCGCCAGGCATTCATACGATAGGAGAGCATGGCTGCATTTATACCATCCTCCCATAGTGAAGGATCAACATAGCCCTGGTAATTACGCATGATCCAGACTTGCGGAACTGTCAGTTCCAGTTTTTGATCGTTAGTATCGAAATAAACCTGTGACTGTGGAATAGCTTTTGCGATATCAAGGCAATCATCTGCGCTTTCATTGCGTTTTTGTAATACTGCTTCTCCGTCCCGGAGATCAGGTTGTTTTATATGAAGCTGACTCAGTATTTTTCGCGAAATACAGGCTTCGGCGTTTCTCTTGCCCACATCAATCATTTCGATGTTCAGGCTGCTGGCGGAAATATTATTGACGTAAACCTTTACGTCATAATTTCCAGGCATTGCCGGGTTGCCATCAGAATAGCGCGATAAGTCTATTCCTTTGGCGGAAGAGCCCATGAGAAAGCTTGGGTCGTACTCAATCGTCTCTGTTGCATTCGTGCTTTGGGCATAAATGCAGGAGAAGATAATAGCGATCCTTGTTAATTTACAATGAGCCATCTTTTTTTATACTCGCATCGCAAAAAAATCATCAATAAAATCAGGTTTAAAGATTGCTTTCACCTTTAATTTCACTGCCATAATCACTAATTGCTGAATAGCGTAATTTTGCGCCGCCTATAGATGTTTGTAGCCCTTGCACACTAAAATCGCTATTGCTATTTGGAGCTATCATAGAAGTATTTACAACATAAGACTTTGTGCCTGATACAACATCAACGGCTGAAAATGAGACATAGTATGGAGTAGGGTTAGTTACTTTGATTTTATTACCGCTCCATTGCCATTTTAATTGGGATGGCGCCGTAAACGGATCACCACTTAACCCCTCCGGTCGGTAAAATAATTTAATGCGCGTACGGAAAGCCAGTTGCAGAAGATTTTTATTTTCAGCTTCTTTATCTTTTACTTTAGGCGGTACTTCCAGCACATTAAACCAAAAGACACTTTCGCGATCTTTTGGTAACGTCTGGCTATTCGTATAGGTGATTGTCACTGTCTGACCGCGTTTCGGGTCGATGCGTGAAACCGGGGGGGTAGCGTTAAACGGAACTTTAATGGTCGCCGGATCGGCATTATCGTCACCCGTATCCAGCCATGACTGGACCAGTAATGGGCGCGAGCCTTTATTTTCCAGGCGCATAGTGACATTCTTGTCTTTTTCTTTATAAATAACACGTGTTCCGTTAATGACAATATCAGCCTGCGCAACTGATGCGAAAACAGATAAAGTACTTGCAAGTAATAGCGGAATAATTTTTTGATAAATCTGCATCTCTTCTCTCCTTGAAAAACGCAAAATCATAAATAAGAGGCTGCAAGCACAGCCTCTTAATACAATTAATTCAACTCCAATAAAAATTAATTGTAAGTTAAGGTATAGGTGCTGTTAGTTTTCACATGACCAGAGGTCACGGTGGCATTAGCATCAGACTTCACATAAGATGCTTTTAAATGGAAGTTCGCAACATGAGTGGTGGTGTCGAATGCTTCAGTGATCTGGTTGCTCGGGTTATTCACTTCGACCAGATTCAGTGCTCCAGTATTATTTACATGGTGCAGAGCGATATCGACATTACCTGCTGGATCCTGAACTGAGCCGTCATTACTCAAAGTACCCTGGTTAGAGTTATGGTACATAGAACTGAAACTCATGACTGCGTTTTGAGCCGTTGCATTACCTGTCGCACAATCAACTTTAATATTAATATCTTCCGGGAACCCACCTGCAGCAGTTTTGCTCATTGCCGGGACATCAGCAATTTGTGCAGTCTGTAGCATAACCGTAACGTCTTTACCGCCACCATTTATTGTCGTTACACAAGTACCAGCGGTAACAAAACCACCGATATTCAACTGCCCACCGTCAACACCAGCCATTACTGAACCGGCTGAAAGGGAAGATGCTGCTAATACGATGGCAAGTAGCTTTTTGTTCATTAAAATTCTCCATAAAAAAAGAGAGACGAATCAATAACAAATATTAATTTATTGTTATTCTACGTCTTCCAAAAACGCGGCAGAGACTAGCAATATAAGGATGAAAATAAAAATTGATGGTGTGAATGATTTGGGGTGATTTATTGATTTACCTTCCCTTGCATTCATCATTTGAATAGCTATTTATTTTAGAGCAAGCGGTTAGGTGAGTATAAGAGTGTTTATAAGGGTGGCTTGATTGGTAACTCATTGATTTTTTTAATTTTATTATTTTTCTTGTGATTGATTGTGGTGTGTCATTTTTATTATATATATATTTTAGTGTGTCATTTTGTATGCATTAGTTTTTCTGTATTTACATATTAGATTATCTTAATATAAAGTTTAATATTATTAATATGTACGTTAATTTTCATGTGTTTTTTTGCCCATTTGTGCCTTTCTTGGGGGGGATCTCACTTTTTTTTGATCTTAATTATCTAAAAGAAGAAAGGAATTTTAACCATAAAGATTATGACTGGCATATCAGAGGCAAGAACCAGATTACTGATGCGTATTTCACTACGCATACTAGCTTGAATAATTAGAAAGGGGAGGGTGATTACCAGCGTGGTAAGGGACAAGAAGCATTGCTCGTTAATAAACTTTGCAATGTCTCTCCATCAGGGAAAATTAATTCCGGCGCAATCTCAAACAGCGGCCACAGCATAAATCCACGATTTTTCATATCGTAGTGCGGAACGGTCAGGCGCTCGGTGTTAATCACCTGATTGCCAAACAACATAATGTCTAAATCGAGCGTGCGCGGCCCCCAGCGTTCGGCTTTACGGACGCGACCTTGCTGCAATTCAATACGCTGTGTGTGATTGAGTAACTCTTCGGGCGCGAGTGCGGTTTCCAGCGCCACGGCGGCGTTGAGGTAATCAGGTTGATCCTGCGGCCCCAGCGGTGGGGTGCGGTAAAACGAAGAAACGGCAAGAATGCAGCTTTCAGGGATATCACCGATTGCTTTCACGGCAGCATTGACCTGCTCCAGTGGAGAGGCCAGATTGCTGCCTATGGCAATATACGCCACTGTCATGCGGTGCCCTCACGACGCGGCGCGCGTTTGCGTGGGCGACGAGTACGACGACGCGTTGACGGTTCCTCGTCCAGTTCGTTAAGCATCCCTTTTTGATCCGGCGGCGCGGAAACCTGGAACTCACCCCACCATTTCACCAGACGTTGCAGTTCAGCGTTACGCTCAACTTCAGCTCGCAAGGCCAACAGGTCGTAAGCCGCACGGAACTTAGGATGCTCCAGCAGCTTCCACGCACGTTTACCCTGACGACGAGACATACGCAACTGTAGCTGCCAGATGTCGCGCGTTAAGGTAGTAAGACGTTTCGGGATCGCCAGTGAACGGCAGGCTTCGTCCAGCACATCGTTCATCGCCAGTGCGAAAGCGTCGTGATAGGTCAGGCCACTCTCCTGAGCGATCTTCTGTGCCGTCTCCAGCAGCGGATACCAGAACATGGCGGCAAACAAGAACGCCGGGTTCACACGCATATCGTTATGGATACGCGTGTCGGTATTCTTCAGTACCTGCTCAATAATGCGCTCCATCGGACTGTCGCCATTTTCCGTGAAGTAACGGGTAATGGTCGGGAACAGCGGCTGGAACAGATGATATTCACACAGCAGTTTATAGGTTTCGTAACCGTATCCCGCTTGTAGCAGTTTAAGAGACTCTTCAAACAGGCGTGCCGGAGGAATATCGTTCAATAAGGTAGCGAGGCGGGGGATCGGTTCTGCGGTTTCTGGGCTGATGCGCATCCCCAGTTTTGCAGCAAAACGTACCGCGCGCAGCATCCGTACCGGATCTTCACGGTAGCGCGTTTCCGGATTACCAATCAGACGGATAACGCCGTCTTTCAGATCCTTCATGCCGCCAACGTAATCGCGAACAGTAAAATCCGCGACGCTGTAATACAGGCTGTTGATAGTGAAATCGCGGCGTTGGGCGTCTTCTTCGATGGAACCGAAAATGTTGTCGCGTAGCAACATGCCGTTTTGCCCGCGTTGGGAGGTCGTGCGGTCGCTGACGTTACCTTCGTGGTGTCCACGGAAGGTTGCGACTTCGATAATCTCCGGGCCAAACATCACGTGAGCAAGACGGAAACGGCGACCCACCAGGCGGCAGTTACGGAATAGTTTACGCACCTGCTCAGGCGTAGCGTTGGTGGTCACGTCAAAATCTTTCGGCTTTTTGCCAAGTAACAGGTCGCGCACGCCGCCGCCAACCAGCCAGGCTTCGTATCCCGCTTTATTGAGCCTGTACATTACCTTCAGGGCATTTTCACTGATATCTTTGCGGGAGATAGCATGTTGCTCACGCGGGATCACCGTTACCTGGGGACGGGCGGCAGCCTGTTCAGCTTCGCTTTCCTCGCGGCTTAGCACCTTGCGGCAAAAATTAGCGACTCGGGTAAAAATAGTACACCTCGGTAGTGTCAAACATCATTCAGGACAAAAAAATAGCGGCTAATCATAGCTCAGCATGACGCATTTGAGAATGTTGAATTTACAATTGCCGACTCAGGCACGGCGGTAAGCCGCCAGTTTTTGACGGCTGACTGAAGGATTTGCTCGACGCTGAAATCCTGCCAGTGTGTTTCTGTCTGCTGACCCAAAAATTGAAGCGCGGCGATTAACACCGGGCGCGGATCGCCTTTCGGTAACGCAGGCGCATGATTCTGCTTGGAAAGTTTAGCGCCTTGTGCGTTAAGTGCCAGCGGCAAATGAATGTAATCTGGCACTTGCCAGTCAAAAAGCTGGTACAGCGAGATTTGTCGCACCGTCGGTTCGATCAAATCTGCGCCACGGACAATTTCTGTCACGCCCTGGAAGTGATCGTCAACCACCACCGCCAGGTTATAGGCGAACAAACCATCACGGCGATGAATAATAAAATCTTCCCGCGCCAGTTTTTCGTCGGCGTGAATAATACCGCGCAACTGATCGGTAAACTGCGTGACCGGATGCTGCTGGCGGATGCGTACTGCGGCGTTTTCTGAACCATGATGTAATTCACGGCAATGACCGTCGTAAATACCGCCAATGCTGTGAATACGCGCACGCGTACAGGTGCAGTAATAACTTAGCCCTTGCTCACGTAACCAGACGAGTGCTTCACGATAGGCGTCATGACGTTGCGATTGCCAGAGAACATCGCCGTCCCAGTGCAGACCGTAATGTTCCAGCTGGCGCAGGATAGTCACTGCGGCACCGGGAACTTCACGAGGTGGATCGATATCTTCAATACGAACCAGCCAGCGACCTTGCCGGGCGCGTGCCTGTAGATAACTGCCAAGCGCGGCAATCAGAGAGCCAAAATGAAGCTCGCCGGAAGGAGAGGGGGCGAAGCGACCAATATAGTGTGTGTCTGTCATCTCGTTGAACAAAAAATAAGGCGGGAGCATTTCCCGCCTGTGGTAAACGTGATGGAACGGCTGTAATTAGCCAGCCATCTGTTTTTCGCGAATTTCAGCCAGCGTTTTGCAGTCGATGCACAGATCGGCTGTCGGGCGCGCTTCCAGACGACGAATACCAATTTCAACACCGCAGGATTCGCAGTAGCCGAAATCTTCGTCTTCCACTTTTTTCAGCGTCTTCTCGATCTTTTTGATCAGCTTACGCTCGCGATCGCGGTTACGCAGTTCGAGGCTGAACTCTTCTTCCTGGGCTGCACGGTCTACCGGGTCCGGGAAGTTGGCTGCTTCATCCTGCATATGTGTAACGGTGCGATCGACTTCATCCCTGAGTTGATTACGCCATGCTTCCAGAATACGACGGAAGTGCGCCAGCTGGGCTTCATTCATATACTCTTCGCCCGGCTTCTCCTGATATGGTTCCACCCCAGCGATGGCGAGAATACTCAGGGACGATGTTTTACGGTTTTGCCCTTCTTGCATGTTGCTTCTCCTTAACACGCACTATCGATCCCCATGTTCGGGGGAAAAATGAGGCCGCTATAAATAGCAGATGCTTTTCCGGATAGCAATTATCTAAACGTAACACTTGACAACTGTGTGAGGAAAAGCGTATTTGCGCACGCGACCAGAATGTAAATTAACCAGTTACTTACTTTACTACAATGTAACCGGCAGTGATTTTTTAAGAGCCATGCCTTCAGCAGAAAGTTCCGCTTTATAAGCCAGAATTTCCACCCCCTTTTGTTGAGCCTCTGACAATAGTTGCGCGTATTTCTCATCGATGTGGCGCGCGGGTGAAAACCGTGTAATGGCTGAATGCAGCACGGCAAAAAAAATCACTGCACGCTGACCTTCAGCTGCTACGCTCATCAACTCCCGAAGATGTTTCTGACCTCGTTCAGTGACTGCATCGGGAAAGTATCCCTGTTCATTTTCCGCTAACGTAACCGATTTCACTTCAATATAGCAGTCAGGTCGAAACCTCGCCTGTAACATGAAGTCAATACGACTGCGCTCGGCGCCGTATTTTACTTCGCTTTTCAGCGAGCTATAGCCTGACAGTTCCGAAATATCCCCATTGAGGATAGCCTCTTTCGTCAATCTGTTTGCCCAAAGTGTATTGACGCAAATAAATGCACCGCTTTGGCTTTGGGTCAATTCCCAGGTGTGCGGATATTTCCGTTTTGTGTTGTCGGAAGTGGAATACCAGACGGTATCGCCAGGCGTTGCACAACCGGTCATCGCACCAGTATTAGGGCAGTGTAGCGTTAATTCGCGACCATCGGGTGTGATTACATCAGCTAAAAAACGTTTATAACGCTGAACCAGCGTGGCGCGTTGTAGAGGGGGTGAAAATTTCATTGTGACAACCCTTGTTATTGCGTCAGTGTCCAGCGTTTTAGCGGCGTGTAGCGTGTGCGCCCACGGGCAAACGAGGAGGCGTAAAGAGTGAACTCCGTCACCGTATATGACCAGTTAAAACCTGGCGGCGGGATTGTCACCGCCTCGCTGGCGTCGCGCAATAAGGTGATATGCGGATGAAACGGTCGATTGCTTTGAAAACAACCACTGCGGGCGGCCTGCGAACGGAGCATATTTGCTAACTGGATTAAGCCGCGCGGTGGCTGACGCATCCCTAACCACACCACGCGCGAACGCAGCCACTGACCGGCGTCATCAAGCGTCAGAGTGAATCCCGGTTGACGAATCCGTCCGGCTAAAAGAGAAAGCGCCTTCTCTTTCTCTGCGCTCACTTCGCCTAAAAACGCCAGCGTCAGATGCAAATTTTCGGCGGCAACCGGACGCCCGGCTTCAGGCGGAAATTGTGCGGCGCGCCAGTGGATAATCTGCTCGCGAATTTCTGCGGGTAAGTCGATGGCAAAGAACAGCCGTTGCGGTTCAGACATGTGAGGTACTCGGTTATGAATTATCGCGATGCTACAATGTGGCGCGAAGAATGTTAACCCTCAGGAGCGTTTTGTGTCGTCGTTGCCCGTTGCTGCCGTCTTACCTGAATTACTTGCTGCTCTCGATACCGCACCGCAGGTTTTATTAAGCGCGCCGACCGGAGCCGGGAAATCGACCTGGTTGCCGCTGCAACTGCTGGCGCATCCAGGCATTAACGGAAAAATTATCCTGCTGGAGCCACGGCGTCTGGCGGCACGTAACGTTGCGCAACGACTGGCGGAGCTGCTTAACGAAAAGCCTGGTGACACGGTTGGCTACCGGATGCGTGCGCAAAACTGCGTGGGGCCGAATACCCGACTGGAAGTGGTTACGGAAGGCGTGCTGACGCGCATGATCCAACGCGACCCAGAGCTGAGCGGCGTCGGTATGGTGATCCTCGATGAATTTCACGAGCGTAGCTTGCAGGCGGATTTGGCGCTGGCACTATTGCTGGACGTGCAACAAGGGCTGCGCGATGACTTAAAACTGCTCATTATGTCGGCCACGCTGGATAACGATCGTTTGCAACAAATGCTGCCGCAAGCGCCGGTTATTGTTTCCAAAGGACGTTCGTATCCAGTAGAACGTCGCTATTTGCCGCTGTCCACACATCAACGCTTTGACGAGGCTGTCGCGGTTGCTACCGCCGAATTGCTGCGTCAGGAAAGTGGATCATTACTGTTATTTTTACCTGGCGTCGGAGAAATTCAGCGAGTGCAGGAACAACTGGCTTCGCGCATCGGCAGTGATGTGTTGCTCTGCCCGCTGTATGGCGCGTTGTCGCTGAACGATCAGCGAAAAGCGATCCTTCCGGCACCGCAAGGAATGCGTAAAGTGGTGCTGGCAACCAATATCGCTGAAACCAGTTTAACCATCGAAGGTATTCGCCTGGTGGTGGATTGTGCCCAGGAGCGTGTAGCGCGCTTTGATCCGCGCACGGGGCTTACGCGATTGATTACTCAACGCGTTAGTCAGGCATCAATGACGCAACGCGCCGGGCGTGCCGGGCGTCTGGAACCGGGTATCTGTCTGCATTTAATCGCCAAAGAACAAGCAGAACGCGCTGCCGCGCAAAGTGAACCGGAGATCTTACAAAGCGATCTCTCCGGCTTGCTGATGGAATTACTGCAATGGGGATGCAGCGATCCGGCGCAGATGAGTTGGCTTGATCAACCGCCAGCGGTGAATCTACAGGCCGCGAAACGCCTGTTAGGGATGCTGGGGGCACTGGACGGCGAACGGCTTAGTGCGCAAGGGCAAAAAATGGCGACACTGGGTAACGATCCACGTTTAGCGGCAATGCTGGTGAGCGCGAAGAGCGACGACGAAGCCGCAACCGCCGCAAAAATTGCTGCCATTCTCGAAGAGCCGCCACGGATGGGGAATAGCGATCTGGGTGTGGCGTTTTCGCGCAATCAACCGGCCTGGCAGCAACGCAGTCAACAGCTATTAAAACGCTTAAATGTGCGTGGCGGCGAGGCAGACAGTTCGCTTATCGCGCCGTTACTTGCTGAGGCGTTTGCCGATCGCATTGCTCGTCGTCGTGGGCAAGAAGGGCGCTATCAGCTGGCGAACGGCATGGGAGCGATGCTGGACACCGATGATGCCTTAAGCCGCCATGAATGGCTGGTCGCTCCGTTATTATTGCAGGGCAGCGCCTCGCCGGATGCGCGAATTTTACTGGCGCTACCGGTCGATATCGATGAGTTAATACAGCGTTGTCCGCAGCTATTACGGCAGTCTGATACCGTTGAATGGGACGATGTGCAAGGCACACTAAAAGCCTGGCGTCGGTTGCAGATTGGTCAGCTCACAGTAAAAGTACAGCCGCTGGCGAAACCGTCGGAAGATGAATTACATCATGCAATGCTCAACGGTATTCGCGATAAAGGTCTCAGTGTACTTAACTGGACACCGGAAGCGGAACAGCTACGTTTGCGTTTGCTGTGTGCTGCGAAGTGGCTACCGGAATATGACTGGCCAGCGGTTGATGAGGCAAATTTGCTGGCGACGCTGGAAGCGTGGTTGTTGCCACATATGAGCGGTGTACATTCACTGCGTGGCCTGAAATCACTCGATATTTACCAGGCGCTGCGCGGATTACTTGATTGGGGAATGCAGCAACGGCTGGATAGTGAACTTCCTGCGCATTACACTGTGCCGACGGGAAGCCGGATCGCCATTCGTTATCATGAAGATAACCCTCCTGCGCTGGCGGTGAGAATGCAGGAGATGTTTGGCGAGGCCACCAATCCGACGATTGCCCAGGGGCGCGTGCCGCTGGTGCTGGAGTTGCTTTCACCCGCCCAAAGGCCGCTGCAAATCACGCGTGATTTAAGCGCCTTCTGGCAGGGGGCGTATCGCGAAGTGCAAAAAGAGATGAAAGGGCGTTATCCCAAACATGTCTGGCCGGACGACCCCGCCAACACCGCGCCGACGCGCCGGACGAAAAAGTATTCGTAAAACGGGTATGGGCAGTCCCCTCGCCCCTATGGGGAGAGGGATAGGGTGAGGGGTAATGTGCGCGCTGATGCCCTCACCCCGGCCCTCTCCCACAGGGAGAGGGAGAAAAGCAATTTTGAGAGATATCTTCTTCTGTCTTGCAACGGAAGAACAGAAAATCGGGCTTTTGCGCCTGAATATTGCGGAGAAAAAGTATGGCCGGGAATGACCGCGAGCCAATTGGACGCAAAGGGAAACCGACGCGTCCTGTCAAACAAAAGGTAAGCCGTCGTCGTTACGAAGATGACGATGATTATGATGACTATGAGGATGAAGAACCGATGCCGCGCAAAGGTAAGGGCAAAGGGCGTAAGCCTCGTGGTAAACGCGGCTGGCTCTGGCTGCTACTGAAACTGGGCATCGTATTTGCGGTGTTAATCGCCGTTTACGGGGTTTATCTCGATCAAAAAATTCGCAGCCGTATTGATGGCAAGGTCTGGCAATTGCCAGCGGCAGTTTATGGTCGGATGGTAAACCTTGAGCCAGACATGACTATCAGCAAGAACGAGATGGTGAAACTGTTAGAGGCGACCCAATATCGTCAGGTGTCGAAGATGACCCGTCCTGGCGAATTTACCGTGCAGGCTAACAGCATTGAGATGATCCGCCGTCCGTTTGATTTCCCGGATAGTAAAGAAGGGCAGGTGCGTGCGCGCCTGACCTTTGATGGCGATCATCTGGCGACCATCGTCAATATGGAGAACAACCGTCAGTTCGGCTTCTTCCGTCTTGATCCGCGCCTGATCACCATGATCTCCTCGCCAAACGGTGAGCAGCGTCTGTTTGTGCCGCGCAGTGGATTCCCGGATCTGCTGGTGGATACCTTGCTGGCGACGGAAGACCGTCATTTCTACGAGCATGATGGGATCAGCCTCTACTCAATTGGGCGTGCGGTGCTGGCAAACCTGACCGCCGGTCGCACGGTGCAGGGGGCGAGTACGCTGACGCAACAGTTGGTGAAAAACTTGTTCCTTTCCAGTGAGCGTTCTTACTGGCGTAAAGCGAACGAAGCTTATATGGCGCTGATCATGGATGCGCGTTACAGCAAAGACCGCATTCTTGAGCTGTATATGAACGAGGTGTATCTCGGTCAGAGCGGTGACAACGAAATCCGTGGTTTCCCGCTGGCGAGCCTGTACTACTTTGGTCGTCCGGTGGAAGAGTTGAGCCTTGACCAGCAGGCGCTGTTAGTCGGTATGGTGAAAGGCGCGTCAATTTACAACCCGTGGCGTAACCCAAAACTGGCACTGGAGCGACGTAATCTGGTGCTGCGATTGCTGCAACAACAGCAGATTATTGATCAAGAACTCTACGACATGTTGAGCGCGCGTCCGCTGGGCGTTCAGCCGCGCGGTGGGGTAATCTCTCCACAGCCTGCTTTTATGCAACTGGTACGTCAGGAGCTGCAGGCGAAACTGGGCGATAAAGTGAAAGATCTCTCCGGCGTGAAGATCTTCACTACCTTTGACTCGGTGGCTCAGGACGCCGCAGAAAAAGCCGCCGTGGAAGGTATTCCGGCACTGAAGAAACAGCGTAAGTTGAGCGATCTGGAAACGGCGATCGTGGTTGTTGACCGCTTTAGCGGTGAGGTTCGTGCCATGGTCGGTGGTTCGGAACCGCAGTTTGCGGGTTATAACCGTGCGATGCAGGCGCGTCGTTCGATTGGTTCACTGGCAAAACCAGCGACTTATCTGACGGCCTTAAGCCAGCCGAAAATCTATCGTCTGAACACGTGGATTGCCGACGCCCCCATCGCGCTGCGCCAGCCGAACGGTCAGGTCTGGTCACCGCAGAACGATGATCGTCGCTATAGCGAAAGCGGCAGAGTGATGCTGGTGGATGCGTTGACCCGTTCTATGAACGTGCCAACGGTAAATCTGGGGATGGCGCTGGGGCTGCCTGCGGTTACGGACACCTGGATTAAGCTGGGCGTGCCGAAAGATCAGCTGAATCCGGTTCCGGCTATGTTACTGGGGGCGTTGAACTTAACGCCAATCGAAGTGGCGCAGGCATTCCAGACTATCGCCAGCGGAGGTAACCGCGCACCGCTTTCTGCACTGCGTTCAGTGATTGCTGAAGATGGTAAAGTGCTCTATCAGAGTTTCCCGCAGGCGGAACGCGCTGTTCCGGCGCAGGCGGCGTATCTGACATTGTGGACCATGCAGCAGGTTGTACAACGCGGTACGGGTCGTCAGCTTGGGGCGAAATATCCAAATCTGCATCTGGCAGGGAAAACAGGGACTACCAACAACAACGTTGATACCTGGTTTGCGGGCATTGACGGCAGCACGGTGACCATCACCTGGGTTGGCCGCGATAACAACCAGCCAACTAAACTGTATGGCGCCAGTGGGGCGATGTCGATTTACCAGCGTTATCTGGCGAACCAGACGCCAACGCCGCTGAATCTTGTACCGCCGGAAGATATTGTGGATATGGGCGTGGACTACGACGGTAACTTTGTTTGCAGCGGTGGTATGAGAACCTTGCCAGTATGGACCAGCGATCCTGATTCGTTGTGCCAGCAAAGCGAGATTCAACAGCAGCCGTCGGGCAATCCGTTTGATCAGTCTTCTCAGCCGCAGCAGCCTGCGCAACAGGAGCAGAAAGACAGCGACGGCGTAGCAGGCTGGATCAAGGACATGTTTGGCAGTAATTAACGTTCTCAGGCAGTAATGCGTTGATACTAATGGCAGGTTCTCTGTTGATACAGGGAACCTGCTAAATTTAGTGGGATGCAAATATCAGAAGAAATTGACCTGTTTAATATTCAACGCAATGAATTTAAATATTTTTTGCGTGAAACATTCTTCCTTTGATGCCAACAGACATCCTCTCAGAATAGTCGATGAAAGCGTATCGACACAGCCTTTGCCGGACTTAATGAGAAAGCGAATCAAAAAGGTAAATAGTGAATGACTATAGCAGTGCACGCTAATGAGGTATCTCTCAACGTTGTTATTGGTATTAATGAGGGGGGCAAAAGATGATGCGCTCTGGTCAGCAAGTATCACATCCTGAGAATTACTATCAGGCATTATTGCAGGAAATTATGGCATTAAGTGGCCTGGATCCGAAAGGCGTGGCGCAGTATCTCGGCACTTCTTACATTTCAGTTGCTCGCTGGATTCGCGGGGATATTGAACCCAGTGCCGATACGATAAAAGAATTGCATGAGCTACTTGCGAAGCTCAATGCGGGTCTGGCGATCGATCTTGCGAATCTGAATACGACACGAACATTCGCCTCTCGTGGGATACGTAAAAAAACGACAGCCGACAAATATGAAGGCACGATTGTGCTGCGCGATGAGCCGGGGCTGCCTCTGCTCTCCCGACTTAAAAAAGGAGAACTTTGGGGCAATGGTGAATACCTGTTGGCTGAAATTCTTTCATCACATTCTGAAGCTGCGCAGACCGTGAAAGAGGCTGTGGCGGAGGGCGTTTCAGCAGGAAAGAATACGTATACTTATGACGCGCATACATATCACACCAAAGTTCCGCCTCAAGGGATTGCCCAGGTGCTGCAAAAATATTTGCCCGAAGGCGGACTGGTGCTTGATCCCTTTGCGGGAAGCGGTATGACAGGGGTCGCGGCACTGACGACCGGTCATGATGTCATTCTCAATGAACTGTCACCTGCAGCCAGTTTTATCGCTAATCGATTTACATCGCAATGCGATCCCGCTGCGCTCGCGGCGGCGGTAAAAGTAGTTACTGAGAGTCTGGAGGATCTGCGTAAAACCCTTTACACAACGCAATGCCGCACCTGTGGAAAAGAGGCGGAGTTGCTCTTTACTGTCTGGTCATACAAAGTCATTTGCAGTGAGTGTAGTAAGGAGTTTGTGCTTTGGGACGAATGCCGTAGCTACGGTAACACTGTGCGCGAACATAAATTTTTGCGCGAGTTCCCGTGCCCTCATTGCCATCATCAGGTCAAAAAATCGCGCCTTGCCCGAACGACGCCAGTGCCGGTTCTCGTGGGGTATAAATGCTGCGGTAAAGCTCAGTCCGAGGTGCCGCCTGTGGAGGCCGATCTCAAGCTCATTGCCGCAATTGACGCAGGCAAATATCTTGCTGAGGGGTTCATCCCGGATTTCGATCTACCAGATGGAGTGAATCTGGCACAGCCCAAGCGTCATGGCCTGACTAACATAAAGCATTTTTATACTGCCAGAAATCTGGCGGCGATGAGCCAGTTGTGGAAAGCGATTCATCGCGTTGAAGATACCAATATTGCCGCATTTCTCGGCTTTGTTTTCACTTCGCTCTATCAGCGTGTGACCCGGCTTTCTGAGTACCGTTTTTGGGGCGGCAGCGGTAATACGGCAAATTTTAATGTCCCGTATATTTTCAATGAAGCGAATATCTTTTTGACCTTCGAACGCAAGGCCAGATCAATTATTGATCACCTTGAAACCACGGCTAAAGCCTACGTTGGTCGTTGTCAGGTTAAAACGGGTTCTGCGACCGATCTTTCGTTTCTGCCGGATAATAGTGTTGATCTGATTTTCACCGATCCGCCGTTTGGAGCCAACATTAACTATAGCGAAATGAATATGTTGTGGGAGTCCTGGTTAATGTCCTATACGGATGCCACGGATGAAGCCATAGTTAATCGCGTACAAAAAAAGGATGCCAACAGATATCAGGAATTAATGACGCAGAGTCTGGCTGAAAGTTATCGTGTGCTAAGACCAGGACACTGGATGGTGTTGGTATTTATGAACTCTTCGGAGGACATCTGGAATCGTCTGCGTAATGCAGTGCTGGATGCTGGTTTTACCATTGAAAGGATCGATATTTTCGACAAGCAGCATGGTACGTTTAAGCAATTTGTTAGCGATAACACCGCAGGTGCTGATCTCATGCTGCATTGTCGTAAAGTTGAAAATGGCAACAAGCAGGAAGTGTCAACGGCGGAGGCGAAAACCATTTCAGTTAAGGAATTCCTGAGCCAGCGAAATGGTACGATCCCCGTGCTTCCTTATCTGCACGTTAAACGTGAGGCTGATATTGATTATCGCACTCTCTACAGCGAATATCTGGCTGAAAGTCTTTTACTGCATGGGAAAATGTTGGACTTCGCGACCTTCAGGTCTCAGGCAATTGCTCTTTTGGAAGGTAATAAGGATCCGTTGTAATGGCATACTTACAAGCATTTACTGATACTGAAAAGGTATTTGCTAAACGGTGGTTGGCAACTCAGGTTGCCGCCATGATGGGCAGAAAGCTGGAGGAAGGTGACTGGAGTCGCGTTTACTGCCTGGCAAAAAATATTCCTGATGGTGGCTGGAGCAATTTACATATTGATGTCAATTATCAGGGATTGGGGCTGGAGATGAAACTCTTGCGCATAGCAGGCCTGCGTGACAGACCGATCAAGTCAGTCTGCGGCACTACGCTTATGCACCCGGCTGCAACGCGTTCGATCCGTATTGATGATACCACTCGTGATGCTAACGACGTGATGCATGACGTCTTCCAGCAATACGCAGAGCTTATAGAACGTCGAACGCAAACGGTAAGAGATGCCGCACCTCATAAGACCCCTGATATGCGTACAGGCTGGCTACTATGGGAGGATAGTCTGACGGAATTCCTCTATTTTGAAGAGCGGATGATCCCGCCAAATCCGGAGCAGTACACAGCGGTATGGAATGTTACTCCAGCTAAAGGGGCACGTAAGGCCAGCAAAAGTTTGTGGATATATGACCGGGATACAAAGCAGAAACGCTATTCCGTGACGACCAGTGCGGGTATCAAGATCCAGCCATATTTTGACGTGCCGCTGCCGTCAGACGAGAATCTTTGCTATTTTCGTGTGCAGAGTGAACCGGTGAATGAAGAGATCGTCCGCATGTGGGTTTCTGCCTCCACCGCTCAGGCACTAAAAAGCCGTCTGGGTTCGCTCGACACTGCCACCATGAATGAAGCAATTTTCCGTGCCATTGAACAGAGTGAGAACAACACTCAGGCGCCGGAAGTTGATGAAGGACTGGCGGTTTCTATAGATATCAGTAAACAAGCGCACGTTCAGCTTGCGGAAGCCTGGGAGACCGTGAGCGATGAGCATCGCGCGCAGCTTCTTCTGAAAGCGTTATCCTGACGCGGCTTGTATAGACTGGGGAATAAATCACTACGCCTTGTGGAATGAATGAACACAGGGCGTAGATAAGTCAATATCAGTAACATCCCGCCTAAACAATTAACCCTTTCTTTTCATCTGATTGTTTATTGACCCTTCAGGGGCGCGCATATTGCGTACCGCTTGCGAACCCGTCAGCCTTTCGAATATTATCTTATCTTTATAATAATCATTCTCGTTTACGTTATCATTCACTTTACATCAGAGATATACCAATGGCGCGTTACAAAACTGCTCAGCCAAAACACTCGCTGCGTAAAATCGCAGTTGTAGTAGCCACAGCGGTTAGCGGCATGTCTGTTTATGCACAGGCAGCGGTTGAACCGAAAGAAGACACTATCACCGTTACCGCTGCACCTGCGCCGCAAGAAAGCGCATGGGGGCCGGCTGCAACTATTGCGGCGCGACAGTCCGCTACCGGCACCAAAACAGATACGCCGATTCAAAAAGTGCCACAGTCTATTTCTGTTGTGACCGCCGAAGAGATGGCGCTGCATCAGCCTAAGTCAGTAAAAGAGGCGCTCAGCTACACGCCAGGTGTCTCTGTTGGTACGCGTGGCGCATCCAACACCTATGACCACCTGATCATTCGCGGTTTTGCGGCAGAAGGCCAAAGCCAGAATAACTATCTGAATGGCCTGAAGTTGCAGGGCAACTTCTATAACGATGCGGTCATTGACCCGTATATGCTGGAACGCGCTGAAATTATGCGTGGCCCGGTTTCCGTGCTTTACGGTAAAAGCAGCCCTGGCGGCCTGTTGAACATGGTCAGCAAGCGTCCGACTACCGAACCGCTGAAAGAAGTTCAATTTAAAGCCGGTACTGACAGCCTGTTCCAGACTGGTTTTGACTTTAGCGATGCACTGGATGATGACGGCGTTTACTCTTATCGCCTGACCGGTCTTGCGCGTTCTGCCAATGCTCAGCAGAAAGGGTCAGAAGAGCAGCGTTATGCTATTGCACCGGCGTTCACCTGGCGTCCGGACGATAAAACCAATTTCACCTTCCTTTCTTACTTCCAGAACGAGCCGGAAACCGGTTATTACGGCTGGTTGCCGAAAGAGGGAACCGTTGAGCCGCTGCCGAATGGTAAGCGTCTGCCGACGGACTTTAACGAAGGGGCGAAGAACAACACCTATTCTCGTAATGAGAAGATGGTGGGCTACAGCTTCGACCACGAATTTAACGATACCTTTACCGTGCGTCAGAACCTGCGCTTTGCGGAAAACAAAACCTCGCAAAACAGCGTTTATGGTTACGGTGTCTGCTCCGATCCGGCGAATGCTTACAGCCAACAATGTGCGGCATTAGCGCCAGCGGACAAAGGCCATTATCTGGCGCGTAAATATGTCGTTGATGATGAGAAGCTGCAAAACTTCTCTGTTGATACCCAGCTGCAGAGCAAATTTGCCACTGGCGATATTGACCACACCCTGCTGACGGGTGTTGATTTCATGCGTATGCGTAACGACATCAACGCCTGGTTTGGTTACGACGACTCCGTACCGCTGCTCGATCTGTACAATCCGGTGAATACCGATTTCGATTTCAATGCGAAAGATCCGGCAAACTCCGGCCCTTACCGCATTCTGAATAAGCAGAAGCAAACGGGTATTTACGTTCAGGATCAGGCGCAGTGGGATAAAGTGCTGGTCACCCTGGGCGGTCGTTATGACTGGGCGGATCAAGAATCTCTTAACCGCGTTGCCGGGACGACCGATAAACGTGATGACAAACAGTTTACCTGGCGTGGTGGTGTTAACTACCTGTTTGATAATGGCGTAACACCTTACTTCAGTTATAGCGAATCGTTTGAACCTTCTTCCCAGGTCGGAAAGGATGGTAATATTTTCGCACCGTCTAAAGGTAAGCAGTATGAAGTCGGCGTGAAATATGTACCGGAAGATCGCCCAATTGTGGTGACGGGTGCACTGTATAATCTCACCAAAACCAATAACCTGATGGCGGACCCTGAGGGTTCCTTCTTCTCGGTTGAAGGTGGCGAGATCCGCGCACGTGGCGTAGAAATCGAAGCAAAAGCGGCATTGTCGGCGAGTGTTAACGTGGTGGGTTCTTATACCTACACCGATGCGGAATACACCACCGATACTACCTACAAAGGCAATACGCCTGCGCAGGTGCCAAAACACATGGCTTCTCTGTGGGCTGACTACACCTTCTTTGACGGCCCACTTTCAGGTCTGACACTGGGCACCGGTGGTCGTTATACAGGCTCCAGCTATGGTGATCCGGCTAACTCCTTTAAAGTGGGAAGTTATACGGTCGTGGATGCGTTAGTGCGTTATGATCTGGCGCGAGTCGGTATGGCTGGCTCCAACGTGGCGCTGCATGTTAACAACCTGTTCGATCGTGAATACGTCGCCAGCTGCTTTAACACTTATGGCTGCTTCTGGGGCGCAGAACGTCAGGTCGTTGCAACCGCAACCTTCCGTTTCTAATTTCTCTTTTGGGGCACGGATTTCCGTGCCCGTTTCACAAGTTGGCTGTTATGCAGGAATACACGAATCATTCCGATACCACTTTTGCACTGCGTAATATCTCCTTTCGTGTGCCTGGGCGCACGCTTTTGCATCCGCTGTCGTTAACCTTTCCTGCCGGGAAAGTGACCGGTCTGATTGGTCACAACGGTTCCGGTAAATCCACGTTACTGAAAATGCTCGGTCGTCATCAGCCGCCATCGGAAGGTGAGATTCTTCTTGATGCCCAGCCGCTGGAAAGCTGGAGCAGCAAAGCGTTCGCCCGCAAAGTGGCTTATTTGCCGCAGCAGCTTCCTCCGGCAGAAGGGATGACGGTGCGTGAACTGGTGGCGATTGGTCGTTACCCGTGGCATGGCGCGCTGGGGCGCTTTGGCGCGGCAGATCGCGAAAAGGTCGAGGAAGCTATCTCGCTGGTTGGCTTAAAACCGCTGGCGCAGCGGCTGGTCGATAGTCTCTCTGGCGGCGAGCGTCAGCGGGCGTGGATCGCCATGCTGGTGGCGCAGGATAGCCGTTGTCTGTTGCTGGACGAACCGACCTCGGCGCTGGATATCGCCCACCAGGTTGATGTGCTGGCGCTGGTGCATCGTTTAAGTCAGGAGCGTGGCCTGACGGTCATTGCCGTGCTGCACGATATCAATATGGCTGCGCGTTACTGTGATTATCTGGTCGCCCTGCGCGGCGGTGAAATGATTGCTCAGGGAACGCCTGCGGAAATTATGCGCGGCGAAACCCTCGAAATGATTTATGGCATCCCGATGGGTATTTTGCCGCATCCGGCGGGTGCTGCACCTGTGAGTTTTGTTTATTGATGAGCGGCTTATCTCTTATTTCGCGCCGCCGACTGTTAACGGCGATGGCGCTTTCTCCGTTGTTATGGCAGATGAATACCGCCCACGCGGCGGCTATTGATCCCAATCGTATTGTGGCGCTGGAGTGGTTGCCGGTGGAATTACTGCTGGCGCTCGGCATCGTGCCTTACGGCGTGGCGGATACCATCAACTATCGACTGTGGGTCAGCGAACCGCCATTGCCGGAGTCGGTGATTGATGTTGGTTTGCGTACAGAACCTAACCTCGAACTGCTGACCGAAATGAAACCATCGTTTATGGTCTGGTCGGCGGGATATGGCCCTTCACCAGAAATGCTGGCACGTATTGCGCCGGGACGCGGATTTAACTTCAGCGACGGCAAACAGCCATTGGCGATGGCGCGTAAATCGCTGACGGAAATGGCAGATTTACTTAACCTGCAAAGCGCAGCGGAAATGCATTTAGCGCAATATGAAGACTTTATCCGCAGCATGAAACCCCGCTTTGTAAAGCGAGGATCGCGTCCGTTACTGCTGACGACGCTTATCGATTCGCGCCATATGTTGGTCTTCGGTCCAAACAGCTTATTCCAGGAAATTCTTGATGAGTACGGCATCCCAAATGCCTGGCAAGGGGAAACCAACTTTTGGGGCAGTACCGCCGTCAGTATCGATCGTCTGGCAGTCTATAAAGACGTTGATGTGCTCTGTTTTGATCACGACAACAGCAAAGACATGGACGCGTTAATGGCGACGCCGCTGTGGCAGGCAATGCCGTTTGTCCGTGCCGGACGCTTTCAGCGCGTACCCGCCGTCTGGTTCTATGGTGCGACGCTCTCGGCAATGCATTTTGTGCGTATTCTGGATAACGCCATCGGAGGTCAAGCGTGAGTAAACGAATTGCGCTTTTCCCGGCGTTATTACTGGCGCTGCTGGTGATTGCCGCTGCGGCGTTGACCTGGATGAACTTCTCGCAGGCGCTGCCGCGTAGCCAGTGGGCGCAGGCTGCCTGGTCGCCGGATATTGACGTCATTGAGCAGATGATTTTTCACTACAGCTTGCTGCCGCGTCTGGCGATTTCACTGCTGGTTGGCGCAGGTCTGGGGCTGGTAGGCGTGCTGTTTCAGCAAGTGCTGCGTAACCCGCTGGCGGAACCGACCACGCTGGGCGTCGCAACGGGCGCGCAACTGGGAATTACCGTCACCACGCTCTGGGCGATCCCCGGCGCGATGGCGAGCCAGTTTGCCGCGTTGGCAGGGGCTTGTGTCGTTGGCTTAATTGTCTTTGGCGTCGCGTGGGGCAAGCGCCTTTCGCCGGTAACGCTGATCCTCGCGGGTCTGGTGGTGAGCCTTTATTGCGGGGCAATCAATCAGTTACTGGTTATCTTCCATCACGACCAGCTACAAAGCATGTTCCTGTGGAGCACCGGAACGCTGACACAAACCGACTGGAGCGGCGTTGAGCGTTTATGGCCGCAGCTGCTGGGCGGCGTGATGCTGACGTTGCTGCTACTTCGTCCATTAACCCTGATGGGGCTTGATGATGGCGTGGCGCGCAATCTGGGCCTGGCCTTGTCGCTGGCGCGTCTGGCGGCGCTGTCGCTGGCGATTGTCATCAGTGCTCTGCTGGTGAATGCGGTAGGGATTATCGGCTTTATCGGGTTGTTCGCACCACTGCTGGCGAAAATGCTGGGGGCGCGGCGTTTGCTGCCACGGTTGATGCTGGCGTCGCTGATTGGTGCGCTGATCCTCTGGCTTTCCGATCAAATCATCCTCTGGCTGACTCGCGTGTGGATGGAGGTTTCCACCGGTTCGGTCACTGCGCTCATCGGTGCGCCGCTGCTGTTGTGGCTGCTGCCGCGTTTACGCAGCATTAGCGCGCCAGATATGAAGGTGAACGATCGTGTCGCGACTGAACGCCAACATGTGCTGGCGTTTGCCCTCGCTGGCGGCGTGCTGCTGTTGATTGCTGTGGTTGTGGCGTTGTCGTTTGGTCGTGATGCGCACGGCTGGACGTGGGCGAGCGGGGCGCTGCTTGATGATTTAATGCCCTGGCGCTGGCCACGAATTATGGCAGCACTGTTTGCGGGCGTCATGCTGGCGGTGGCGGGCTGCATTATTCAGCGGTTGACCGGAAACCCGATGGCAAGCCCGGAAGTGCTGGGGATTAGCTCCGGTGCGGCGTTTGGCGTAGTGTTGATGCTGTTTCTGGTGCCGGGCAATGCCTTTGGCTGGCTGTTGCCTGCGGGAAGTCTTGGCGCGGCGGTGACCTTGTTAATCATTATGATCGCCGCCGGTCGAGGTGGATTTTCCCCACACCGGATGCTGCTTGCGGGGATGGCGTTAAGCACCGCGTTCACCATGCTTTTGATGATGTTGCAGGCGAGTGGTGACCCGCGAATGGCGCAAGTGCTGACCTGGATTTCCGGTTCGACCTACAACGCGACCGATGCACAGGTCTGGCGCACAGGAATTGTGATGGTGATTTTGCTGGCGATTACCCCGCTGTGCCGCCGCTGGCTGACCATTTTGCCGCTGGGTGGCGATACCGCACGAGCTGTGGGAATGGCGCTGACGCCGACGCGAATTGCGTTGCTGCTGTTAGCGGCTTGCCTGACAGCGACCGCGACGATGACTATTGGACCGTTGAGTTTTGTTGGTCTGATGGCACCGCATATTGCGCGGATGATGGGCTTTCGACGGACGATGCCACATATCGTAATTTCGGCGCTGGTGGGTGGTTTACTGCTGGTGTTCGCTGACTGGTGTGGGCGGATGGTGCTGTTTCCGTTCCAGATCCCAGCGGGGTTGCTATCGACGTTTATTGGCGCGCCGTACTTTATCTATTTGTTGAGAAAGCAGAGCCGTTAATTGAATGCCTCGCCCGGTGGGCGAGGCAAAATCATCACAACTTCGCAAACACCCGACGCGCAGCATCGATGGTGTTGTTGATATCTTCCATGCTGTGCGCCACAGACATAAAACCCGCTTCAAACGCTGACGGTGCCAGATATACACCTTCATCCAGCATCATATGGAAGAAACGCTTAAAGCGTTCCACGTCACAGGCCATCACGTCCTGGTAGCACGTCACGGACTCGGCGTCGGTAAAGAAAATACCGAACATGCCGCCAACATGGTTAACGACCAGCGGAATTCCCGCTTCTTCTGCCGCTTCCAGCAGACCTTCTGCCAGACGCGTGGTTAACTCATTCAGCGTTTCGTGAATGCCCGGCTGCGCGACTTCATTCAGACAGGCAAAACCTGCTGCCATCGCAATTGGGTTACCGGAAAGCGTACCAGCCTGATAGACCGGGCCGGTCGGAGCCAGTGCATCCATTACATCACGACGACCGCCGAATGCGCCTACTGGCATCCCACCGCCGATGATTTTGCCCAGGCAGGTAAGATCCGGCACCACGCCGTAATAATCCTGTGCGCCTGCCAGCGCCACGCGGAAACCGGTCATAACTTCATCGATGATCAGCAACGCGCCAAACTCGTCACACAGCGCGCGCAGACCCGGCAGGAACTCTGGCAGCGGAGGAACACAGTTCATGTTGCCTGCCACTGGCTCGACGATAATGCAGGCAATCTCTTGCGGATACTGTTCAAACGCGGCGCGTACAGACGCCAGATCGTTATAGGTACAGGTTAAGGTATGTTTGGCGAAATCTGCCGGAACGCCCGGAGAGTTTGGCTGACCTAACGTGAGCGCGCCAGAACCGGCTTTCACCAGCAGGCAGTCAGCGTGGCCGTGGTAACAACCTTCGAATTTAATGATTTTGTCGCGACCGGTAAAACCACGCGCCAGGCGGATGGCGCTCATCGTTGCTTCGGTGCCAGAGTTCACCATGCGCACCATATCCATCGTCGGCACGAGTTCGGTCACCAGCTCCGCCATTTTTACTTCCATTTCGGTCGGCGCACCAAAGCTCAGACCACGTTCAGCGGCTTCAATCACTGCATTGCGGATCGCCGGATGATTATGACCCAGCACCATCGGCCCCCAGGAACCGACATAATCGATATAGGCTTTGCCATCAACGTCGTACAGATAAGCGCCGTCCGCTTTTTCGATAAACAGTGGAGTACCGCCCACGCCGGTAAAGGCGCGAACAGGAGAGTTCACACCGCCAGGGATCAGCTCGCGCGCTGCGCTGTATAGGTTTTCAGACTTACTCATGGAGGGTTCCTGATTCGTAGAAAAAGTGAATGGCTGCTATTCTATGTTATTCATAACAAGTTAAATACTCGTCAAACATCAGGTTGCTTATACTGCTGCAACCTGGATTTCTAAGAGTATAAAAGTTTTGGGTATTTGAAACATTACGCTTTGCAAAGGATTTTCATGGAACGAGCGAGTAAAATGCCGTCATCTTATTTGTATGACCAATATGTGATCATTGGATGAAAACTGAAACTCCTTCTTATGAAATACCGCAGGCCGCGCGTCTGCGACGCAGACAACTGATTCGCCAACTTCTTGAGCGCGACAAAACCCCGTTAGCCATTTTGTTTATGGCGGCGGTCGTCGGCACCCTTGTCGGGCTGGCTGCAGTTGCTTTTGACAAAGGCGTCGCCTGGTTGCAAAACCAACGTATGGGGGCGCTGGTACATACTGCTGATAATTACCCACTTCTGTTAACCGTCGCTTTTCTTTGTTCGGCGGTGCTGGCAATGTTCGGCTACTTTCTGGTGCGTAAATACGCGCCAGAAGCAGGTGGTTCAGGGATTCCGGAAATTGAAGGGGCGCTGGAAGATCAACGTCCCGTTCGCTGGTGGCGTGTTTTGCCGGTGAAATTCTTTGGCGGGTTGGGGACACTCGGTGGTGGTATGGTTCTGGGGCGTGAAGGACCAACCGTGCAGATCGGCGGTAACATTGGCCGTATGGTGCTTGATATTTTCCGCATGAAAGGTGATGAAGCTCGCCACACGTTGCTGGCAACCGGTGCAGCGGCGGGGCTGGCGGCGGCCTTTAACGCGCCGCTCGCGGGTATTCTATTTATTATCGAAGAGATGCGTCCGCAGTTTCGCTATACGTTAATTTCGATTAAAGCGGTATTTATTGGCGTCATTATGTCGACCATTATGTATCGGATTTTTAATCATGAAGTTGCGCTGATTGACGTCGGTAAACTTTCTGACGCGCCGCTCAATACCCTGTGGCTTTATCTGATCCTCGGCATTATTTTTGGTATCTTCGGCCCTGTTTTTAATAAATGGGTTCTGGGGATGCAGGATTTGCTGCACCGTGTGCACGGCGGCAATATCACTAAATGGGTGTTGATGGGCGGTGCGATTGGCGGTCTGTGCGGGTTGTTGGGTTTCGTTGCACCAGAAACTTCGGGCGGCGGTTTTAACCTGATTCCTATCGCTACGGCGGGGAATTTCAGCATGGGAATGCTGATATTTATTTTTGTCGCGCGAGTGATCACTACGCTGCTCTGCTTCTCTTCTGGCGCGCCGGGCGGTATTTTCGCTCCGATGCTGGCGCTCGGTACGGTTTTGGGAACGGCATTTGGCATGGCTGCCACGGAGATATTTCCGCAATACCACCTTGAAGCAGGGACATTTGCTATAGCTGGAATGGGGGCGTTACTGGCGGCCTCTGTTCGTGCGCCGTTGACCGGGATCATCCTGGTGCTTGAGATGACAGATAACTATCAGCTCATTTTGCCAATGATTATTACCGGTCTTGGCGCAACACTATTAGCACAATTTACTGGTGGAAAACCGTTATACTCGGCGATTCTTGCCCGCACGCTGGCAAAACAGGAAGCGGAGCAGCTGGCGAGAAGCAAGGCCGTGGCTGCCAGCGAGAATACTTGAACGAAATACCAGGGTATTAGATAATGGCAGTTATTATTGGGTTAGAATTTGCCCAATTGCCGATGTCGTTTGGAGCAAAATATGAGTGATGACGTAGCACTGCCGCTGGAGTTTACCGACGCAGCAGCCAACAAAGTTAAAAGCCTGATCGCTGACGAAGATAACCCGAATCTGAAATTACGCGTGTATATCACCGGTGGCGGTTGCAGCGGCTTCCAGTATGGTTTCACCTTTGATGATCAGGTGAACGAAGGCGATATGACCATCGAAAAACAGGGCGTTGGCCTGGTGGTTGATCCGATGAGCCTGCAATATCTGGTCGGCGGTTCCGTTGATTATACCGAAGGTCTGGAAGGTTCACGCTTCATCGTAACCAACCCGAATGCGAAAAGCACCTGCGGTTGCGGTTCTTCCTTCAGCATCTAATCTGCTGTTAATGTGCCGGATAAACTATCCGGCACACCTTCTCTCTTCAACGCCCATTCTCATCCAGCGCAAACGTCGGCAATTTCAGATGCCACCGAATAGCCGCCAGCCGTATCAATAGCGTTACAACCATTCCCATCATACTGGCTGTTTCCAGCGGTACGGAGAAGGTGTAATGAGCTGTAGCGTGGACAATACCGCCGATAATACAGGCCGTCGCGTAGATTTCTGTGCGTAATATCATCGGAACTTCGCGCGCCAGTACATCGCGGATGATCCCGCCGCCAACGCCGGTGATCACACCCATACAAACCGCGATTAACGGACCGGCTTCCGCATTAAAGGCTTTGTTGACACCAATGCCAACAAACACTGCCAGACCAACAGCATCCAGCACCGGCAGCATCCATTTGGGTAAGCGCCTTGGCTGGCGTACCAGAACGATAGTCAGCATACTGGTCACCATCGCGACGACCAGATCGGTGGGATCTTTCACCCAAAATACCGGACCGTGATCCAGCGCCATGTCGCGAATTGTCCCGCCACCTACTGCGGTAACCACGCCCAGAACCAGGACGCCAAAAGGGTCCATACGCAATTTTCCGGCCAGCAAAACGCCGGAGATGGCAAATACCGCTGTACCGACTATATCCAGCCAATAGACGAGCATTTTTCAATCCCCACTGAGCACCTGAAAGGTCAGGCGCTAATCCACTTGTGAAAGCGCATTACAGAGTTGTTGTGCAGCGAGGATAATACGTGGGCTTGCGCGTTCAAACCAGTCACTTGTGAGAGGAATAACGGGAATTTTGAGTTGTTCGCCCCAGTATTGCTTTATTTTAGGAATTTTATCCGCTCCGCCAGTGATGACAATGGCCTGCGGTGCGCGTGCTAATACTTGTTCACGGCTAACCTGCGGCCAGGGAACTCGACTGTCTTTAAAGATGTTTTCTCCGCCGCAAACTTCCAGTATCTGGTTCTGAATCGACTCTTTTCCGCTGGTGAATGGCGGATTAATGCCGAATTGTAAGAAAACACGTTTTTTCGGTTTATCAGCATATTGCGCTTTCAGTTGCGCATACTGTTCCAGTAAGGTTTGCGCGGCTTTTCCGGCCTTGTCAGGTTGCGGACTCCAGGGAGCCAGTTGGCGTAACGCATCGGCAATTTGTTCAATGCTTGTCGCATCGACCCACATGACTTTTATTCCCAGCGAAGCAAGTTGGTCAACCTGCCGCTCGGCGTTCCCTCCGCGCCAGGCAACCACCAAATCGGGTTTCAGCGCCACGATGCGTTCCAGATTCATCCCTTGCCAGGTGGAAACCTGCTCAATATTCTGCGCTTCTGGCGGATAGTCGGAATAACTGCTGACCCCTACCGGCGTGATCCCGGCGGCAAAGGCAAGTTCAGTGTTGGCGGGAGAAAGTGTGATAACGCGCGGCGCGGCGTTGAGCCACAGCGGTGCGAGAAAAGACAGGGCGACCAGCGCCCTGAACAGTGACTTAGCCATGCGCCAGTTTCTGCACCAGTGACTCAACCATCAGGCTGGACTGTTTGGCTGCAACGGCCAGAAATTCGTCGAAGCTGAGATGAGACTGTTGATCGGCCACGTCGGAGATGGCGCGTACCACCACAAACGGTACATTAAAATTGTGGCAGACATGAGCGATAGCTGTCGCTTCCATCTCTACCGCAATGGCCTGCGGGAAATTGTGGCGGATTTTCGCCAGACCAACAGAGCCGTTGATGAACGCGTCGCCGCTGACAATCAGGCCTCGTACAGCGTTAAGATTCAGTTCGGCAATGCAGGACTCGGCGGCAGCGATCAGTTTATCATCAGCTTTGAAGCCTGCCGGACAGCCAGGTAACTGACCATATTCATAACCAAATGCCGTGACATCCGCGTCGTGATAACGTGCTTCGTCAGAGACAACGATATCGCCCACTTTCAGCGTTGGCGCCAGGCCCCCTGCAGAACCGGTGTTAATAATCACATCTGGTTTGCAGTGTTCCAGCAGCAGAGTCGCACCCAGCGCCGCAGCGACTTTACCGATGCCCGATTTCAGAAGCGCAACCTCGGTTCCGTTCAGTTGACCTGTGTAGATTTCACAGCCACCCAGACGGAGAGTTTGACGGTTTTCGATTTTGTCACGCAGTAGCGTAACTTCTTCTTCCATTGCACCAATGATGCCGATTTTCATAGATTTACTCGCGATAAGCCTGATTTGAGGGCATAGTTTATCATGCGCTTAAGAGGAAGCGTATTTCTCACGCGGGAGAGGACATGGCACAGATTGATTTCCGAAACAAAATAAACTGGCATCGTCGTTATCGTTCACCGCAGGGCGTTAAAACCGAACATGAGATCTTGCGGATCTTTGAAAGCGATCGCGGGCGTATTATTAACTCTCCGGCGATTCGTCGTCTGCAACAAAAGACCCAGGTTTTTCCACTGGAGCGCAATGCCGCCGTGCGCACGCGTCTTACCCACTCGATGGAAGTCCAGCAGGTGGGGCGCTACATCGCCAAAGAAATTTTAAGCCGTCTGAAAGAGCTTAAATTGCTGGAAGCATACGGCCTGGATGAACTGACCGGGCCGTTTGAAAGCATTGTCGAGATGTCATGCCTGATGCACGATATCGGTAATCCACCGTTTGGTCATTTTGGCGAAGCGGCTATAAATGACTGGTTTCGCCAGCGTTTGTACCCAGCGGATGCCGAAAGTCAGCCGCTGACCGACGATCGCTGTAGCGTGACAGCGTTGCGATTGCGGGAAGGAGAGGAACAACTCAACGAGCTGCGGCGCAAAATTCGTCAGGACTTATGTCATTTTGAAGGTAATGCACAAGGTATTCGTCTGGTGCATACATTGATGCGGATGAATCTCACCTGGGCGCAGGTTGGCGGTATTTTAAAATATACTCGTCCGGCGTGGTGGCGTGGTGAAACGCCTGAGACTCACCACTATTTAATGAAAAAACCGGGCTATTATCTTTCTGAAGAAGCCTATATTGCCCGTTTGCGTAAAGAACTTAATTTGGCGCTTTACAGTCGTTTTCCATTAACGTGGATTATGGAAGCAGCTGACGATATCTCTTATTGTGTGGCTGATCTTGAAGATGCGGTAGAGAAAAGAATATTTACCGTTGAGCAGCTTTATCATCATTTGCATGATGCGTGGGGTCAGCATGAGAAAGGTTCTCTGTTTGCACAAGTGGTAGAAAATGCCTGGGAAAAATCGCGCTCAAATAGTTTAAGCCGCAGTACGGAAGATCAGTTTTTTATGTATTTACGGGTGAACACCCTCAATAAGCTGGTGCCCTATGCGGCACAACGATTTATTGATAATTTGCCGACGATTTTTGCCGGAACGTTTAATCATGCCCTGTTAGAAGATGCCAGTGAATGTAGTGAACTTTTAAAATTATATAAAAATGTCGCCGTAAAACATGTGTTTAGCCATCCAGATGTCGAGCAGCTTGAGTTGCAGGGGTATCGGGTGATTAGCGGGTTATTAGAGATTTATCGTCCTTTATTAAGCATGTCATTATCAGACTTTACTGAACTGGTAGAAAAAGAGCGAGTAAAACGTTTCCCCATTGAATCACGCTTATTCCACAAGCTCTCAACGCGCCATCGGCTGGCCTATGTCGAGGCTGTCAGTAAATTACCGTCAGATTCTCCTGAGTTCCCGTTATGGGAATATTATTATCGTTGTCGGCTGTTACAGGATTATATCAGCGGCATGACGGACCTTTATGCGTGGGATGAATATCGGCGGCTGATGGCGGTAGAACAATAACCAGGCTTTTGTAAAGACGGACAATAAATTTTTACTTTTTGCAGAAACTTTAGTTCGGAACTTCGCGCTATAAAACGAATCTGAAGAACACAGCAATTTTGCGTTATCTGTTAATCGAGACTGAAATACATGAAAAAAACCACATTAGCACTGAGTGCATTGGCTCTGAGTTTAGGTTTGGCGTTATCTCCGCTCTCTGCGACGGCGGCTGAGACATCTTCAGCAACGACAGCACAGCAGATGCCAAGCCTTGCACCGATGCTCGAAAAGGTGATGCCTTCGGTGGTCAGTATTAACGTAGAAGGTAGCACAACCGTCAATACGCCGCGTATGCCGCGTAATTTCCAGCAGTTCTTCGGCGATGATTCTCCGTTCTGCCAGGACGGTTCTCCGTTCCAGAGCTCTCCGTTCTGCCAGGGGGGCCAGGGCGGCAATGGCGGCGGCCAGCAACAAAAATTCATGGCGCTGGGTTCCGGCGTTATTATTGATGCCGATAAAGGCTATGTCGTCACCAACAACCACGTTGTTGATAATGCGACGGTAATTAAAGTCCAACTGAGCGATGGCCGTAAGTTCGACGCGAAGATGGTTGGCAAAGATCCGCGCTCTGATATCGCGCTGATCCAGATCCAGAACCCGAAAAACCTGACTGCAATTAAGATGGCGGATTCCGACGCGCTGCGCGTGGGTGATTACACCGTCGCTATCGGTAACCCGTTTGGTCTGGGCGAGACGGTAACTTCCGGTATCGTCTCTGCGTTGGGGCGTAGCGGCCTGAATGCCGAAAACTACGAAAACTTCATCCAGACCGATGCGGCAATCAACCGTGGTAACTCCGGTGGTGCGCTGGTTAACCTGAACGGCGAACTGATTGGTATCAACACCGCAATCCTCGCACCGGACGGCGGCAACATCGGCATCGGTTTTGCTATCCCGAGCAACATGGTGAAAAACCTGACTTCGCAGATGGTGGAATACGGGCAGGTGAAACGCGGCGAGCTGGGTATTATGGGAACCGAACTGAACTCCGAACTGGCGAAAGCGATGAAAGTTGACGCCCAGCGCGGTGCATTTGTAAGTCAGGTTCTGCCGAATTCTTCTGCCGCGAAAGCAGGTATTAAAGCGGGTGATGTGATCACCTCACTGAACGGTAAGCCAATCAGCAGCTTTGCCGCGCTGCGTGCCCAGGTAGGCACCATGCCGGTGGGCAGCAAACTGACTCTGGGCTTACTGCGCGACGGTAAGCAGGTTAACGTGAACCTGGAACTGCAGCAGAGCAGCCAGAATCAGGTTGACTCCAGCTCCATCTTCAACGGCATTGAAGGCGCTGAGATGAGCAACAAAGGCAAAGATCAGGGCGTCGTCGTGAACAACGTGAAAACGGGCACTCCGGCTGCACAGATTGGCCTGAAAAAAGGTGATGTGATTATTGGCGCGAACCAGCAGGCAGTGAAAAACATCGCTGAACTGCGTAAAGTTCTCGACAGCAAACCATCCGTGCTGGCACTGAACATTCAGCGCGGCGACAGCACCATCTACCTGTTAATGCAGTAATCTTCCTCAACCCCTTCCCGTTCAGGGAAGGGGGTCTTCATGCAATCTGTGAACTTCCCCACAACTCCATATATATCTTCGTTCCTTTGGGCATTTGCACAATGCCGTGCGTTCCGTACTTCCTTATGCTAAGCCGTGCACAATGGAGGGCTTATGGCTGGCTGGCATCTTGATACCAAAATGGCGCAGGATATCGTGGCGCGCACCATGCGCATTATCGATACCAATATCAATGTAATGGATGCTCGCGGGCGCATTATCGGCAGCGGCGATCGTGAACGTATTGGTGAATTGCACGAAGGTGCATTGCTGGTACTCTCGCAGGGGCGAGTTGTCGATATCGATGACGCGGTAGCACGTCATCTGCACGGTGTGCGGCAAGGGATTAATCTACCGTTACGGCTGGAAGGTGAGATTGTCGGCGTAATTGGCCTGACTGGTGAACCAGAGAATCTGCGCAAATATGGCGAACTGGTCTGCATGACGGCTGAAATGATGCTGGAACAGTCGCGGTTGATGCACCTGTTGGCGCAGGATAGCCGTTTGCGGGAAGAACTGGTGATGAACCTGATTCAGGCCGAGGAGAATACACCCGCACTCACTGAATGGGCGCAACGGTTAGGGATAGATCTCAATCAACCGCGAGTGGTGGCTATTGTCGAGGTCGACAGCGGTCAGCTTGGCGTGGACAGCGCAATGGCAGAGTTACAGCAATTGCAAAACGCGCTGATTACGCCGGAGCGTAATAATCTGGTGGCGATTGTCTCGCTGACCGAAATGGTGGTGTTGAAACCGGCGTTGAATCCGTTTGGGCGCTGGGATGCAGAAGATCATTGTAAGCGAGTTGAGCAGCTCATTACTCGTATGAAAGAGTACGGTCAGCTGCGGTTTCGCGTTTCGCTGGGTAATTATTTTACTGGACCTGGCAGTATTGCCCGCTCTTACCGCACGGCGAAAACAACGATGGTAGTCGGTAAACAGCGAATGCCCGAAAATCGCTGCTATTTTTATCAGGATCTGATGCTACCAGTTTTACTGGATAGTTTGCGCGGCGACTGGCAAGCCAACGAACTGGCGCGACCGCTGGCGCGATTGAAAGCGATGGACAATAACGGATTGCTGCGGCGAACACTGGCGGCGTGGTTTCGCCACAATGTGCAACCGCTGGCAACGTCAAAGGCGCTGTTTATCCATCGAAATACGCTGGAGTATCGACTTAATCGTATATCAGAACTGACCGGCCTGGATTTGGGCAATTTTGATGACAGGTTGCTGCTGTATGTGGCGCTGCAACTGGATGAAGAGCGGTAGGTTCATAACAAAATTAAAGCCGGGTGATACTTTACCCGGCTCGCAGAATGACATCAGTTACTATTATTTGCGTGTCAGCTTTTCCAGATCCGCTTCAATCTCACTGATCTTATTGGTTACCACTGACTCCAGGTGACGCAAGTCATCGAGGATCTTACGCTTAAGATCAACTTCGCTACGGTCACGCTGGCAGATTTGATCAAGCTCATCAATGATATAACGAAGATTTGGGCTGATTTCCTGCACTTCTTTATAACCCTGACCCACACCATCGGCGACCACCGTTTTGCGCTGACGCGGATATTTAAACTTCACGCTCTTGGCGAAAAACTCACCTTTGTCTTTCTGAAAATAGATTTTCAGAATATCGTTGTTGGCTTCCTGCCGGAGGCTGTAACGATCAATTTCTTCAGGATTGGTAATACCCAGACTTTTCAGATTGTCGTACATAGCGTTACCTCAAAATGAGTCAGTAAATTGTGCTTATCTTAGCATTTGGCCTGGCCCGCCCGGCTCGACTGTGATCGCAGAAAGCCTTTTTCTTCCAGACTTCTATCATGGCGTAAAATTTAAAAAATTACCTGCTTTATTCTGGCGATATTCCAGAGGATGGATTAGCACATTTATCTTCGTTTTGCGAATTACATGACAGTCCAAAAAAGATGAAAAAGTATTTAAAAGAAGGGACAAGAATGAGTAGGGCGAATTAATCTGAGTCAGAAAGCACACGGGCAGCATCGTGCTGCCCGTTTGCATACTTTTAGTCGATGGTACGCAGCAGTTCGTTGATACCGACTTTACCGCGAGTTTTCGCGTCAACTTTCTTAACGATAACGGCACAATAAAGGCTGTATTTGCCATCTTTCGACGGCAGGTTGCCAGAAACAACCACAGAGCCTGCCGGAACGCGACCGTAGTGGATTTCGCCGGTTTCACGGTCGTAAATACGGGTGCTCTGACCGATGTATACGCCCATGGAAATAACGGAACCTTCTTCGACAATCACCCCTTCAACCACTTCAGAGCGCGCGCCGATGAAGCAGTTGTCTTCAATGATGGTCGGGTTAGCCTGCAGCGGCTCCAGCACGCCGCCAATGCCTACACCGCCAGACAGGTGCACGTTTTTACCAATCTGCGCACAGGAACCGACGGTCGCCCAGGTATCAACCATGGTGCCTTCATCAACATATGCGCCGATGTTGACGTAAGACGGCATCAGCACGGTGTTACGGGCAATAAACGCACCCTGACGTACCGCCGCTGGTGGTACAACACGGAAGCCTTCTTTCTGGAAACGTGCTTCGTCGTAGTTGGCGAATTTCATCGGCACTTTATCGAAGTAGCGGCTTTCTGCCCCTTCGATCACCTGATTATCATTAATACGGAAAGAGAGCAGCACCGCTTTTTTCAACCACTGATGCGTCACCCACTGACCGTCAATTTTTTCCGCAACACGCAGCGCGCCGGAGTCCAGCAGCGAGATCACCTGATTTACCGCTTCGCGGGTAACAGTGTCTGCATTGGCTGGCGTGATTTCGGCACGGCGTTCAAAAGCGGTTTCAATAATGTTCTGTAACTGCTGCATTGTTAAACTCTTTTCATATCAGTAAACACATCACCCTTTATCGTTTGGATTGAGGGCCTCTGTCAACCGCTGATGCACTTCCTGCTGCAACTCATTATTAAGCGCACGTCGGTCGGCGGTGGCGATTATGAATAAATCTTCTACTCGCTCACCAATGGTTGTAATTCGGGCGCCATGAAGCGAAATTCCCAGATCGGCAAAAATTTTCCCCACCCGTGCCAGCAGTCCTGGTTGGTCGAGGGCGATCAGTTCGAGGAATGATTTTCGGTCGGTATGGGTCGGCAAAAACGTCACTTCGGTTTCAACAGTAAAGTGACGTAATTTGGCGGGTTGACGACGCGGCTGCGGTGGCTGCCAGCTACTTTGTGTCAGTACTTGCTCCAGGCCAAAGCGAATAACCTCATGGCGATCTGCGGATAGCGGGCTGCCATCCGGCTCCAGCACAATGAAGGTATCCATCGCCATACCGTCGCGGGTCGTGAAAATTTGCGCGTCATGAACGCTTAAATTGCGGCGGTCTAATTCGGCACACACGGCAGCAAACAGATACGGCCGATCAGGACTCCAGATAAATATCTCCGTACCGCCGCGCGTAGCCTGTGGGCTAAGTAATACCAGCGGCTTGCTTAAATCATGTTGTAATAAATGGCGAGCGTGCCAGGCCAGTTGATTTGGGCTATGGCGGACAAAATAGTTAGCGCGACAGCGTGACCAGATCTGGTGTAGCGCCTCTTCGTCGATATTGTCCATACGCAGCAGCGCCAGTGCCTGAAGCTGGTGATGGCGAACTCGTTCGCGCATATCTGGCGTGTTTTGCATTCCGCGTCGTAGCTGTTTTTCGGTGGCAAAATAGAGTTCGCGCAACAGACTCTGCTTCCAGCTATTCCACAGCGTTTCGTTAGTGGCGCAAATATCGGCTACCGTCAGACAGACCAGAAAACGCAGTCGATTTTCCGTTTGTACTTCTTCGGCGAATTGTTTGATGACTTCCGGATCCTGAATATCGCGGCGCTGGGCGGTGACCGACATCAGCAAGTGCTGGCGAACCAGCCAGGCGACCAGTTGCGTTTCGCGCGAGTTCAGGCCGTGCAGTTCGGCAAAATGCACCACGTCTTGTGCGCCGAGTATGGAGTGGTCACCGCCGCGCCCTTTGGCGATATCGTGAAACAGTGCGGCGATAAAAATCAGCTCTGGTGATGGCAGGCGCGGCCAGACGTCCACACACAACGGATGGCGCTGGCGCGTTTCTTCACTGGCAAAACTCTCCAGTTTCAACATCACGCGAATGGTATGTTCATCCACTGTGTAAGCGTGGAACAGGTCAAACTGCATCTGCCCGACGATATGCGACCATTGGGGCATATAGGCGCCCAGCACGCTATGGCGATGCATTGGCAGTAACCCGCGACGCATTGCGCCGGGGTGACGCAGAATGCTCAAAAATAGCTTTCGCGCTTCCGGAATGTTGCACAGTGGTTGTTGCAGATGACGGCGGGCGTGACGTAACTGGCGCAGCGTGGTGGAGTAAATGCCGGTGATCGCACTGTTGCGTACCATAGTGTAGAACATACGCAAGATGGCTTCCGGCTGGCGCATAAATAGTGTTTCATCACGCAGGTCGATAAGCGTACCGCGTAGCTGAAACTCATCGTCAATCGGACGCGGCTTTTCATCGGCGGGCAGGGCGAGGATGGCTTCATCAAACAGTTGTAGCAGCATCTGGTTGAGTTCGCTGACGCGGCGCGTGACGCGGAAGTAATCCTTCATCATCCGCTCGACCGGTTCGTTACCTTCACCACTGTAATTCAGACGCTGGGCGACGCTAAGCTGGCGATCAAACAACAGGCGGTTATCGTAACGGCTGACGACCAGATGCAGGGCAAAGCGAATACGCCACAAAATATGCAGGCACTCGTTTAATTCTGCTCGCTCCGCTGAGGTTAAGAAGCCAAACCCGACCATTTCATCCAACGATGTTGCGCCAAAATGACGGCGGGCCACCCACTGTAAAGTGTGAATATCACGCAAGCCCCCGGGGCTGCTTTTGATGTCTGGCTCAAGGTTGTAGCTGGTGCCGTGGTAACGCTGGTGGCGCTGGTTCTGTTCTTCAACTTTCGCCGCGTAGAACTTGTCGGAAGGCCAGAATCCTTCGCTGAAAATGTGTTTTTGCAGTTCGAGAAATAGCGCAACATCGCCAATCAACAAGCGTGATTCAATTAAATTGGTGGCTACGGTTAAATCCGATAACCCTTCCAGGATGCATTCTTCAAGTGTCCGCACGCTATGACCGACTTCCAGCTTCACATCCCAGAGCAGCGTTAACAACTCGCCTACTTTTTGTGCCTGGTCGTCCGGCAGTTTCTTGCGGCTTAAGATCAGTAAATCGACGTCCGAAAGTGGATGCAGCTCGCCACGACCATAGCCACCGACAGCGACCAGCGCCAGGTCGGCAATCTGACTGAAACCGGCTTCAATCCACAAGCGTTGCAGGAGTTGGTCGATAAACTCGGTGCGGGCTTCAATCAACTGTTCTGCGGAGATCCCACTATCAAAGGCATCGCCCAGCCAACGCTGAAAGGTATCAATATGGGCTTTTATCCCAGAGACGGTTAATTCGTCACGGGGCCAGACGCATGGATTTTGCGGTTGACCGGGCAGGGTGGGGAGAGCGGTATTTGCGTACTGTTCTGGAAGGGTATTCATTGTGCGCCACCCATAAGATTAAATTATCGCATTAAAAAAGCCGGCATTCGCCGGCTTCAGATTGTTGACAAAGTGCACGTGTTCATGCCGGATGCGGCGTGAAGGCCTTATCCGGCCTACAACTCCTTGCAAATTCAATATATTGCAGGAGAAAGTAGGCCTGATAAGCGTAGCGCATCAGGCATTTTTGCGTTTGTCTGCCTCTTATTCGTCGTGCGAGATTATCGCCGGGATGGTGTCATCCTTGCGTAGCGTCAGAATTTCGCAGCCGTTATCAGTCACCACAATAGTATGCTCGTATTGTGCAGACAAGCTGCGATCTTTGGTTTTTACCGTCCAGCCATCTTTCATGGTGCGGATCTCTTTTTTACCCGCGTTGACCATTGGCTCAATGGTGAAGGTCATCCCCGGTTTCAGCACGACGTTGGTTTCACGGGAGTCATAGTGCAGCACCTGCGGCTCTTCGTGGAAGCCGCGACCAATACCGTGTCCGCAATATTCACGAACGACGGAGAAGCCTTCTGCTTCGACAAATTTCTGAATCGCCGCACCGATTTCGCGCAGATTAATGCCTGGTTTTACCATGCGTAGCGCCAGGTACAGGCTTTCTTGCGTGATGCGGCACAGACGTTCGCCCATGATGGTCGGCTTACCGACGATAAACATTTTCGAGGTATCGCCGTGGAAACCATCTTTGATTACAGTGACATCAATGTTAACAATGTCACCGTCTTTCAGCAGTTTGGCGTCGTCCGGGATACCGTGGCACACCACTTCATTAATAGAGATGCAAACGGATTTCGGATAACCGTGATAGCCGAGGCAGGCCGAAACCGCGTGTTGTTCATTAACAATATAATCATTACAGATGCGATCCAGCTCGCCGGTGCTGACGCCCGGTTTAACATAGGGTTCGATCATCTCCAGCACTTCGGCAGCCAGGCGGCCAGCGACGCGCATTTTTTCGATATCTTCAGGGGTCTTGATTGAGATAGCCATTAATTCTGTCCATCAGCGTCGGTGATACCGACAATATATATGTAAGTGCTGTCAATGGTATCACACCCTGTCAAATTGAGAATCATTCTGAACTTCGCGAAACGTGCCACCGAGGGTTTTCTATAATAGAAAATTCAGCGCCTGATGCTGTACACAGCGCCAACAATTATTGGAGTCCACGGCGTATTTGTGGTATAAAGCGCGCCGGACTTCCGATCCATTTCGTATACACAGACTGGACGGGAGCGACAATCTCACTTTGTGTAACAACACACACGTATCGGCACATATTCCGGGGTGCCCTTTGGGGTCGGTAATATGGGATACGTGGAGGCATAACCCCAACTTTTATATAGAGGTTTTAATCATGGCAACTGTTTCCATGCGCGACATGCTCAAGGCTGGTGTTCACTTCGGTCACCAGACCCGTTACTGGAACCCGAAAATGAAGCCGTTCATCTTCGGTGCGCGTAACAAAGTTCACATCATCAACCTTGAGAAAACTGTACCGATGTTCAACGAAGCTCTGGCTGAACTGAACAAGATTGCTTCTCGCAAAGGTAAAATCCTTTTCGTTGGTACTAAACGCGCTGCAAGCGAAGCGGTGAAAGACGCTGCTCTGAGCTGCGACCAGTTCTTCGTGAACCATCGCTGGCTGGGCGGTATGCTGACTAACTGGAAAACCGTTCGTCAGTCCATCAAACGTCTGAAAGACCTGGAAACTCAGTCTCAGGACGGTACTTTCGACAAGCTGACCAAGAAAGAAGCGCTGATGCGCACTCGTGAGCTGGAGAAACTGGAAAACAGCCTGGGCGGTATCAAAGACATGGGCGGTCTGCCGGACGCTCTGTTTGTAATCGATGCTGACCACGAACACATTGCTATCAAAGAAGCAAACAACCTGGGTATTCCGGTATTTGCTATCGTTGATACCAACTCTGATCCGGACGGTGTTGACTTCGTTATCCCGGGTAACGACGACGCAATCCGTGCTGTGACCCTGTACCTGGGCGCTGTAGCTGCAACCGTACGTGAAGGCCGTTCTCAGGATCTGGCTTCCCAGGCGGAAGAAAGCTTCGTAGAAGCTGAGTAATAAGGCTTGATAACTCCCCCAAAATAGTTCGAGTTGCAGAAAGGCGGCAAGCTCGATAATTCTTGGGAGCTTACATCAGTAAGTGACCGGGATGAGCGAGCGAAGACAACGCATCTGCGGCGCGAAATATGAAGGGGGGAGAGCCCTTATAGACCAGGTAGTACACGTTTGGTTAGGGGGCCTGCATATGGCCCCCTTTTTCACTTTTATATCTGTGCGGTTTAATTCCGGGCAGATCACATCTCCGAGGATTTTAGAATGGCTGAAATTACCGCATCCCTGGTAAAAGAGCTGCGTGAGCGTACTGGCGCAGGCATGATGGATTGCAAAAAAGCACTGACTGAAGCTAACGGCGACATCGAGCTGGCAATCGAAAACATGCGTAAGTCCGGTGCTATCAAAGCAGCGAAAAAAGCAGGCAACGTTGCTGCTGATGGCGTGATCAAAACCAAAATCGACGGCAACTACGGCATCATTCTGGAAGTTAACTGCCAGACTGACTTCGTAGCAAAAGACGCTGGTTTCCAGGCGTTCGCAGACAAAGTTCTGGACGCAGCTGTTGCTGGCAAAATCACTGACGTTGAAGTTCTGAAAGCACAGTTCGAAGAAGAACGCGTTGCGCTGGTAGCGAAAATTGGTGAAAACATCAACATTCGCCGCGTTGCTGCGCTGGAAGGCGACGTTCTGGGTTCTTATCAGCACGGTGCGCGTATCGGCGTTCTGGTTGCTGCTAAAGGCGCTGACGAAGAGCTGGTTAAACACATCGCTATGCACGTTGCTGCAAGCAAGCCGGAATTCATCAAGCCGGAAGACGTATCTGCTGAAGTGGTAGAGAAAGAATACCAGGTACAGCTGGATATCGCGATGCAGTCTGGTAAGCCGAAAGAAATCGCAGAGAAAATGGTTGAAGGCCGCATGAAGAAATTCACCGGCGAAGTTTCTCTGACCGGTCAGCCGTTCGTTATGGAACCGGCAAAAACTGTTGGTCAGCTGCTGAAAGAGCATAACGCTGAAGTGACTGGCTTCATCCGCTTCGAAGTGGGTGAAGGTATCGAGAAAGTTGAGACTGACTTTGCAGCAGAAGTTGCTGCGATGTCCAAGCAGTCTTAATTATCGAAAAGGAGCCGCCTGAGGGCGGCTTCTTTTTGCGCCCATCTTGTAAATTCAGCTAACCCTTATGGGGCTGCGCTGAAAAGCGACGTACAATGTCGCTAGTATTAATTCATTTCAATCGTTGACAGTCTCAGGAAAGAAACATGGCTACCAATGCAAAACCCGTCTATAAACGCATTCTGCTTAAGTTGAGTGGCGAAGCTCTGCAGGGCACTGAAGGCTTCGGTATTGATGCAAGCATACTGGATCGCATGGCTCAGGAAATCAAAGAACTGGTTGAACTGGGTATTCAGGTTGGTGTGGTGATTGGTGGGGGTAACCTGTTCCGTGGCGCTGGTCTGGCGAAAGCGGGTATGAACCGCGTTGTGGGCGACCACATGGGGATGCTGGCTACCGTAATGAACGGTCTGGCAATGCGTGATGCACTGCACCGCGCCTATGTGAACGCTCGTCTGATGTCCGCTATTCCATTGAATGGCGTATGCGACAGCTACAGCTGGGCAGAAGCTATCAGTCTGTTGCGCAACAACCGTGTGGTGATCCTCTCCGCCGGTACTGGTAATCCATTCTTTACCACTGACTCCGCAGCTTGTCTGCGTGGTATCGAAATTGAAGCCGATGTGGTGCTGAAAGCAACCAAAGTTGACGGTGTGTTTACCGCTGACCCGGCGAAAGATCCAACTGCAACTATGTACGAGCAGCTGACCTACAGTGAAGTGCTGGAAAAAGAGTTGAAAGTAATGGATCTGGCGGCCTTTACGCTGGCTCGTGACCACAAATTACCGATTCGTGTTTTCAACATGAACAAACCGGGTGCGCTGCGCCGTGTGGTAATGGGTGAAAAAGAAGGGACTTTAATCACGGAATAATTCCCGTGATGGATAAATAAGGGTAAGATTCCGCATAAGTATCGCGGGGGCGTAAGTCTGGTTATAAGGCGTTATTGTTGCAGGCAGTTTGGTCACGGCCAGCGCGCAGCAACCGGAGCGTACATAAGTACGTGAGGATAGCGAGCACTGCCCGGGGTCAAAATGGCAAATAAAATAGCCTAATAATCCAGACGATTACCCGTAATATGTTTAATCAGGGCTATACTTAGCACACTTCCACTGTGTGTGACTGTCTGGTCTGACTGAGACAAGTTTTCAAGGATTCGTAACGTGATTAGCGATATCAGAAAAGATGCTGAAGTACGCATGGACAAATGCGTCGAAGCGTTCAAAACCCAAATCAGCAAAATACGCACGGGTCGTGCTTCTCCCAGCCTGCTGGATGGCATTGTCGTGGAATATTACGGCACGCCGACGCCGCTGCGTCAGCTGGCAAGCGTAACGGTAGAAGATTCCCGCACTCTGAAAATCAACGTGTTTGATCGTTCAATGTCTCCGGCCGTTGAAAAAGCGATTATGGCGTCCGATCTCGGCCTGAACCCGAACTCTGCAGGTAGCGACATCCGCGTTCCGCTGCCGCCGCTGACGGAAGAACGTCGTAAAGATCTGACTAAAATCGTTCGTGGTGAAGCTGAACAGGCGCGTGTTGCAGTACGTAACGTGCGTCGTGATGCGAACGACAAAGTGAAAGCACTGTTGAAAGATAAAGAGATCAGCGAAGACGACGATCGCCGTTCTCAGGACGATGTACAGAAACTGACTGATGCTGCAATCAAGAAAATTGAAGCGGCGCTGGCAGACAAAGAAGCAGAACTGATGCAGTTCTGATTTCTTGAACGACAAAAAACGCCGCTCAGTAGATCCTTGCGGATCGGCTGGCGGCGTTTTGCTTTTTATTCTGTCTCAACTCTGGATGTTTCATGAAGCAACTCACCATTCTGGGCTCGACCGGCTCGATTGGTTGCAGCACGCTGGACGTGGTGCGCCATAATCCCGAACACTTCCGCGTAGTTGCGCTGGTGGCAGGCAAAAATGTCACTCGCATGGTAGAACAGTGCCTGGAATTCTCTCCCCGCTATGCCGTAATGGACGATGAAGCGAGTGCGAAACTTCTTAAAACGACGCTACAACAACAGGGTAGTTGCACTGAAGTCTTAAGCGGTCAGCAGGCTGCCTGCGATATGGCGGCGCTTGAAGATGTTGATCAGGTGATGGCGGCGATTGTCGGTGCTGCAGGCCTGTTACCTACGCTTGCTGCTATCCGCGCGGGTAAAACCATACTGCTGGCCAACAAAGAATCACTGGTCACCTGTGGACGTCTGTTTATGGACGCCGTAAAGCAGAGTAAAGCGCAGTTATTACCGGTCGATAGCGAACATAACGCCATTTTTCAGAGTTTACCGCAACCTATCCAGCACAATCTGGGATACGCTGACCTTGAGCAAAATGGCGTGGTGTCCATTTTACTTACCGGGTCTGGTGGCCCTTTCCGTGAGACGCCATTGCACGATTTGGCAACAATGACGCCCGATCAAGCCTGCCGTCATCCGAACTGGTCGATGGGACGTAAAATTTCTGTCGATTCGGCTACCATGATGAACAAAGGTCTGGAATACATTGAAGCGCGTTGGTTGTTTAACGCCAGTGCCAGCCAGATGGAAGTGCTGATTCACCCGCAGTCAGTGATTCACTCAATGGTGCGTTATCAGGACGGCAGCGTTCTGGCGCAACTGGGAGAACCTGATATGCGTACGCCAATTGCCCACACCATGGCATGGCCGAATCGCGTGAACTCTGGTGTGAAGGCGCTCGACTTTTGCAAACTGAGTGCTTTGACATTTGCCGCACCGGATTATGATCGCTATCCATGCCTGAAACTGGCGATGGATGCTTTCGAACAAGGCCAGGCTGCGACGACTGCATTGAATGCCGCAAACGAAATCACCGTTGCTGCGTTTCTTGCGCAACAAATCCGCTTTACGGATATCGCCGCATTGAATTTATCCGTTCTGGAAAAAATGGATATGCGCGAACCACAATGCGTGGACGATGTGTTGTCTGTCGATGCCTGTGCGCGTGACGTCGCCAGAAAAGAGGTGATGCGTCTCGCAAGCTGAGGATAATCCGGCTACAGAGAGTCGTGCTATTTGTTAGCGTAGGGCTTCAGTGATATAGTCTGCGCCATCTGATCGTAAGTAGTTGGCTTTCTAAGATCAGGTATGCCGTGGTTTTACACGGCTTTTTTTTGTATAGGCTTCAGTATTCCTGAGTACCGTAAACCCTGTCAGGGAATAAGAAACGCGTGATGTTGTCTGCTACTCAACCACTTAGCGAAAAATTGCCAGTTCATGGCTGTCGCCATGTCGCGATCATTATGGATGGCAACGGGCGCTGGGCAAAAAAGCAAGGGAAGATTCGTGCCTTTGGGCATAAAGCCGGGGCTAAATCGGTTCGCCGGGCGGTCTCTTTTGCGGCCAACAACGGTATTGAGGCGTTAACGCTGTATGCCTTTAGTAGTGAAAACTGGAACCGACCAGCGCAGGAAGTCAGTGCGTTAATGGAACTGTTTGTGTGGGCGCTTGATAGCGAAGTAAAAAGCCTGCACCGACATAACGTGCGTCTGCGTATTATTGGCGATACCAGTCGTTTTAACTCGCGTTTGCAAGAGCGTATTCGTAAATCTGAAGCGTTAACTGCCGGGAATACCGGTCTGACGTTGAATATTGCGGCGAACTACGGTGGACGTTGGGATATAGTCCAGGGTGTCAGGCAACTGGCTGAAAAGGTGCAGCAAGGAAACCTGCAACCAGATCAGATAGATGAAGAGATGCTAAACCAGCATGTCTGTATGCATGAACTGGCCCCTGTAGATTTAGTAATTAGGACTGGGGGGGAGCATCGCATTAGTAACTTTTTGCTTTGGCAAATTGCCTATGCCGAACTTTACTTTACAGATGTTCTCTGGCCCGATTTCGATGAACAAGACTTTGAAGGGGCACTAAATGCCTTTGCTAATCGAGAGCGTCGTTTCGGCGGCACCGAGCCCGGTGATGAAACAGCCTGATGGGGGTCGCTTTTGCTGAAGTATCGCCTGATATCTGCTTTTGTTTTAATACCTGTCGTCATCGCGGCGCTGTTTTTATTGCCGCCGGTAGGGTTCGCTATTGTTACGCTGGTAGTCTGTATGCTGGCAGCGTGGGAATGGGGACAGCTTAGCGGTTTTACCTCTCGCTCGCAGCGGGTATGGCTGGCGGTGCTGTGCGGGTTATTGTTGGCGCTGATGCTTTTTCTGTTGCCGGAATATCACCGAAATATCCATCAACCACTGGTTGAGGTCTCACTTTGGGCTTCGCTTGGCTGGTGGGTTGCCGCGCTATTGCTGGTGTTATTCTATCCCGGTTCCGCGACAATATGGCGTAACTCCAGAACATTGCGCATTATCTTTGGCGTGCTAACCATTGTTCCCTTCTTTTGGGGCATGTTGGCGTTACGGGCCTGGCACTATGACGAGAATCATTACAGTGGCGCGATATGGTTGCTCTATGTCATGATCCTGGTCTGGGGCGCTGACTCTGGCGCATATATGTTTGGCAAATTGTTTGGCAAACATAAGCTGGCACCGAAGGTTTCTCCAGGTAAAACCTGGCAAGGCTTTATTGGCGGACTCGCGACCGCAGCGGTAATCTCATGGGGTTATGGCATGTGGGCGAATCTGGACGTTGCACCCGTCACCTTACTCATTTGCTCTATTGTCGCAGCGTTAGCTTCAGTGCTCGGCGATCTGACCGAGAGCATGTTTAAGCGTGAAGCAGGAATTAAGGACAGCGGTCATTTAATTCCAGGACATGGCGGTATTTTGGATCGTATTGATAGCCTGACGGCTGCTGTACCGGTCTTTGCTTGCCTGCTGTTGCTGGTATTCAGGACGCTTTAACGGAAGGTATTATGCTGAGTTTTCTCTGGGATTTGGCTTCGTTCATCGTTGCATTGGGTGTACTCATCACCGTGCATGAATTTGGTCATTTCTGGGTTGCCCGGCGTTGCGGTGTTCGCGTTGAGCGTTTCTCTATAGGTTTTGGTAAGGCGCTCTGGCGCCGAACTGATAAGCTAGGCACCGAATATGTCATCGCCCTGATCCCTTTGGGCGGTTATGTCAAAATGCTGGATGAGCGTGCTGAACCGGTTGTTCCGGAGCTTCGCCACCATGCCTTCAATAATAAATCTGTTGGCCAACGTGCGGCGATCATTGCCGCAGGTCCGGTTGCAAACTTCATTTTTGCTATCTTTGCTTACTGGCTGGTTTTTATCATCGGTGTGCCTGGTGTACGTCCGGTGGTTGGCGAAATAGCAGCCAATTCGATAGCTGCGCAAGCACAAATTGCACCAGGAACGGAACTAAAAGCCGTAGATGGTATCGAAACGCCTGATTGGGATGCCGTGCGTTTGCAGTTGGTCGATAAAATTGGCGATGAAAGCACCACCATTACGGTAGCGCCATTTGGTAGCGACCAACGGCGGGATGTAAAGCTCGATTTACGTCAGTGGGCGTTTGAGCCTGATAAAGAAGATCCAGTATCTTCTTTGGGGATTCGTCCCCGTGGGCCGCAAATTGAACCAGTAGTGGAAAATGTGCAGCCAAACTCGGCGGCAAACAAGGCGGGTTTGCAAGCAGGCGACAGGATCGTTAAAGTCGATGGTCAGCCATTAACGCAATGGGTGACCTTTGTGTTGCTTGTCCGGGATAATCCGGGTAAATCCTTAGCGTTGGAAATCGAAAGGCAGGGGAGTCCCTTGTCTTTGACATTAATCCCGGAGAGTAAACCGGGTAATGGTAAGGCGATTGGTTTTGTCGGTATTGAGCCGAAAGTCATTCCTCTGCCAGATGAGTATAAAGTTGTACGCCAGTATGGGCCGTTCAACGCCATCGTCGAAGCTACGGACAAAACGTGGCAGTTGATGAAGCTGACGGTCAGTATGCTGGGAAAATTGATCACCGGTGATGTGAAACTGAACAACCTCAGTGGGCCGATCTCTATCGCCAAGGGGGCTGGGATGACAGCGGAACTCGGGGTTGTTTATTATCTACCGTTTCTTGCGCTTATTAGCGTGAACTTAGGGATAATTAACCTGTTTCCGTTGCCCGTACTTGACGGGGGGCATCTGCTGTTCCTTGCGATCGAAAAGATCAAGGGCGGACCGGTATCCGAGCGGGTTCAAGACTTTTGTTATCGCATTGGCTCGATTCTGCTGGTGCTGTTAATGGGGCTTGCACTTTTCAATGATTTCTCTCGGTTATGAGAGTTAGTTAGGAAGAACGCATAATAACGATGGCGATGAAAAAGTTGCTCATAGCGTCGCTGCTGTTTAGCAGCGCCACCGTATACGGTGCTGAAGGGTTCGTAGTGAAAGATATTCATTTCGAAGGCCTTCAGCGTGTCGCCGTTGGTGCGGCCCTCCTCAGTATGCCGGTGCGCACAGGCGACACGGTTAATGATGAAGATATCAGTAATACCATTCGCGCTCTGTTTGCTACCGGCAACTTTGAGGATGTTCGTGTCCTTCGTGATGGTGATACCCTTCTGGTTCAGGTAAAAGAACGTCCGACCATTGCCAGCATCACTTTCTCCGGTAACAAATCGGTGAAAGATGACATGCTGAAGCAAAACCTCGAGGCTTCTGGCGTGCGTGTGGGCGAATCTCTTGATCGCACCACCATTGCTGATATCGAAAAAGGTCTGGAAGACTTCTACTATAGCGTCGGTAAATATAGCGCCAGCGTTAAAGCTGTCGTGACCCCGCTGCCGCGCAACCGTGTTGACCTAAAACTGGTGTTCCAGGAAGGTGTGTCAGCTGAAATCCAGCAAATTAACATTGTTGGTAACCATGCTTTCACCACCGACGAACTGATCTCTCATTTCCAACTGCGTGACGAAGTGCCGTGGTGGAACGTGGTAGGCGATCGTAAATACCAGAAACAAAAACTGGCGGGCGACCTTGAAACCCTGCGCAGCTATTATCTGGATCGCGGTTATGCCCGTTTCAACATCGACTCGACCCAGGTCAGTCTGACGCCAGATAAAAAAGGTATTTACGTCACGGTGAACATCACCGAAGGCGATCAGTACAAGCTTTCTGGGGTTGAAGTGAGCGGTAACCTTGCCGGGCACTCCGCTGAAATTGAGCAGCTAACTAAGATCGAGCCGGGCGAGCTGTATAACGGCACCAAAGTGACCAAAATGGAAGATGACATTAAAAAGCTTCTCGGTCGCTATGGTTATGCCTATCCGCGCGTACAGTCGATGCCTGAAATTAACGATGCTGACAAAACCGTTAAATTACGTGTGAACGTTGATGCGGGTAACCGTTTCTATGTGCGTAAGATCCGTTTTGAAGGTAACGATACCTCGAAAGATGCCGTCCTGCGTCGCGAAATGCGTCAGATGGAAGGTGCATGGCTGGGTAGCGATCTGGTCGATCAGGGTAAGGAGCGTCTGAATCGTCTGGGCTTCTTTGAAACGGTCGATACCGATACCCAACGTGTTCCGGGTAGCCCGGACCAGGTTGATGTAGTCTACAAGGTGAAAGAACGTAACACCGGTAGCTTCAACTTCGGTATTGGTTACGGTACTGAAAGTGGCGTGAGCTTCCAGGCTGGCGTGCAACAGGATAACTGGTTAGGTACGGGTTATGCCGTTGGTATCAACGGAACCAAAAACGATTACCAGACCTATGCTGAATTGTCGGTAACCAACCCGTACTTCACCGTAGATGGCGTAAGCCTCGGTGGTCGTCTCTTCTATAATGACTTCCAGGCAGATGACGCCGACCTGTCCGACTATACCAACAAGAGTTATGGTACAGACGTGACGTTGGGCTTCCCGATCAACGAATACAACTCGCTGCGAGCAGGTCTGGGTTATGTACATAACTCCCTGTCCAACATGCAGCCGCAGGTTGCGATGTGGCGTTATCTGTACTCTATGGGTGAACATCCGAGCACCTCTGATCAGGATAACAGCTTCAAAACGGACGACTTCACGTTCAACTATGGTTGGACCTATAACAAGCTTGACCGTGGTTATTTCCCGACAGATGGTTCACGTGTCAACCTGACCGGTAAAGTGACCATTCCGGGATCGGATAACGAATACTACAAAGTGACGTTAGACACGGCGACCTATGTACCGATCGACGACGATCACAAATGGGTTGTTCTGGGTCGTACCCGCTGGGGTTATGGTGATGGTTTAGGCGGCAAAGAGATGCCGTTCTACGAGAACTTCTATGCCGGTGGTTCCAGCACCGTGCGTGGCTTCCAGTCCAACACCATCGGTCCAAAAGCGGTTTACTTCCCGCATCAGGCCAGTAATTATGACCCAGACTATGATTACGAATGTGCGACTCAGGACGGAGCGAAAGACCTGTGTAAATCGGATGATGCTGTAGGCGGTAACGCCATGGCAGTTGCCAGCCTCGAACTCATCACCCCGACGCCGTTCATTAGCGACAAGTATGCTAACTCTGTTCGTACTTCCTTCTTCTGGGATATGGGCACCGTTTGGGATACAAACTGGGATTCCAGCCAATATTCTGGATATCCGGACTATAGTGATCCAAGCAATATCCGTATGTCTGCGGGTATCGCATTACAATGGATGTCCCCATTGGGGCCGTTGGTGTTCTCCTACGCCCAGCCGTTCAAAAAGTACGATGGAGACAAGGCAGAACAGTTCCAGTTTAACATTGGTAAAACCTGGTAAGTGTTCTCCACAAAGGAATGTAGTGGTAGTGTAGCGATGACTTTAGGCGATCAATATAAGATCGCCGGGCCACGCAAAGAACTGCACCCTCCGGTGCAAATGGGATGGTAAGGAGTTTATTGTGAAAAAGTGGTTATTAGCTGCAGGTCTCGGTTTAGCACTGGCAACTTCTGCTCAGGCGGCTGACAAAATTGCAATCGTCAATATGGGCAGCCTGTTCCAGCAGGTAGCACAGAAAACCGGTGTTTCTAACACGCTGGAAAATGAGTTCAAAGGCCGTGCCAGCGAACTGCAGCGTATGGAAACCGATCTGCAAGCTAAAATGAAAAAGCTGCAGTCTATGAAAGCCGGTAGTGATCGTACTAAGCTGGAAAAAGACGTGATGGCTCAGCGCCAGACTTTTGCTCAGAAAGCGCAGGCTTTTGAGCAGGATCGCGCACGTCGTTCCAACGAAGAACGCGGCAAACTGGTTACTCGTATCCAGACTGCTGTGAAATCCGTTGCCAACAGCCAGGATATCGACCTGGTTGTTGATGCAAACGCCGTTGCTTACAACAGCAGCGATGTAAAAGACATCACTGCCGACGTACTGAAACAGGTTAAATAAGTAATGCCTTCAATTCGACTGGCTGATTTAGCGCAGCAGTTGGATGCAGAACTACACGGTGATGGCGATATCGTCATCACCGGCGTTGCGTCCATGCAATCTGCACAAACAGGTCACATCACGTTCATGGTTAACCCAAAATACCGTGAGCATTTAGGCTTGTGCCAGGCGTCTGCGGTTGTCATGACCCAGGACGATCTTCCTTTCGCGAAAAGTGCCGCGCTGGTAGTGAAGAATCCCTACCTGACTTACGCGCGCATGGCGCAAATTTTAGATACCACGCCACAGCCCGCGCAGAACATTGCACCCAGTGCAGTGATCGATGCAACGGCGAAGCTGGGTAACAACGTCTCAATTGGTGCTAACGCGGTGATTGAGTCCGGCGTTGAGCTGGGCGATAACGTGATTATCGGTGCCGGTTGCTTCGTTGGTAAAAATAGCAAAATCGGCGCAGGTTCGCGCCTTTGGGCGAACGTAACCATTTACCACGAGATCCAGATCGGTCAGAATTGCCTGATTCAATCCGGAACGGTGGTAGGTGCGGACGGCTTTGGCTATGCCAACGATCGTGGTAACTGGGTGAAGATCCCTCAGATTGGTCGCGTGATTATTGGCGATCGCGTGGAGATCGGCGCCTGTACTACCATCGATCGCGGTGCGCTGGATGACACCATTATCGGCAATGGCGTGATCATTGATAACCAGTGCCAGATTGCACATAACGTCGTGATTGGCGACAATACGGCGGTTGCCGGTGGCGTCATTATGGCGGGCAGCCTGAAAATTGGTCGTTACTGCATGATCGGCGGTGCCAGCGTAATCAACGGGCATATGGAAATATGCGATAAAGTGACGGTTACGGGCATGGGGATGGTGATGCGTCCCATCACTGAACCTGGCGTCTATTCCTCAGGCATTCCGCTGCAACCCAACAAAGTCTGGCGCAAAACCGCTGCACTGGTGATGAACATTGATGATATGAGCAAGCGTCTGAAATCGCTTGAGCGCAAGGTTAATCAACAAGACTAACGTTCCATCTTTTGTTCGCCAAACTTTACGGCCTGTCTCATTCTTACGATTGCGGCAGGCCGTGTTATTATTGTCGTTTCTTATATTTTGACAGGAAGAGTATCTTGACTACTAACACTCATACTCTGCAGATTGAAGAGATTTTAGAACTTCTGCCGCACCGTTTCCCGTTCTTATTGGTGGATCGCGTGCTGGATTTTGAAGAAGGTCGTTTTCTGCGCGCAGTAAAAAATGTCTCTGTCAATGAGCCATTCTTCCAGGGCCATTTCCCTGGAAAACCGATTTTCCCGGGTGTGCTGATTCTGGAAGCAATGGCACAGGCAACAGGTATTCTGGCGTTTAAAAGCGTAGGAAAACTGGAACCGGGTGAGCTGTACTACTTCGCTGGTATTGACGAAGCGCGCTTTAAGCGCCCGGTCGTGCCAGGCGATCAAATGATCATGGAAGTCACTTTCGAAAAAACGCGCCGTGGCCTGACCCGCTTTAAAGGGGTTGCTCTGGTCGACGGTAAAGTAGTTTGCGAAGCAACGATGATGTGTGCTCGTAGCCGGGAGGCCTGATACGTGATTGATAAATCCGCCTTTGTGCATCCAACCGCCATTGTGGAAGAGGGCGCGTCGATTGGTGCCAACGTTCACATTGGTCCTTTTTGTATCGTTGGACCCCATGTTGAAATTGGTGAGGGGACCGTACTGAAATCTCACGTTGTCGTGAATGGCCATACTAAAATTGGTCGCGACAATGAGATTTATCAGTTCGCCTCCATCGGCGAAGTTAACCAGGATCTGAAATATGCTGGTGAACCGACCCGTGTGGAAATCGGCGATCGTAACCGCATTCGCGAAAGCGTCACCATTCATCGTGGCACAGTCCAGGGCGGTGGATTGACGAAGGTGGGCAGCGACAACTTACTGATGATCAATGCGCACATTGCGCACGATTGTACGGTAGGTAACCGCTGTATTCTCGCCAACAACGCAACGCTGGCGGGGCACGTATCGGTAGATGACTTCGCGATCATCGGCGGCATGACCGCAGTCCATCAGTTCTGCATCATTGGTGCGCACGTGATGGTTGGCGGTTGCTCCGGTGTGGCGCAGGACGTCCCTCCTTATGTCATTGCGCAGGGTAACCACGCAACGCCGTTCGGTGTCAACATCGAAGGACTGAAGCGTCGCGGTTTTAGCCGTGAGGCGATTACTGCTATCCGCAATGCGTATAAGCTGATTTATCGCAGCGGTAAAACGCTCGATGAAGTGAAACCGGAAATTGCTGAACTGGCGGAAACTTATCCGGAAGTGAAAGCGTTTACCGATTTCTTTGCACGCTCAACGCGCGGTCTGATTCGTTAATGGCTGAACAGCGTCCATTAACGATTGCCCTGGTCGCCGGAGAAACCTCCGGCGATATCCTGGGAGCCGGTTTAATCCGCGCTCTGAAAGAACGTGTGCCCAACGCCCGCTTTGTTGGTGTTGCCGGGCCACGGATGCAGGCTGAAGGCTGCGAAGCCTGGTACGAAATGGAAGAGCTGGCGGTGATGGGCATTGTGGAAGTGCTCGGCCGTTTGCGTCGCTTACTGTATATTCGTGCCGATTTGACAAAGCGTTTTGGTGAACTGAAGCCAGATGTTTTTGTCGGCATTGATGCGCCTGATTTCAACATTACCCTCGAAGGTAACCTCAAAAAGCAGGGTATCAAAACCATTCATTACGTCAGTCCGTCCGTCTGGGCGTGGCGACAGAAACGCGTTTTCAAAATAGGCAGAGCCACCGATCTGGTGCTCGCATTTCTGCCTTTCGAAAAAGCGTTTTATGACAAATACAACGTGCCGTGTCGTTTTATCGGTCACACCATGGCTGATGCCATGCCGTTAGATCCAGATAAAAACGCCGCCCGTGATGTGTTGGGGATCCCCCATGATGCCCACTGCCTGGCGTTGCTGCCTGGCAGTCGTGGTGCGGAAGTTGAGATGCTTAGTGCCGATTTCCTGAAAACGGCTCAGCTTTTGCGCCAGACATATCCCGATCTTGAGATTGTGGTGCCGCTGGTGAATGCCAAACGCCGCGAGCAGTTTGAACGCATCAAAGCTGAAGTTGCGCCAGACCTTGCTGTTCATCTCTTAGATGGATTGGGGCGTGAGGCGATGGTGGCAAGCGATGCGGCGCTACTGGCGTCGGGTACGGCAGCACTGGAGTGTATGCTGGCGAAATGCCCGATGGTGGTGGGATATCGCATGAAGCCTTTCACCTTCTGGCTGGCGAAGCGACTGGTGAAAACTGATTATGTCTCTCTACCCAATTTGCTGGCGGGCAGAGAGTTAGTCAAAGAGTTATTGCAGGAAGAGTGTGAGCCGCAAAAACTGGCAGAGGCGTTGTTACCGCTGTTGGCGAACGGGAAAACCAGCCACGCGATGCACGACACTTTCCGCGAACTGCATCAGCAGATCCGCTGCAATGCCGATGAGCAGGCGGCACAAGCCGTTCTGGAGTTAGCACAATGATCGAATTTGTTTATCCGCACACGCAGCTCGTTGCGGGTGTGGATGAAGTCGGACGTGGGCCGTTGGTTGGCGCGGTTGTCACCGCTGCCGTAATCCTCGACCCGGCGCGCCCGATTGTCGGGCTGAATGATTCCAAAAAGCTGAGCGAAAAACGCCGTCTGGCGTTGTATGAAGAGATTAAAGAGAAAGCGTTAAGCTGGAGTCTGGGTCGCGCTGAACCTCATGAAATCGACGAACTGAATATTCTACACGCGACCATGCTGGCGATGCAGCGTGCGGTTGCGGGGCTGCATATCGTCCCGGAATATGTGTTGATTGATGGTAACCGCTGTCCGAAATTACCGATGCCTTCGATGGCAGTGGTGAAAGGCGACAGCCGCGTGCCGGAAATCAGTGCGGCGTCTATTCTGGCGAAAGTCACGCGTGACGCTGAAATGGCGGCGCTGGACATCGTTTATCCACAATATGGCTTTGCCCAACACAAAGGGTATCCAACAGCTTTTCATCTTGAAAAACTGGCTGAACACGGCGCGACCGAACACCATCGGCGCAGCTTTGGCCCTGTCAAACGCGCACTGGGACTTGCGTCCTGATTCTTGTGTCGAGATTAAGTAAACCGGAATCTGAAGATGTCTGAACCACGTTTCGTTCACCTGCGGGTGCACAGCGACTACTCGATGATCGATGGCCTGGCAAAAACCGCGCCGCTGGTAAAAAAGGCGGCGGCGTTGGGTATGCCAGCACTGGCGATCACCGATTTCACCAACCTTTGCGGTCTGGTGAAGTTCTACGGAGCGGGACATGGCGCGGGGATTAAGCCTATCGTCGGGGCAGATTTTAATGTCCAGTGCGACCTGCTGGGTGATGAGTTAACCCACCTGACGGTACTGGCGGCGAACAATACCGGCTATCAGAATCTGACGTTGCTGATCTCAAAAGCGTATCAGCGCGGGTACGGTGCTGCCGGGCCGATCATCGATCGCGACTGGCTAATCGAATTAAACGAAGGGCTGATCCTCCTTTCCGGTGGGCGCATGGGCGATGTCGGACGCAGCCTTTTGCGTGGTAACAGCACGCTGGTAGATGAGTGCGTTGCGTTTTATGAAGAACACTTCCCGGATCGCTATTTTCTCGAACTGATCCGCACCGGCAGGCCGGACGAAGAAAGCTATCTGCACGCGGCGGTAGAACTGGCGGAAGCGCGCGGTTTGCCCGTCGTGGCGACCAACGACGTGCGCTTTATCGACAGCAGCGACTTTGACGCGCATGAAATCCGCGTCGCTATCCACGACGGCTTTACCCTGGATGATCCTAAACGCCCGCGTAACTATTCGCCGCAGCAATATATGCGTAGCGAAGAGGAGATGTGCGAGCTGTTTGCCGACATCCCCGAAGCCCTTGCTAACACCGTTGAGATCGCCAAACGCTGTAACGTAACTGTGCGTCTTGGTGAATACTTCCTGCCACAGTTCCCGACCGGGGACATGAGCACCGAAGATTATCTGGTCAAGCGCGCAAAAGAAGGGCTGGAAGAGCGCCTGGCATTTTTATTCCCTGACGAGGAAGAGCGTCTTAAGCGTCGCCCGGAATATGACGAACGTCTGGATACTGAACTTCAGGTTATCAACCAGATGGGCTTCCCCGGCTACTTCCTCATCGTTATGGAATTTATCCAGTGGTCGAAAGATAACGGCGTACCGGTAGGGCCAGGCCGTGGCTCCGGTGCGGGTTCACTGGTGGCTTATGCGCTGAAAATCACCGACCTCGATCCACTGGAATTTGACCTGCTGTTCGAACGTTTCCTTAACCCGGAACGTGTCTCCATGCCTGACTTTGACGTTGACTTCTGTATGGAGAAACGCGACCAGGTTATCGAACACGTGGCGGACATGTATGGTCGTGATGCGGTATCGCAGATCATCACCTTCGGTACGATGGCGGCAAAAGCGGTGATCCGCGACGTAGGTCGCGTGCTAGGGCATCCATATGGCTTTGTCGATCGTATCTCGAAACTGATCCCGCCCGATCCGGGGATGACGCTGGCGAAAGCGTTTGAAGCTGAACCGCAACTGCCAGAAATCTACGAAGCGGATGAAGAAGTTAAGGCGCTCATCGACATGGCGCGCAAGCTGGAAGGGGTCACCCGTAACGCTGGTAAACACGCCGGTGGGGTGGTTATCGCGCCGACCAAAATTACCGATTTTGCGCCGCTTTATTGCGATGAAGAGGGCAAACATCCAGTCACTCAATTTGATAAAAGCGACGTTGAATACGCCGGGCTGGTGAAGTTCGACTTCCTTGGTTTGCGTACGCTCACCATCATCAACTGGGCGCTGGAGATGATCAACAAGCGGCGAGCGAAGAATGGCGAGCCGCCGCTGGATATCGCTGCGATCCCGCTGGATGACAAGAAAAGTTTTGACATGCTGCAACGCTCGGAAACCACGGCGGTATTCCAGCTTGAATCGCGCGGCATGAAAGACCTGATCAAGCGTCTGCAACCTGACTGCTTCGAAGATATGATTGCACTGGTGGCACTGTTCCGTCCGGGGCCGTTGCAATCAGGGATGGTGGATAACTTTATCGACCGTAAACATGGTCGCGAAGAGATCTCCTATCCGGACGTGCAGTGGCAGCATGAAAGCCTGAAACCGGTACTTGAGCCAACCTACGGCATTATCCTGTATCAGGAACAGGTCATGCAGATTGCCCAGGTACTTTCTGGTTATACTCTCGGCGGCGCGGATATGCTGCGTCGTGCAATGGGTAAGAAAAAGCCGGAAGAGATGGCCAAGCAGCGTTCTGTATTTGCTGAAGGTGCAGAAAAGAACGGGATCAACGCCGAACTGGCGATGAAAATCTTCGACCTGGTGGAGAAATTCGCCGGTTACGGATTTAACAAATCGCACTCCGCAGCCTATGCTTTGGTGTCATATCAAACGTTATGGCTGAAGGCGCACTATCCGGCGGAGTTTATGGCGGCGGTAATGACCGCCGATATGGACAACACCGAGAAGGTGGTTGGCCTGGTGGATGAGTGCTGGCGGATGGGGCTGAAAATCCTGCCGCCGGATATAAACTCCGGTCTTTACCATTTCCACGTCAACGACGACGGCGAAATCGTGTATGGTATTGGCGCCATCAAAGGGGTAGGTGAGGGGCCAATTGAGGCAATCATCGAAGCCCGAAATAAAGGTGGTTACTTCCGCGAGCTTTTTGATCTCTGCGCCCGTACCGACACGAAAAAGTTGAACCGGCGAGTGCTGGAAAAACTGATCATGTCCGGGGCGTTTGACCGTCTGGGGCCACACCGTGCGGCGCTGATGAACTCGCTGGGCGATGCGTTAAAAGCGGCAGATCAACACGCGAAAGCAGAAGCCATCGGCCAGGCCGATATGTTTGGCGTACTGGCGGAAGAGCCTGAGCAAATTGAACAATCCTACGCCAGCTGCCAACCGTGGCCGGAGCAGGTGGTATTAGATGGGGAACGTGAAACGTTAGGTCTGTACCTGACGGGACACCCTATCAACCAGTATTTAAAAGAGATTGAGCGTTATGTCGGAGGCGTAAGGCTGAAAGACATGCACCCGACAGAACGTGGTAAAGTCACCACGGCTGCGGGGCTCGTTATTGCCGCGCGGGTTATGGTCACCAAGCGCGGCAATCGTATCGGTATCTGCACGCTGGATGACCGTTCCGGGCGCCTGGAAGTCATGTTGTTTACTGACGCCCTGGATAAATACCAGCAATTGCTGGAAAAAGACCGCATACTTATCGTCAGCGGACAGGTCAGCTTTGATGACTTCAGCGGTGGGCTTAAAATGACCGCTCGCGAAGTGATGGATATTGACGAAGCCCGGGAAAAATATGCTCGCGGGCTTGCTATCTCGCTGACGGACAGGCAAATTGATGACCAGCTTTTAAACCGACTCCGTCAGTCTCTGGAACCCCACCGCTCTGGGACAATTCCAGTACATCTCTACTATCAGAGGGCGGATGCACGTGCGCGGTTGCGTTTTGGCGCGACGTGGCGTGTCTCTCCGAGCGATCGTTTATTAAACGATCTCCGTGGCCTCATTGGTTCGGAGCAGGTGGAACTGGAGTTTGACTAATACAGGAATACTATGAGTCTGAATTTCCTTGATTTTGAACAGCCGATTGCAGAGCTGGAAGCGAAAATCGATTCTCTGACTGCGGTTAGCCGCCAGGATGAGAAACTGGATATTAACATCGATGAAGAAGTGCATCGTCTGCGTGAAAAAAGCGTAGAACTGACGCGTAAAATCTTCGCCGATCTCGGTGCATGGCAAATTGCGCAACTGGCTCGCCATCCACAGCGTCCTTATACCCTGGATTACGTTCGCCTGGCATTTGATGAATTTGACGAACTGGCAGGTGACCGCGCGTATGCAGATGACAAAGCTATCGTCGGTGGCATCGCACGTCTTGATGGTCGTCCGGTGATGATTATTGGTCACCAGAAAGGTCGTGAAACCAAAGAGAAAATTCGCCGTAATTTTGGTATGCCAGCGCCAGAAGGTTACCGCAAAGCACTGCGTCTGATGCAAATGGCTGAACGCTTTAAGATGCCAATCATCACCTTTATCGACACACCGGGGGCATATCCGGGCGTGGGCGCAGAAGAGCGTGGTCAGTCAGAAGCCATCGCACGCAACCTGCGTGAGATGTCTCGCCTTAGCGTACCGACTATTTGTACCGTTATTGGTGAAGGTGGTTCTGGTGGCGCGCTGGCGATTGGCGTGGGCGATAAAGTGAATATGCTGCAATACAGCACCTATTCTGTTATCTCGCCGGAAGGTTGTGCGTCCATTCTGTGGAAGAGCGCCGATAAAGCGCCGCTGGCGGCTGAAGCGATGGGCATCATCGCTCCGCGTCTGAAAGAACTGAAATTGATCGACTCCATCATCCCGGAACCGCTGGGCGGCGCTCACCGTAACCCGGAAGCGATGGCGGCGTCTTTGAAAGCGCAACTGCTGGCGGATCTGGCCGATCTCGACGTGTTAAGCACTGAAGATTTAAAAAATCGTCGTTATCAGCGCCTGATGAGCTACGGCTACGCGTAATCAGCAAATGTTCTGAAAAGGGTCACTTCGGTGACCTTTTTTGTATGTAGTTTATTTAGTCATATTATAAATACATTTAGATAATCTCACTTTCATTTTCCCCATCCCAAAAATTCTTGAACTCATGTTGATAACTCCGATTTCGGAGGCATATACCAATATACACAGTGGTTAAAAATAATATAAATTTATCAGGCTCATAGAATTTTTAAGGATAAAATATGAAAGCAATTTTAGGATTTGATCGTCTTCTTATGCCGCGTGTACTGGTGTTTTTTTACTGGCTGGCTATGGTGCTGACACTGATAGGCGGTGTCTTCTCCATATTTAGCGGAAACTTTCTCTTAGGGTTAGCTTATACCGTCATTGGTCTTATAAGCTGTCGTATGACTTTCGAATTAATTATGATAGCGTTTAAGAATAACGAATATTTGCGCCGCATTGCTGAGAGTGTTAGCAAGAATAGCGCAGAGTAATCTCCCGTAAAACGCTTCACCAAACCGCATCTCAACCGCTATTACAGGCGTTTGAGATGTTGTTTTAAAGTCAGTGTAAATGTCTGATTCATCTTTCCTGCAATTTATGCGTATTATCAATATATCGCGATGCACGTGCGTATCATATCAATGCAGGAGATTCTATGTTGGGTTTAAAACAGGTTCACCATATTGCGATTATTGCGACGGATTATGCGGTGAGCAAAGCTTTCTACTGCGATATTCTCGGCTTCACGCTGCAAAGCGAAGTCTATCGTGAAGAGCGCGATTCGTGGAAAGGGGATTTGGCGCTTAATGGGCAATATGTGATTGAACTTTTCTCATTTCCGTTCCCGCCGGAGCGCCCCAGCCGACCGGAAGCCTGCGGCCTGCGGCATCTGGCGTTTAGCGTTGATGATATCGATGCGGCAGTGGCGCACCTTGAAAGCCATAACGTGAAGTGTGAAGCCATACGTGTCGATCCATACACGCAAAAACGGTTCACCTTCTTTAACGATCCTGACGGGCTGCCGCTGGAACTGTATGAGCAGTAAGGCTTGTCATTGCCGCATTTGCCCGGTAACGTGCCGGGCAACGACCTTGTAGATTTCCACCATCATGACACTCACGCTCAATAGACAACTTCTCACCTCCCGCCAGATTTTGGTGGCCTTTAGCGGCGGGCTTGACTCCACCGTTCTGCTGCATCAGTTGGTGCAGTGGCGGGCGGAAAATCCAGGCGTCACTCTACGCGCTATCCATGTGCATCACGGTTTAAGTGCCAATGCCGATGCCTGGGTTACGCATTGCGAGAACATCTGCCAGCATTGGCAGGTGCCGCTGGTGGTCGAGCGCGTACAACTTGCGCAAGAGGGGCTAGGCATTGAGGCCCAGGCGCGGCAGGCGCGTTATCAGGCATTTGCCCGTACACTTCTGCCTGGCGAAGTGCTGGTTACCGCGCAGCATCTTGACGATCAATGTGAAACCTTTCTGCTGGCGCTAAAACGCGGTAGCGGCCCTGCCGGGCTTTCGGCTATGGCGGAAGTCTCCGATTTTGCCGGAACGCGGCTTATCCGCCCGTTGCTCGCTCGCACGCGGGGAGAACTGGAGCTGTGGGCGCGTGAGCATGATTTACGCTGGATTGAAGACGAAAGTAATCAGGACGACTCATACGATCGTAACTTCCTGCGTCTGCGCGTGGTGCCGTTATTGCAGCAGCGTTGGCCGCATTTTACCGAAGCAACGGCTCGCAGCGCCGCGCTTTGCGCTGAACAAGAGAGCCTGTTAGATGAACTGCTGGCGGATGATTTAGCGCACTGTCAAACGCCGCAGGGGACGTTGCAGATTGCGCCAATGATGACGATGAGCGACGCCCGTCGCGCGGCGATTATCCGCCGCTGGCTGGCAGGGCAGAATGCTCCGATGCCTTCCCGAGATGCGATGGTGCGCATCTGGCAAGAAGTGGCGCTGGCGCGGGAAGATGCTTCTCCTTGCTTGCGATTTGGTGCGTTTGAAATACGTCGCTATCAGTCGCAATTGTGGTGGATTAAATCCGTTGCCGGACAAAGCGAAACGGTTGTGTCGTGGCAGGCGTGGCAACAGCCGCTGGAATTACCGGCAAGTCTGGGAAGTGTGCAACTTATTGCGGGTGGAGATATTCGCCCTCCGCGTGCAGACGAAGCGGTCAGCGTGCGTTTTAAAGCGCCAGGATTGCTGCATATTGTCGGGCGCAACGGTGGGCGCAAGCTAAAGAAAATCTGGCAGGAGCTGGGCGTGCCGCCGTGGCTACGTGACACCACGCCACTACTGTTTTATGGCGAAACGCTGATTGCGGCGGCGGGGATTTTTGTGACGCAAGACGGTGTGGCTGAAGATGAGAATGGCGTAAGTTTTGTCTGGCAGAGAAACGCTTAGTTAAGTGAAAGCCGGATAAGACGTATCAAACGTCGCATCCGGCAAAAGTGAATCAGGACTCGCTCACCACCACCGTACCGATTTCCGGATGGCTAAAGCTGGTAATTTTATCCAGACGCAGCTCGCGGGTTTCGCCAGCGGCTTCGACGACCAGATACTCCACATTTTTGCGGGAGACTAAATCGCTGGCCTTCCCCTGCAATTTTTCGCCATCTTTCATCTCAAGTGTCAGCATTAAATGATGCTGGCAGGCGAGCTCAAGATTATCGTAATCATCACAATTGATTGGTTGATACGTATCATTCATTGACATAATCGCTCACCAGTAAGTTTGCCGCAGCGTATGCTGCTTTTTCCCTGACAGCCTCAGAAAGGGCGTCGTCGGCAGCCATTTCATTCAGCACTTTCAAAACGCAGCCCAGCGCGTCCGGAACGTATCCTAAGTCTCCGCTGGCGATTTCCGCGTACCGCTTGCGTATTAACTCACAATATTTTTCCACATGCCCTCCTGTCAGCACTCTGACTTAACCGTGGATGCAAGTCTAAGCCTACGAAGATAAACTCTGTTTCGCAAGGTGACTATACCACACTCATTTCTGCAATATCAGCGCCGCAACTGCACGTATTCCGTTACAATGGCCTCCTGATTCGAAAGGAGTTTTCTTATGGCGCTTAAAGCGACAATTTATAAAGCGACGGTTAATGTGGCCGATCTCGACCGCAACCAGTTTCTCGATGCCTCTCTGACGCTGGCGCGCCATCCTTCAGAAACCCAGGAGCGTATGATGCTGCGCCTGCTGGCGTGGCTGAAATATGCCGATGAACGTCTGCAATTTACCCGTGGCTTGTGTGCCGATGATGAGCCGGAAGCGTGGCTGCGTAACGATCACCTGGGCATTGATTTGTGGATTGAGCTGGGGCTGCCGGATGAGCGGCGGGTTAAGAAAGCCTGCACCCAGGCCGCAGAAGTGGCGCTGTTTGCCTATAATAGTCGGGCGGCGCAAATCTGGTGGCAGCAAAATCAGAGCAAATGCGCGCAGTTTGCCAATCTTTCCGTCTGGTATCTGGATGACGAGCAACTGGCGAAAGTAAGCGCCTTTGCCGATCGTACCATGACGCTGCAGGCAACAATTCAGGATGGCGTGATCTGGTTATCGGATGATAAGAATAATCTGGAAGTGAACTTAACCGCCTGGCAACAACCTTCATGATTGTGATTTCCCGACATGTTGCTATTCCCGATGGTGAGCTTGAGATCACCGCCATTCGTGCGCAGGGCGCGGGCGGGCAGCATGTTAATAAGACCTCAACGGCTATTCATCTGCGTTTTGACATTCGGGCGTCCAGCCTGCCAGAGTATTACAAAGAGCGCCTGCTCGCCGCCAGCCATCATCTGATTAGCAGCGATGGGGTGATAGTCATTAAGGCACAGGAATACCGCAGCCAGGAGCTGAACCGCGAAGCGGCGCTGGCCCGGCTGGTGACAGTGATTAAAGAATTAACAACAGAACAAAAAGCCCGGCGACCGACACGACCTACCCGCGCATCGAAAGAGCGCAGGCTGGCATCGAAAGCACAAAAATCAAGCGTGAAGGCGATGCGTGGCAAAGTGCGCAGCGGTCGGGAATAAAAAGAAGGAATGGATGGTGAAAAAAGCGATTGTGACAGCGATGGCTGTAATCAGCCTCTTTACACTGATGGGATGTAATAATCGGGCCGAAGTCGATACGCTTTCCCCGGCGCAGGCTGCCGAACTGAAACCGATGCCGCAAAGTTGGCGCGGCGTGCTGCCGTGTGCCGATTGCGAAGGAATCGAAACCTCTCTGTTCCTCGAAAAAGATGGAACCTGGGTGATGAATGAGCGTTATCTCGGTGCTCGTGAAGAACCTTCCTCCTTCGCTTCCTACGGTACATGGGCGCGAACCGCTGACAAGCTGGTATTAACCGACAGCAAAGGTGAAAAGTCATATTATCGGGCGAAAGGGGATGCGCTGGAGATGCTCGATCGTGAAGGTAATCCAATTGAGTCGCAGTTCAACTACACGCTGGAACCTGCAAAGTCCAGCCTCCCCATGACACCGATGACTCTGCGTGGCATGTATTTTTATATGGCTGATGCGGCGACCTTTACTGATTGCGCGACTGGAAAACGTTTCATGGTGGCGAATAACGCAGAGCTGGAACGTGGCTACCTGGCTGCTCGCGGTAACAGTGAAAAACCCGTGTTACTGTCTGTAGAAGGTCACTTTACGCTTGAGGCTAACCCGGATACCGGTGCGCCGACCAAAGTATTAGCGCCCGATACGGCAGGGAAATTTTACCCAAACCAGGATTGCAGTAGTTTGGGGCAGTAATTGAAAGCCGGAGCATTCTCCGGCTTTCATCACTGAGTCAGCCCAACAAAGCGACCCGCCTTGATATAAATCCCTGGCTTCAGGTGCCCAACATACTGTAACTGCGTTTCTGGCTTAAACGCAGAGACATCGCCAGTACGCATATGCATCAGATCGGCAGGGCTAATCCAGCCCGATTGCGCCAGCGTAAGCGGATGCCCAGCTTTGGCAAATGCATCAGTGACAAATTCCGAACAAAACCACGACTTTTTGTCTCCTTCGCCCACACTGCTTAACTGCGCTTTCGCCAGCCCGCTGACGCACTGTTGGCGAAAATCCTCGGAGAACGGATTCAGTGAGCACATCTGGCGGGTCACCATAAACGGAATGAACTCGACAATGCCACGATAGTTGTAACCGCTGTCTTTGATTTTATTGGCGAAAGCGGTGATTTCTGTGGCTTGTTGCGGGGTAAGATCCGGGACTCGTAAGACGAAAAGCTTATCACTGTGCTTCATGGCTTTTTTAAGGGGAACAATCTGGACGCCATCTCCAGTCGCTTCTGCAACGTTATTTTCACCCAAATAGATTGCAACGTGACTTACAGAGGAAGTGCTGAAGACGCGGATACCAAATGAGGTTACCCCAAGGCTTGAGGAGAACAGCAAATCGCCGGGTTTGAGATCAGGTTCGGTTATTTCTTTTATTGATCGTTCGGTGAAAGAGCTTTGATGCTGGAATTTGACTGCCCATGTTTTTGCCTCGACATCTACCGCTGTGGCTGATGAGTCTGGCTGGCTGATATCAACGGTACAGGCCGAAAGTAAAAGAAAGCAGGGGAGAAGCAGGCGGCAGTACGCCTTTGGTTTATCCATTTTATACAATCCATGTAAAAAAGGGCCCTGAAATTCAGGACCCTTTCTGGCATCAGCCTTTAATCTGTTTCACCAGATATTCGACGATGTCACCAGTCTTAATTAACTGTTTCTCGCCGTTACGACGATATTTGTATTCGATATCGTCGTTGTCGAGGTTACGGTCGCCAAGCACAATAGTGTGCGGAATACCGATCAGTTCCATATCAGCAAACATCACGCCCGGACGCTCTTTACGGTCATCCAGCAGCACTTCGATGCCCTGCGCGCGCAGTTCGCTGTACAGTTTCTCAGCAAGCTCCTGTACGCGGAAGGATTTGTGCATGTTCATCGGCAGAATTGCGACCTGGAACGGCGCGATAGCGTCAGGCCATACGATGCCGCGTTCGTCGTAGTTCTGCTCAATTGCCGCAGCGACTACGCGTGTTACCCCGATACCGTAGCAACCCATAGTTAGAATTTGGTTACGCCCATCTTCGCCCTGTACGGAGGCTTTCAGTGCTTCGGAGTACTTGGTACCCAGCTGGAAGATGTGACCGACTTCGATACCACGTTTGATCAGCAGCGTACCCTGACCATCCGGGCTTGGATCGCCAGCCACTACATTACGAATATCAGCAACTTCCGGGGTAGCAACATCGCGATCCCAGTTGATACCGAAGTAGTGTTTGCCATCAATGTTAGCACCGGCAGCAAAATCACTCATCGCCGCAACGGTACGGTCAATCACCACCGGAATCGGCATGTTTACCGGACCCAGTGAACCCGGACCGGCTTTAACCACGGCACGAATTTCTTCTTCGGTCGCGAAAGTCAGCGGGCTGGCAACCTGTGGCAGTTTTTCTGCTTTAACTTCGTTCAGCTCGTGGTCACCACGCACCAGCAGCGCAACCAGCGGGAAGCTACTGCCTTCAACCGCTTTAACCAACAGAGTCTTAACCGTTTTCTCAATCGGCAGATTGAACTGTTCAACCAGTTCAGCGATGGTTTTCGCGTTAGGCGTATCAACCAGCGTCATTTCCTGGGTAGCAGCAGCGCGCGGTTCTTTCGGCGCGATAGCTTCTGCCAGTTCAATGTTCGCTGCATAGTCAGAGGTATCGGAGAAGACCACATCGTCTTCACCGCTCTGCGCCAGCACCTGGAATTCGTGAGAGGCGCTGCCGCCGATAGAACCAGTGTCGGCCTGTACGGCGCGGAAATCCAGCCCCATGCGGCTGAAGATTTTGCTGTAGGCCGCATACATTGCATCGTAGGTTTCCTGCAGGGATTCCTGAGAAGTATGGAAAGAGTAAGCATCTTTCATCAGGAATTCGCGGGAGCGCATGACGCCGAAACGCGGACGCACTTCGTCGCGGAACTTGGTCTGGATCTGATAGAAGTTCAGCGGCAGCTGTTTGTAAGAGCTAAGCTCGTTACGAATCAGGTCAGTGATAACTTCTTCATGAGTTGGGCCGAGTACGAACGGACGCTCGCCACGGTCAACAAAACGCAGCAGTTCCGGACCGTACTGTTCCCAACGACCACTCTCTTGCCACAAATCGGCTGGCTGAACCACCGGCATCGACACCTCGATCGCACCGGCGTTGTTCATCTCTTCACGCACGATGTTTTCGACTTTTTTCAGAACGCGCACGCCGGTCGGCAGCCAGGTATATAACCCGGAGGCCAGCTTGCGGATCATCCCGGCGCGTAGCATCAGCTGATGGCTGATCACCTCGGCGTCGGCAGGTGTCTCCTTGAGAGTGGAGAGCAGGTATTGGCTAGTACGCATGTTGTTACGGTTCCAGTTGGAAGGTAGAACAGGCTCAAGGTGAGCCTGGGACAAAAAAAAGTGATTTAGTTTACCAGTGCAGGAGAAATGTCAAAAGAGAAGGGCGTGAATTTAACGCGGTTCCAGCGCAAAGACTTCAAAACCTGCGTCGGTGACGCGCCAGCGAACATTAAAATCATGCAGCCAGACGGCATAGGTTTTGCCCGTTTCCTCACCTTTACGATAGGCCGGACGCGGATCCTGCGCCAGTACTTCGCGGATAAACAGCGTTAACTGCGGATAACGCTTCTCCAGCATCAATAGTTGCTTTTCAACATCTGCGGTAAAGCTCACTGCCATCTCTGCCACTGGCGCACTTTGCGCATAGCTGGCACTGGCATCGGGAAGCGATTCGGCAAAGGGGAGATACGGTTTGATATCCACCACTGGCGTACCATCAACCAGATCCAGGCTACCGAGCTTCAGAATCACGCTGTCTTTATGGCAAACAACCTCTTTCAGTTCTACCAGCGACATACCAATCGGGTTAGGGCGGAAAGTAGAGCGTGTGGCGAAAACGCCCATTCTGGCGTTACCGCCGAGGCGCGGTGGGCGCACAGTCGGACGCCAGCCGCCTTCCATCGTTTGATGAAAGACGAAAAGGATCCATAAATGGCTGAACGCTTCCAGGCCGCGCACGGCATCGGCCTGGTTGTAGGGAGCAGTGAGATGCAGTTCACCGTTGGCGCTTTTTACCAGACCAGGCTGGCGCGGAACGGCGAATTTTTCTTTATAGGGCGAGCGAATAACGCCTATTTGCTCGAACTGGAAACTGCTCATTTCGCCGTAATGTTAAGCGCAGAACCGATACATACAGCCTGACGGTAGCAGCCTGGCGTACCGCTGGTGACTTCACAGCTATGCAGTAAAACAGCATTGGCTTTCATTTTAGAGGCGTTGATTTGCATCCGCTTACGCGCGGTTGGAATGCTCGGTGGAGAGTCCTGATTAGAGGCCTGGCAAGAGTCGCCACTGACTTCACCGAGATCGCGGAACGGTTTGCCGACTAATTCTTCTGCATTGGTATAAATTCGGACCGGCGTGGCGCGCGGTGCTTTCGGTTTTGCAGGCTCCGCTTTCGGCTGGGGTGCAGTGCTTTGAACGGGTTCGACAGGGGATCTGCTTAACATGGAACAACCGCTTAGCATGAGTGCTACTAAACAGATCGGTAAAGCACGCATAGTATTTCCTCAATGTATGATCAAAACGTCAATATTGAATCAGGCGCTTGTAAAAATGACAAGACGGGCAAGCGCCCGTCCTGAATGATATTACAAATTGTGGAAACAGCCTAAATATTACCAGCCTTTAACAGCGCCGCCGTTAAACACTTTGTTTGCCGCTTCGTACACTTCATCAGATTGATAAGCCTGCACGAATTTCTTCACGTTCTCTGCGTCTTTGTTGTCTTCACGAGTTACGATCAGGTTAACATACGGGGACTCTTTGTCTTCTACAAAGATGCCGTCTTTCGCCGGAGTCAGGCCAATCTGGCTGGCATAGGTGGTGTTGATAACTGCCAGAGCGATTTGCGCGTCGTCCAGAGAACGCGGCAGTTGCGGTGCTTCCAGTTCAACAATTTTCAGGTTTTTTGGGTTCTCAACAACATCAAGAACAGTCGGCAGCAGGCCAACGCCATCTTTCAGTTTGATCAAGCCCACTTTTTGCAGCAGCAGCAGTGAACGACCAAGGTTAGTTGGATCGTTTGGCACGGCAACCTGCGAACCATCCTGCAGTTCATCCAGTGATTTTATTTTCTTGGAGTAACCAGCAATCGGATAAACAAAAGTGTTGCCTACTGCGACCAGTTTGTAGCCACGATCTTTCAGTTGCTGATCAAGGTACGGTTTATGCTGGAAGGCGTTGGCGTCGATATCGCCTTTGCTCAATGCTTCGTTTGGCAGAACATAGTCGTTGAAGGTTACCAGCTCAACGTCCAGGCCATATTTGTCTTTCGCAACTTTCTGCGCGACTTCTGCAACCTGCTGTTCGGCACCGACAATCACGCCGACTTTGATGTGGTTTGGATCTTTTTCATCCTGGCCGCACCCTACCAGTGCCAGTGATCCAATCAGGGCTCCCACTGCCGCAAAGGTTTTGAATTTGAACGCCATACCTTATTCCTTCTTCAATTATTTATGTTGTGTTGAACGTTACTTGCGAGTGACAGCCCGGACGATGCGGTCGCCTGCGAACTGAATTAAATAAACCAGAATGACCAGCAATACCAGTACCGTATTCATCACCGTCGCGTTATAGCCGATGTAGCCATACTGATAGCCAATCTGACCCAAACCACCGGCACCGACTGCGCCGCCCATAGCGGAATAACCGACCAGGGTAATCAGGGTGATAGTTGCGGCGTTAACCAGACCTGGTAACGCTTCCGGTAACAGCACTTTGCGCACGATCTGCATTGGTGTGGCACCCATTGCGCGAGAGGCTTCAATTAACCCGGTTGGGATTTCCAGCAGGGCGTTCTCGACCATACGGGCAATAAACGGTGCTGCACCAACAGTTAACGGAACAATCGCTGCCTGCAAACCAATCGATGTACCGACAATAACGCGAGTAAACGGAATCATCCATACCAGCAAGATAATGAACGGGATGGAACGGAAAATGTTCACAATCGCTGAAACGGTACGGTACAGCTTCGCGTTAGCAATAATTTGCCCCGGACGAGTAACATAAAGCAGGACGCCAACCGGCAGACCAATCACAAACCCAAAAAAACCGGATACGAAGGTCATTGCCAGCGTTTCCCATACGCCACGAACCAGCAGCCACATCATCGGCTCAGACATAACCCAGTACCTCTACTTTTACATGGTGTTCCTGCAGCCAGGCAATGGCGGCTTGCGTATCTTGTTGTGTGCCGTGCATTTCAGTCAACATGATGCCGAACTTAACGCCACCGGCGTAATCCATCTGCGCGCTAATAATGTTGTTATTAACGTTGAAACGACGCGCAGTTTCAGAAAGCAGTGGGGCATCTACCGACTGACCGGTAAACTCCAGGCGCAGCATCGGTACGCAGTCAGTGAATGGCTCCGCTTGCAGACGTTCCTGATAATCTTCTGGGATATCCAGATGCAGAGTCGACTGAATAAATTTTTGCGCCAGCGGCGTTTTCGGATGCGAGAACACTTCACTTACCTTGTCCTGCTCGATCAGTTCGCCATTGCTGATGACCGCCACGCAATCACAAATTCGCTTCACAACGTCCATTTCGTGGGTTATCAACAGAATCGTCAAACCCAGACGGCGGTTGATGTCTTTCAGCAGTTCGAGAATAGAACGTGTGGTTGCCGGATCCAGCGCGCTGGTGGCTTCATCACACAGCAATACTTTGGGATTGCTGGCTAACGCACGGGCAATCGCCACACGCTGTTTCTGCCCACCGGAAAGATTCGACGGGTAGCTATCATGCTTATCGCCAAGACCAACCAATGACAGCAATTCCGTCACGCGACGTTTGATCTCGTCTTTCGGTGTATTGTCCAGCTCCAGCGGCAGAGCCACGTTGCCAAAAACAGTACGCGAAGAGAGCAGGTTAAAATGCTGGAAAATCATACCAATCTGGCGGCGAGCTTTAGTCAGCTCGGATTCTGACAACGTAGTCAGTTCCTGGCCATCGACCAGCACGCTACCCTCGGTTGGGCGCTCCAGCAGGTTTACACAACGTATAAGCGTACTCTTACCCGCGCCTGAGGCACCGATAACGCCATAAATTTGTCCAGCTGGCACATGCAGGCTGACGTTGTTCAACGCCTGGATGGTGCGGGTGCCCTGGTGGAACACTTTGGTGATATTCGAAAGTTTTATCATTGATTATTTATTATCGTCATTAAGTTAGTCGTGGCATTTCGAATGCCTGGAACGGGCAACGCCGTCAATGAAATGGATGTTAAGGCATCCAGACGTCTAAATCAATCAGGTTTATGCGAAGAGCACTTTCTTGCTGGTCGAAACATGCGATACTAGCGTCACATGCCTTATTAAGGAGCTATAAAAGGTGGCGAAGAGCGTACCCGCAATTTTTCTTGACCGTGATGGCACCATTAATGTCGATCACGGCTATGTCCATGAGATCGACAACTTTGAATTTATCGATGGTGTTATTGACGCCATGCGCGAGCTAAAAAAAATGGGCTTTGCGCTGGTGGTAGTAACCAACCAGTCTGGCATTGCTCGCGGTAAATTTACTGAAGCACAGTTTGAAACGCTGACCGAGTGGATGGACTGGTCGCTGGCAGACCGCGATGTCGATCTGGATGGCATCTATTATTGCCCGCATCATCCGCAGGGTAGTGTTGAAGAGTTTCGCCAGGTCTGCGATTGCCGTAAACCGCATCCAGGGATGCTGTTGTCGGCACGCGATTATTTGCATATTGATATGGCCGCTTCTTATATGGTGGGCGATAAATTAGAAGATATGCAGGCAGCGGCTGCGGCGAACGTCGGAACAAAAGTGCTGGTGCGTACGGGTAAACCTATTACGCCTGAAGCAGAAAACGCGGCGGATTGGGTGTTAAATAGCCTGGCAGACCTGCCGCAAGCGATAAAAAAGCAGCAAAAACCGGCGTAATGATTAAAAGATGAGCGGTTGAAATAAAAATGCATTTTTCCGCTTGTCTTCCTGAAACGACTCCCTATAATGCGCCTCCATCGACACGGCGGATGTGAATCACTTCACACAAACAGCCGGTTCGGTTGAAGAGAAAAATTCTGAAATTCAGGGTTGACTCTGAAAGAGGAAAGCGTAATATACGCCACCTCGCGACAGTGAGCTGAAAGCCGCGTCGCAACTGCTCTTTAACAATTTATCAGACAATCTGTGTGGGCACTCGAAGATACGGATTCTTAACGTCCTCGGACGATAAATGAATACCAAGTCTCAAGAGTGAACACGTAATTCATTACGAAGTTTAATTCTTTGAGCATCAAACTTTTAAATTGAAGAGTTTGATCATGGCTCAGATTGAACGCTGGCGGCAGGCCT